>DASQOU010000371.1:0-9158 GCA_035644295.1 Bradyrhizobium sp.
CGCGTCCTTCAATTCGGGGTGATTGCGCACCAGCCACAGGATCGCGCTCGGCCGCTCGTGACGGCGCGAAACCGGCGTATAGCGCGGGCCCTTCTTCTTGGCCTGCGGCGGCAGGGTCACCTTGCTCTCGCCGAGCTTGAGGCGGTAATTCGGGTCTTTTTCGCCCTTTTCGATCTCGTCGCGGGTCAATTGCCCGGTCGAAATCGGGTCCATGCCCTTGATGCCCTGGGCTGCATCGCCGTCGGCGATGGCACGAACCTCCAGCGGGTGCATTTTGGTGAAATCGGCCACCTGGTCGAAGGTCAGCGCGGTATTGTCAACCAGCCACACGGCAGTCGCCTTTGGCATCAGCGGTGCATTGCTCATGGCAAATCTCCTTTGCGCTTCGCCCACCTCTTTTGGAGGCGAAGCCGTGGTCATCAGCGATGACGGGAATTACGCCCTATATAAGCCGTCCGGGCAGACCTGCGCAATGGTTTGCTGATGCGGCCTTGACAGCGGCCAAAAGCCGTCCCAAGTCCTTAACGACCAAGTCCTTTAACGAATTTTCCTTATGTGAAATCGACCGTTCCGCCCCTGAGGTCAGGGGTTAATCGGTCCGAGACCGCCCTTATGTCCGCCAAACCACCGCTGAAAATCGTGCTTTGCTCGCCACGGGGCTTCTGTGCCGGCGTGGTGCGGGCGATTGATACCGTCGAGCGGGCGCTCACGATTTATGGCGCCCCGGTCTATGTCCGCCACGAGATCGTCCACAACCGCTATGTCGTCGACAGCCTGCGGACCAAGGGGGCTATTTTTGTCGAGGAACTCGCCGAAATCCCCGACAATACCAACGCACCGGTGGTGTTTTCGGCCCACGGGGTTCCCAAATCGGTGCCCGCGGACGCCCGTGCCCGCAATTTCTTTTCGCTCGACGCCACCTGCCCGCTGGTCACGAAAGTGCACCGCGAGGCGGCGATCCATTTCAAGCGCGGCCGCGAGATCTTGCTGATCGGGCATTCCCATCACCCGGAAGTGGTCGGCACGCTCGGACAATTGCCGCCGGGCGCGGTGACGCTGATTGAGACCGCCCATGACGCGGCGACCTTCACGCCGAAGGATCCCAACAATCTCGCCTTCGTCACGCAAACCACGCTGTCGATCGACGACACCGCCGAAATCGTCGCGATGCTGAAGGAGCGGTTCCCGAACATCTCCGGCCCGCACAAGGAAGACATCTGCTACGCCACCACCAACCGCCAGCTTGCGGTGAAGAAGGTAGCACCCGTGGTCGACGCCCTGATCGTGGTCGGCGCGCCGAATTCGTCGAATTCGCAGCGCTTGCGTGAAGTCGCCGAGCGCGAGGGCTGCCCGATTGCGATCCTGGCGCAACGCGCCGGCGATCTCGACTGGTCGAGGTTCGAGGGCATCAAGACGCTGGGCATCACCGCGGGCGCCTCGGCGCCGGAGGTGATCGTCGAAGAGATCATGGGTGCGTTTGCCGAGCGCTACGAACTGCATGTGGAGACGGTCTCGGCCGCGGAAGAAAACGAATTCTTTCCGTTGCCGCGTTCGCTGCGGCCTGACGCGGCGTAGGCGCACTGGTGCGGGGGATTTGAAGTTCCTACCCAGTTGGCCGCGCGCTCGTCTAGGAACTTCAAATCCCGAATCCGCACCAGAATTATAGATTTGTAGCGTCCCTCTGATTCCGAAGTTCGCATCGGAGGGCACCGCGAGGGCAGGCGAACTTCGGAATCAGGACGCTACATGGCGGTCTACACCGACGTCGCCGCCGACGAGCTTGCGGATTTCCTGAAGACTTACGACGTCGGCGAGTTGCTGTCCTACAAGGGCATCGCCGAGGGCGTGGAGAATTCCAATTTCCTGCTCCACACCTCGGCCGGATATTTCATCCTGACGCTGTACGAGAAGCGCGTCGCCAAAAGCGACTTGCCGTTTTTTCTCAGCCTGATGACTCACCTCGCCTCGCGCGGCATCTCTTGCCCGCAGCCGCTGAAGAACAAGAGCGGCGAAGTGCTCAGCACGCTCGCCGGCCGCCCGGCGGCGATCATCAATTTTCTGGAAGGAATCTGGCCGCGAAAGCCGAATGTCGCGCATTGCGCCGGCGTCGGGGAGGCGCTGGCGCAGATGCATCTCGCTGGCGCCGATTTTCCGATGTCCCGCGGCAATGCGCTGTCGGTGCGCGGCTGGCGTCCGCTGTTCGAACAGGCCGCTTCACGCGCCGACGAGGTGCAGCATGGCTTGGCCGATTTTCTCGGCACCGAACTCGATCATCTCGAGAGCAACGTCTGGCCGAAGGACTTGCCGATCGGGGTGATTCACGCCGATCTGTTCCCCGACAACGTGTTTTTTCTCGGCGAGCGGGTTTCCGGCCTCATCGATTTCACCTTCGCCTGCACCGACATGCTCGCCTACGACGTGGCCATCTGTCTCAACGCCTGGTGCTTCGAGAGCGATTGTTCGTTCAACGTCACCAAGGCGCGCGCCTTTCTCGGCGCCTATGGCCGGACGCGGAAATTGTCCGGCGCCGAGGAGAATGCGCTGCCGCTGCTGGCGCGCGGCGCCGCGCTGCGTTTTTTATTGACGCGCCTGGTCGACTTTCTCAACGTGCCTGATGGCGCTTTGGTGCGGCCGAAAGATCCGCTGGAATATGTCCGCAAGCTGCGCTTTCAGCGAAGCGTGACCTCGATCCGCGATTATGGCGTTTTGGCCTCGGGACTGATGGCGTGAGCGCGCTGCCCTCGGTCACGATCCATACCGATGGCGCATGCTCGGGCAATCCGGGGCCGGGCGGCTGGGGTGCCATCCTGAAATTCGGCGACCTCGAAAAGGAATTGAAGGGCGGCGAGGCCCATACCACCAACAACCGCATGGAATTGATGGCGGCGATCTCGGCGCTGGAGGCACTCAAGAAGCCTTGCACGGTCGATCTTTACACCGACAGCCAGTATGTGCGTCAGGGCATCACCGGCTGGATCCATGGCTGGAAGAAGAACGGCTGGCGCACCGCCGACAGGAAGCCGGTCAAGAACGCCGAGCTGTGGCAGCGCCTCGACGCCGCGCTAAAATCGCATCAGGTACGCTGGCACTGGGTCAAGGGCCATGCCGGCCACGACGCCAACGAGCGCGCCGACCAATTGGCGCGCGACGGCGTGGCGATGGCGAGGTTGAAGAGGTAGGAGGGAATGATCATTGCTCCGTCATTCCGGGATGGTGCGCTAGCACCAGACCCGGAATCTCGAGATTCCGGGTTCGCTCGCTTGGCGCTCGCGCCCCGGAACGACGGAGAAAACTTACAGCTGCCCCAGCAGCGTATCGCCGCCGGAAACCTCCACCTTGCCGGGGGCCGGCTCGAGATTGAGCTTCTTGACGACGCCGTCATCCACCAACATCGAATAGCGGTGCGAGCGAATGCCGAGCCCATTGCCGGAGGCATCCAGCTCCATGCCGATCGCCTTGGTGAATTCGGCATTGCCGTCGGCGAGGAAGGTGGCTTCATCGCGCTGGTCGGTGTCGCGCTTCCAGGCGTTCATGACGAAGGCATCGTTGACCGAGACGATCGCGATCGTGTTCACGCCCTTGTCCTTCATGGCGTAGGCGTTGAGAAAGATGCTCGGCAAATGCATCTTGTGGCAGGTGCCGGTATAGGCGCCGGGCACCGCGAACAGCGCGACCTTCTTGCCCTTGAAGACCTCGTCGGTGGTCTTGACCTGCAGACCGTCCGCCGTCATCACGCGAAATTTTGCCTCGGGCAGCTTGTCGCCAACTTTGATGGCCATCGTCAATTCTCCTTGATTGTGCGGATGTTTCTTAAACCGGGAAGGCGGCGGGCACAATATTCGGTGCCCCGGAAACGGCAATGGTCTTAGGGATTCACTGTTCTGTCATCAGCCGGAAAACCCGTCATTGTCGAGAAAGGCCTGTTCTCCCGATGTCGTGATGCGCCCCAGGACGCGATTGCGATGGGGAAAGCGCCCGAACCGGCGGATGATGCCGGCATGGTTCTCGGCATATTTCAGGTTCTCCGGGCCGCCCGCCTTGCGGAACAGCTCGACGCAACGCATCTGGTCGGCCAGCTGCTCCGAATGCATGAACGGCATGTAGAGAAATTCCAGCAGCGCCCCTTCAACGCGCAGGTCCGCGCCACGCGCTATGGCGCGAGCCGCGACGTGGCGGGCCAAGGCGTCGCTTGAATAGGTCCGCACATCGTCGCGAAACATGTTGCGGGGGAATTGATCGAGCACGATGGCCAGCGCCAGCGCGCCGTCATCGGAGGTCTCCCAGGACGTCAGCTCGCCGGCGGCTGCCTTCTGCCACAGTCCGAGAAATCGGCTGCGCACGACGGCGTCGAACCCAGCGTCCTTCTTGTACCAGCGCGCAGGCCCGGCCTCGCGCCAAAATGCGAGGATCTCCTCAGGCGTAACATCACGAGCGTCGGTCATGAACGGACTTGCGCAAGCCGCTCATTCAGGCGGCCGCGGCCTTCTTTTCATCCCGCAGCTCGCGGCGCAGGATCTTTCCGACATTGGTCTTTGGCAGGCTGGTCCTGAACTCGATCTGCTTGGGGACCTTGTAGGCGGTGAGCTGCGTGCCGCAGAACTTGATCACGTCCTCGGCGGTAAGACTCGGGTCCTTCCTGACGATGAAGGCCTTGACGGCCTCGCCCGACCGCGGATCGTTGACGCCGATCACGGCGCATTCAAGCACGCCGGGATGGCTGGCGATCACTTCCTCGATCTCGTTGGGATAGACGTTGAAGCCGGAGACCAGGATCATGTCCTTCTTGCGATCGACGATCTTGGTATAGCCGTCCGCGGTCATAACGCCGATATCGCCGGTGCGGAAGTAACCGTCCGGCGTCATCACCTTGGCGGTCTCGTCAGGCCTATTCCAGTAGCCGGCCATCACCTGCGGGCCCTTGGCGCAGATTTCGCCGGGCTGACCGAGCGGCACCTCGTTGCCGTCGTCGTCGCGGATCGACAGATAGGTCGATGGGACGGGAATCCCGATCGAGCCGGAGAATTTATCGGTGTCGGCCGGATTGCAAGTCAGCGTCGGCGAGGTCTCCGACAGGCCATACCCCTCGGACAGTGAGCAGCCGGTGGTCTTCAGCCAGGCTTCCGCAACCGACTTCTGGGTGGCCATGCCTCCACCGTTGGATACTTTCAGCTTGGAGAAATCGACCTTGTCGAAACCGGGCGTGTTCAACAACCCGTTATAGAGCGTGTTGACCGCCGGGAAGAAGTTGACCTGATATTTCATCAGCTCCTTGACGAAGCCGGCCATGTCGCGCGGATTGGGAATCAGCAGATTGGTGCCGCCCGCGCGCGTCCCCAGCAGGAAACACGCCGTCAGCGCAAAGATGTGATAGAGCGGCAGCGCGCAGACGATGAATAATCCCTCGAGCTGCGGCGGCTTCTTCAGCGCGGGCTGCAGCCAGGCGTCGTTCTGAAGCACGTTGGCGACAACGTTGCGGTGAAGGAGCGTCGCGCCCTTGGAAACGCCGGTGGTGCCCCCGGTATATTGCAGGAAGGCGACGTCGTTGGGCGTGAGCTTGGGCTTGTCGAGCTTCATGTTGCGGCCGGCCGCAATGGCGTCATTGAAGGCGATGGCGCGGGGAATCGAATAAGGCGGCACCATCTTCTTCACGCGCCGCACCAGCAGATTGACGATCATGCCCTTGAAGCCGAGCAGATCGCCCATGCTGCCGACGATGACGTGCTTGAGCGAGGTCTTGCCCAACACCTGCTGCACGGTGGTCGCGAAATTCTCCAGCACGATGATCGCCTCGGCGCCGGAATCCTTAAGCTGATGCTCGAGTTCGCGCGGGGTGTACAGCGGATTGACGTTCACCACCGAAAAGCCGCCGCGCAACACCGCGGCGATGGACACCGGATACTGCAACACATTCGGCATCATCAGCGCGACGCGTGCGCCCTTTTGCAGACCCAAGCTCTGCAGATAGGCCGCCAGCGCCAGCGACATATCGTCGAGGTCGCGATAGCTGATGGATTTGTCCATGCAGATGAAAGCCTTGCGGTCGGAAAACTTCGCAAAGCTTTCTTCCAGCAGCTCGACCAGAGATGAGTATTGGGTCACATCGATATCGGCGGGCACGCCGGCCGGATATTGCTTGAGCCAGATGCGCTCCATGTTATTTCCCCTCTTGGTTCGTTTCCCTTGGGCTCGCCCGCTTATTGGCGCGGGACCGATTATTTGGAGCAGTATTGAGCATAGCGACGGCCGATGGCAAGCGGCGCTGCGCTTTACCCGTATCGGTCACGGAAAAGTGCCGGCCCGACCGGCGAAGGCGCTAAGTGCGCGGCGCAGCAGCGGTTTTATCCGCTGGTTTGGCCTCGGTACTCTTGGGTTTGGCCGAATGCTTTGCCGCAGCCTTAGGCTTTGCCGGCTTCACGTCGGTGGCCTTCGGGGGAGCATCCGGCTTGGCATTTGCATGCCTGACGTGGGCGGGTTTGGCCGCGCCCGATTTGTCGTCCTTACCGGTATCTTTGGCCTCGGACTTTGCGTCATTCTTCTCAGCCGAGATATTTTTCGCCGCGACCCGCGACTTTTTTCCGCGATGCCGCGACGTCTGTTGGTCGGCGTCGGCTGCGACTGCGGCAATCAAGGCGGCGCCGGTCCTGGTCGGACCGGTATAGACGGGAATGGGCTCTGACGGCGCGGGCTCCGCCGCCAGCAATTCCGACGGCTTCGACATCGGCGGCTGCAGGCCTGCGGCGAAGAACGCCAGCGCGGGTTCGGAGTTGCCGGACCCGGTGGCGTTGCTTGCAACCGTGTCCTCATCTTCGTCGCTGGCCGGCTTGTGGCGCTTGCCGTTACACATCTCGTCGCGCAGGTTTGGCGGCGAGGCATCGATCGGTACCAGATTATCGACCGTGCCGAGCGAGGGGCGCAACCAGGACAGCGAGTTGTTGGCAAAACCGCGCTCAAGCAGTTGCGCTGCCTTTACCGCACGCGCCCGACCCGATGATGCACCGAGCACCACCGCGATCAGCCGTTTGCCGTTGCGGGTTGCCGACGCCACCAGGTTATAGCCGGAAGCGCAGATGAAACCGGTCTTGAAGCCATCGGCGCCGGGATAGCGTCCGATCAGCTTGTTGAAATTCTGCGTGACCCTGCGGCCGTAACGGATCGAGGGAATGTGGACGAAATATTCGTATTCCGGCAAATCACGAATGATCGCGCGGGCAAGGATCGCCAGATCGCGCGCCGAAGTGATCTGACCGTCCGCGGGCAGGCCGTTCGGATTGACGTAGCTCGTTTGCGTCATGCCGAGCCGTTGCGCGTTCTGGTTCATCAGCGCCGAAAAGCCGTCGATCGATTCTCCAACACCCTCGGCAAGGACCACGGCCATGTCATTGGCCGACTTCACCATCATCATTTTGAGCGCATTATCGACGGTAACCTGAATGCCCGGCCGGAAACCCATCTTCGAAGGCGATTGCGAGGCCGCAACAGGCGATACTGTCAGCAGCGTATCGAGCGACATCCGGCCTTCCTTGACGGTCTTGAGTGTCACATAAGCCGTCATCAGTTTGGTCACCGATGCGGGATACCAGGGATAGGTCGCGTTCTCAGCCTGCAGTACCTTGCCGGTGTCGGCCTCGACGACCAGCAGCGCTTCGGCATTCGCCACGCTTGGCGTGGCAACCGCGAACGCTGCGAGAAAAACAATCCAGCTCAACGATGGCTTGAAAGGCAACGGGCGAAGAAAATGCACTATCCGGTTCCGGTCCTTTGAGACCCGCCTTCGAGAAGGAGGTCCTTGCATGTAACGTTCGGGTTTCAAGCGTGTCCGGGGCCGTCGCTCACGGCTGTTGCAAATCTATACCTGCTTCGCAGTCCGGAACAGAGGCTCCACAACTAAATCGTGGACGAAATGGGCCGAATTTCGGCGATGCTTATGTCTTTGCGGCGGTGCTGCTCGGCTGGGGTACCTGAATGCTGGTCCGCGCGCTCTCATGAACCATGAATTGAGCCCTTGCGAGTTCCGCAAACCGGCCGCCCTTCGCCACCAGTTCATCGAAAGTTCCGCTTTCGATCACCTTTCCGTTGTCGAACACCAGGATACGCGTCGCGTTGCGAATGGTCGAAAGCCGGTGAGCGATCACAAAGGTCGTGCGTCCCTTCATCACCTCGTCGAGCGCGGCGTTGACTTTGGCCTCGGTAACGGCGTCGAGCGCACTGGTCGCTTCATCGAGAATCAGAATCGGCGGATCCTTCAACAGTGCCCGCGCAATCGACAGCCGTTGCCGCTCGCCACCGGACAGCATCCGCCCGCGTTCGCCGGCACTGGTCTCAAATCCACGTTCGCTGCGCTCGATGAATTCCAGCGCCTGTGCGCGCCTGGCTGCGATGCGCAACTCCTCGTCGGTGGCGTCCGGTTTACCGACCCGCAAATTGTCGGCTATCGAACGATCAAACAGCAGGGCCTCCTGAAATACCACGCCGATATTCCGCCGCAGCGCCGTCAGCTTGAGGCCGCGGACGTCCATGCCGTCGATCTTGATAAAGCCCGACTGCGGATCGAACGCCCGGTGCAATAGCGCAATCGCGGTGGATTTGCCGGCGCCGGTGGGGCCGACCAGTGCGACGGTCTGGCCGGGCAGGGCCGTGAACGAAAGATCTTCGACCGCAGGCCGCTTGCCGTCATAGGAAAACGAGACATCGTTGAATTCGACCAGACCGGACAGACGCCCGGTGTCGATCGCGTCGGGACGGTCACGGACGGCGGGCACGGCGTCCAGCACGTTGAAGAATTCCTTTAGGCGCGGCGCCTCCATGAACAGGCTGTTGATGAAGCCGACCACCTGTTCGAGCTTCTGAATCAGCATGGTGGCGAAACTGACGAACATCACGATCTCGCCGACCGAAGTGAGGCCCTGGTCGTGCAGCACGATGCCGATGGTGAAGATCAAAAGGATGGTGATGGTGGTTGAGGCCTTGGTGATCACGGTGACCAGCGCCCACCATGAAAGCACCGGCATCTGCGCCGCCAACAGCTTGTCGGCCACGAAGCGCATACCCTGTACCTCGGCGTCGATCCGCACGAAGCTTTGCACCAGCGCGACGTTGCCGAGCGCGTCCGAGGCGCGGGCTGAAAGATCGCTGTAATGCGCCTCGACCTCGTTCTGCAT
>DASQOU010000372.1:0-4331 GCA_035644295.1 Bradyrhizobium sp.
GTATTGCAGCCCATCCTTCGAGACGGCCACTTCGTGGCCTCCTCAGGATGAGGTCTAACTTGTTGAAACACAACAACCTCATGCTGAGGAGCGAGCGACGCGAGCGTCTCGAAGCATGGGCAGCAAGCGACTCACCGATCTTTCATAGTCGGTACTAGATCATGATCCGATCGGATTGAATCGGATCATGATCTCATCCTTTTGTTGGAGCATGATCTCCGGGCAAACGCTTCGCGTTTGTCCCGAGGGAAAACCGGTTCCCGCCCATCGGGTCGTGGCCCGAGCGCATGCTTTTCCGGATCATGCTCTGACAGCAGCGGCGCTCTGATGGTTCCACCAAAAACCCTCATGGTTCCGCAAAAAAATAAGTCCCTGGGCGAGCACCTAAGCACTCGAAAGGGCGGACTGCGGCTCTCGGGCAGCTTAAGTTACAACCATGCCGTGTCACTGATTCGCAGTGCACGCAACAGGTCCGGCAAGTTGCCAGCGCCTGCGAAGGATAAGGCGGCCGCCTCGATCACAAATGCAGCCGACACTTTCGCCCGATGATGTTTGCGGTTCGCGTTGTGCGGCCATTCGCGAGTGCTTCTGCGTTTGAAGGCTTGATTCTATCGCATTGAAATTCGGCGACCTGGCAAGAGCGACCCTCTGCCGTACCAGTAGAGGGTGGGCCGCGTCGCTGTCCGGAGCCCGCGTTGGGCGCTTCCTCCCAGACTGCCCGGCGGCCGAGCGCCGCCGGGCACCTTTTCGGTCAGCGGGTATCCCATGCCGCCGCAATTCCGCCAGCGCAACCGCCGCGCGCCGCGCCACCCGCCCGAAACGCCGATTGTCATTCCGGCAGCCCGGCTTTTCGCAGGCCGTCCGAGAACGTGGCGAGATCTTCCGGTCGATGAATCGGGAGCCAATCCCTGAGATTGGAGATGCGCAGCGCGGGATCGAGCTGACGCAAATGATCCATCGCCCGGCGGCCTTCGTCGATTCGGCCCGCCAGCGCGTGGCTTGCCGCGATAATGCTGACCACCATCAGAAAGCTTGGCAAATCCCGGAACGCCTTCTCCGCCCATGACGACGCCATGTCAAAGCGCCCTGCGAAGAGATGCGCCACGGCCATGCCAGCCTGTATTCGATAGGTTTCCGCGTCGAGCGGGCTCAGACGCATGGCCCGCCCGAAATACTCAATGGCGCCGTCGGACTCGCCGTGCCAGACCCTCAGAAATCCACCGAGAAACCAGGCAGCCGCCAGGTTTGGATTGAGCACCAGGGCTCGGTCGAGCAAAGCGATGCCGCCTTCGAGGTCGCCGGCAAGATGGGCGAGCGCGTGGCCGCTTCTCGTGAGTGCGACCGCATCGTCTCTGCCCAACGCGACGGCCCGGCGCGCCAATCGAGCACCCTCGGCGGTCTCCCGCGGGCGATCGATCATCCAGCCGTTGACCTTGCGCCAGAAATGGCACCACGCCGCCATCGCATAGGCCGACGCGAAATCCGGATCGAGCCGTATCGCCTCATCAAACAGTGACAGCGCCTCGTGGATGGCCTCCCTGGTTCCCAGATGCAGGTTGGCCATTCCGCGCAAATAATAGTCATAAGCGCTGAGATTTTCGGTCGGCTTCCGCTTGGCGCGTTCGATCTCCGCACGCTCCAGCTGCGGCGCGATCGCGCCGACGACGCTCATGGCGATCTGGTCCTGCAGTTCGAAGATGTCGTCGAGATTGCCTTCGAACCGCTCCGCCCAGAGATGCGCCCCGGTGGTCGCGTCGATCAATTGCCCCGTGATCCGCACCCGGTTGGCTATCTTGCGCACGCTGCCTTCCAGCACATAGCGTACGCCCAGTTCGCGGCCGATCTGCTTCACGTCCACGGCGCGGCCCTTGTAGGTGAAGCTCGAATTGCGCGCGATCACGAACAGCCAGCGGATGCGCGACAATGCGGTAATGATGTCTTCCACGATGCCGTCGGCGAAGTAATCCTGCTCGGGGTCGCCGCTCAGATTGTGGAACGCAAGGGCGGCGATCGACGGCTTGTCGGGAAGCGCCAGCGCAGGTGCAGGCGTTTCATTTGACCCGGCGGACTCGTCGTTGGCGTGGCTGGAGCCATCCGATGATTGGACTTCGCTGACGTCGCCGACGAACCGGAATCCCTTGCGGGCGATGGTCCGGATCAGGCGCTGTTCCCCGCCGCTGTCGCCGACCGCCTTGCGCACCGCATTGACATGACTGGTCAGCGTCGACTCCGAGACGATGCGGCCGCCCCACACCGCGTCCAGCACATTGTCCTTGCTGACGACGTGCGCGCGGTTCTGCACGAGATAGACCAGCAGGTCGAAGACCTGCGGCCCGGTCGCAATGGCCTTCGACCCCCGGCTGAGCTCGCGCCGGTCAAGGTCGAGCACATAATCTTCGAAAACAAATTGCACGTCGGCGGCGCTCCATCACCTCAGGCGCAGTGCCGGGATCGATTTCGTCGCGGCCGGGCTGACAGTTGTTCCGGCCGGACAAGCCCTTGATAGCACGGCGGTCCTCGGGGGCCACCGTTCGCGGCGCGACCGTTTGTCAGCGGCCAGGCGGTGGGATAGCGGCCCGCTTGGACAAATAAGCAAGGAAAACACAATGCCAATTCAAGGCCGCTGCAAAGTCTTCCGGCCGGCCCGGAGGCATTCTCCCATCACCAGCCCGATGGGCGGGCGGCAAACGGGAGAGAAATTATGAAGATCGTGGTTATCGGAGGCAGCGGCCTGATCGGAACCAAGCTCGTGAACATTCTTCGAGGCAAGGGCCATGAGGTGGTAGCGGCATCGCCCAGTTCGGGCATCAACACCATCACGCGCGAGGGACTGGCCGACGCGCTGATCGGCGCGCAGGTGGTCGTCGACGTGGCCAACTCGCCGTCGTTCGAGGACAAGGCCGTTCTGGAATTCTTCGAAACCTCAAATCGAAACCTTCTCGCCGCGGAAGCCGCCGCGGGCGTCGGACATCACGTTGCATTGTCGGTGGTCGGTGCCGAACGCCTTCCCGAAAGCGGTTACCTTCGCGCGAAGATGGCCCAGGAGAAGCTGATCAAGGCTTCCGGCATTCCCTACACGATCCTGCGCGCGACGCAGTTCTTCGAGTTCGTCGACAGCATCATCAAGTCGGGTACCGCCGGCGGTGTCATTCGGCTGTCGCCAGCCCTGCTGCAGCCGGTGGCATCGGACGACGTCGTCGCCATACTCGCCGCTCTGGCGGTCCGACCAGCGGTGAACGGCATGCGCGAGGTGGCCGGTCCCGAACCGCTTCCGCTCGACAAGCTCGCCCAGACGTTCCTCGCCGCGAACGACGACAGGCGTCCGGTGATCGCCGACGTTCACGCACGCTACTACGGTGCCGAGCTGAATGATCGATCGCTGACACCAGGCGATCACCCGCACCTCGGGCCGACCCGTTTCGAGGATTGGCTCCGCCACTCGCTGGCACGCGCTTGAAGCGCTCGATCTCAGAGATGCCGCGGTGGTGGCTCACTCCACCGCGGCGGCGAGATCGCAGGCGTGCCACCGGAAGCGATCGCCGCAAGCGCAAGCTGGATGGACGAGCGCTATGAGCGCGCGCTAATACCCCGCCACCGCCAGCGCGACCACCGCGCTCAGCGCCACCCATCCGAAATGCCGGCCGCGCAGCGCCCAGGCATTGGCCAGCGCGGCAAACCCGAACACGACGGCGAGCGTTATGATAATCCAGTGCCGCGCCGGCTCCGACGCCATCCAGGGAGCCGCGATCAGCAGCACGCCGCCGCCAATCCATGCCACCGTACCGGCCTGCCAGACCAGACGGATCAGGTTGCGCAGGCGCGGCGGCTCGATGGTGGCACGCGCGAACACCCTGGTTTCACCGAGCACACCGTGGATCAACGCCACCGAGATCGCGGCTATTCCGGAACATTGCAATAGAAGATCGCGCATCGGGCCGCTCTCCCTCCATACATGACTGTATGGTTGGTATGACGGAGGCGCTGGCGGCTGTCAATACAGTGGTGTATGGTGCGTTGTCGCAGGATGAAGGATGACCGATCAACTCTCCGCAAGGGACTGGCTCGATCAGGGCCTGAAAACGCTGGCCAGCGACGGTTTCACGGCGCTGAAGGCCGAACCGCTGGCGAAGGCGATGGGCGTTTCGCGCGGCAGCTTCTACTGGCACTTCGCCGACATCGGCGCGTTCCATACCGCCATCCTCAAGCACTGGCGCGAGATTGCCGCCGAGCAGATCATTGCCAATCTCGAGGCCCACAAGAGCCATGACAATCCGCTGGAATTGCTGCTGCGCCAGGCATTCGGCGGCAGGCTGGTGCTGGAGAAGGCGGTT
>DASQOU010000373.1:0-4492 GCA_035644295.1 Bradyrhizobium sp.
TTCGGCGAGCTTCCCGCGCTGCTTCTTCATCTTGTCCGCGGTCTGCCAGGTCCGGATGATGACTTCGCCGAGCCGGCCCATGGCTTGCGAATCCGAGGACATCATCGAGAGCGCGCCGAGGTCGTGCAGGATGTCTTCGGCAGCAATCGTCTCCTTCCGGATGCGGCTTTCCGCGAATGCCAGATCCTCGGCGATCGAGGGATCGAGGTGGTGACACACCATCAGCATGTCGAGATGCTCGTCGATTGTGTTGCGGGTGAACGGGCGGGTCGGATTGGTCGAGGACGGCAGCACGTTCTTCAGGCCGGCGATCTTGATGATATCCGGCGCGTGGCCGCCGCCGGCGCCCTCGGTGTGGAAGGCGTGGATGGTGCGGCCTTTGAACGCCTTCACCGTATCCTCGACGAAACCTGACTCGTTCAGCGTGTCCGAATGCAGCATCACCTGGACGTCGTAATCGTCGGCGACACTAAGGCAATTGTCGATCGCGGCGGGCGTCGTGCCCCAATCCTCGTGCAGCTTGAGCGCACAGGCGCCACCCTTGATCATCTCCACCAGCGACGCCGGACGCGAGGCATTGCCCTTGCCGGAAATGCCGAGATTGACTGGAAACGCGTCGAACGACTGGATCATCCGCCCCATGTGCCAGGGGCCGGGCGTGCAGGTCGTGGCAAAGGTGCCGTGCGAAGGCCCGGTGCCGCCGCCGAGCATCGAGGTGACGCCGGACATCAATGAATGCTCGATCTGCTGCGGGCAGATGAAATGGATGTGGCTGTCGAATCCGCCGGCGGTCAGGATTTTTCCTTCGCCCGCGATGATGTCGGTGCCGGGGCCGATCACGATGGTCACGCCGGGCTGGATGTCGGGATTGCCGGCCTTGCCGATGGCGCTGATCATGCCTTCCTTGATCGCGACATCGGCCTTGACGATGCCCCAGTGGTCAACAATGAGCGCATTGGTGATGACGGTGTCGGCTGCGCCCTGCTTGTTGGTGACCTGCGACTGACCCATGCCGTCGCGGATCACCTTGCCGCCGCCGAATTTTACTTCCTCGCCGTAGGTGGTGAAATCCTTCTCGACCTCGATGATGAGATCAGTGTCGGCAAGCCGCACCCGGTCGCCGGTGGTCGGCCCGAACATGTCGGCATAGACGGAACGTTTGATTTTTACGGACATGAAATGAACCCCCGATTACGGGCCGTCATCCTGAGGTGCGAGCCCACTTGGGCGAGCCTCGAAGGATAATTGAGGTTGTGCAAGTGGCCCATCCTTCGAGACGCCGCGCAAAAGCGCGGCTCCTCAGGATGACGCCGATGCATGCGGAAAGCGTTTGAGCAAATGATAATCACAGTTTCCCCATCACTTCACCGCGGAAGCCATAGATGACGCGCTTGCCCGCGAGCGCCACGAGCTGCACGTCGCGGGTCTGGCCCGGCTCGAACCGCACCGCGGTGCCGGCGGCGATATCGAGCCGCATGCCGCGGGCTTTCTTGCGGTCGAATTTCAGCGCCGGGTTGGTCTCGAAGAAATGGTAATGCGAGCCGACCTGGATCGGCCGGTCACCTGAATTGGCGACCGTCAGCGTCACCGTCTTGCGGCCGGCATTGAGCTCGATCTCGCCGTCCTTGATGAAGAGTTCGCCGGGGATCATTGCCTATTCTCCTTTGTCATTCCGGGGCGCGCGCCAGCGCGAACTATGATGTGCACTTGCACATCGGAGAATCTCGAAATTACTAATCTCTCGATTCCGGGTCTGCGTCTGCGGCGCATCCCGGAATGACGACGTAAATCTCATCTGATGGGCTCATGCACGGTGACAAGCTTGGTGCCGTCCGGAAACGTTGCTTCCACCTGGATGTCATGGATCATCTCGGCGATGCCGGGCATCACCTGGGCGCGGGTCAGGACCTGTGCGCCGGCCTGCATCAGCTCGGCCACCGTGCGGCCGTCGCGCGCGCCCTCGACGATGAAGTCCGAGATGATGGCGATGGCTTCCGGATGATTGAGTTTGACGCCGCGCTCCAGCCGGCGCCGCGCCACCATGGCGGCCATGGATATCAACAGCTTGTCCTTTTCGCGGGGAGACAGATTCATGCGAGCACTCTGATTGACCTGAACTGATCTGGTTGGGCCGACATTTTTAGCTGAGCCACCTAGTTAAGCCACCTAGTTAAGCCACCTAGTTAAGCCAAAGCCGCGGCAACGTCGAGCCACTGGCGCGGCCGAGCACCGCCATCATGTCGGCGCGCAGCCGGGCCGCATCTTGGGCACAGAAGCGGGCCATTGCAAACCCATTCCATGCGGAGATTCCGACCTCACCACTGAGCGATTTTGTCACTTCGCGAATCCGCTCCACCAGCGCTTCATCGCCAGGGACAATCAGCGCGGTGCCGACGGCCACGCCGCCATTGGCAATCGCGGGACTTGCGAGCTTTTCGCCGATATTGCCATCGAGGCGGACGTTCTCCGCAAATACCAGCCGGCTGCCGCGGCGCAGCCGCCAGCGGTCAACGAATTCGCCCGTTTGCATTCGCTCGCCCATCGCGGCGCGGCCAAACACCACGATTTCGCAGAGCAGGAGCGAGGCGCTTTCCGCAAGATCAATGTCGATCCGGCGCAGGACCCGCGCCCGGTCGAACAGAATGGTTTCCTGCGGCAACCAGGAAAGATGCGAGCGGGCCTCGGCCTTCAAGGCAATCGTGAGCCGCGCGGACGGGCCTTCGGCGCGGTAGACTTTTTCCGCCGCCGCCGTCGTTACCGTAAGCCGCGACCCTTCACCGGTCGCTATGTCGATGTCGAAACGATCGCCGCCGGCGACCCCACCCGCGGTATTGACGAAAACCGCCGACAGGCCGTCCGCCTCGGGCGAAGGAAAACGCACGCGCAGCGAGCCTGATTCATGAAGCTGACGGCGGCGGGTGACGCCGTCGACCTGATGCACGTCGAAGCTCACCGCGCCCCGGGCACGGTTGGCCGCGAAAATCGCCGAAGTCGCACTCGTGGTATCGGTCCGCATTCGCCCCAACTCACACGACCGGTGCCGGTCGCGTCACAAGCCACCTACAGTGCCATCTGCCGGCTGATCTCGCTGGGATCGAGATGGCTTCGATCGCAGGCATATTTCACGGCGCCCCTGTCCATGACCGCGAAATTGTCGCCGAGCTGGCAGGCAAAGTCGAGATATTGTTCGACCAGCACGATTGCGATGTTGCCAAGGCTGCGCAAATAAGTGATCGCACGACCGATGTCCTTGATGATCGACGGCTGGATGCCCTCGGTCGGCTCGTCCAAGAGCAGCAGTTTTGGCCGCATCACCAGCGCCCGGCCGATCGCGAGCTGCTGTTGCTGGCCGCCGGAAAGATCGCCGCCGCGGCGGCCCAGCATCGATTGCAGCACCGGGAATAACGAGAACACGTCATCGGGAATATTTCGGTCCTGACGCTTCAAGGGTCCAAAGCCGGTCTTGAGATTTTCCTCCACCGTCAGCAACGGAAAAATCTCGCGTCCCTGCGGCACGAAGCCGATGCCGAGCCGTGCCCGCTCATAGGGTCTGAGAGCGGTGATATCGGCGCCGTCAAAGGTGATCGAGCCGCCGGCAATCGGATACTGGCCGACCATCGCGCGCAACAGGCTGGTCTTGCCGACACCGTTGCGCCCCAACACGCACGTCACCTTGCCGGGTTCAGCCGCAAGCGAAACGCCGCGCAGCGCCTGGGCCGCGCCGTAATAGAGGTTGATGTTGTCAACGATTAGCATGGCAGAAACTTTCGCCTTTCGTGTCCCGCGCGCGGTGCAGCACGCAGTGGTGCACCGCAGATGCGGGACCCAAAACTTCGAACCAACGTAGCGTGGGTCCCGGTTCTACAGCGCACCATTTCGCTGCGCTCATGCTGCGCTGTGCCCGGGACACGAAATTGAAGAACTGCGCTCACCCTCACCTTCCCAAATACACTTCCACGACCCGGTCATTTGCCGACACCTGGTCGATGGTTCCCTCCGCCAGCACGGTGCCTTCGTGCAGGCACGTCACCTTGACGCCGAGTTCGCGCACAAAGGTCATGTCGTGTTCGACGACCATGATGGTCTTGTCCTTGTTGATTTCCTTCAGAAGCTCGGCGGTCTGGTGGGTTTCGACATCGGTCATTCCGGCGACCGGTTCATCGACCAGCAGCAATTTCGGATCCTGCGCGAGCAGCATGCCGATCTCCAGCCATTGCTTCTGGCCGTGCGACAGGCCTCCCGCCAAGCGGTTGCGGGCGTCCTTCAGACGGATGGTTTCCAGCACGCGCTCGATGCGCTCGGACTCCGGCCCGGACTCCCGCCAGAACAAGGTGCCCTTCACGCTGTGGTCGACATTGAGCGCCAGCAGCAGATTGTCCTCGATGGTCTGGCTCTCGAACACCGTCGGCTTCTGGAATTTCCGGCCGATTCCAAGTTCGGCAATCCGCGTCTCGTCGAGCCGTGTCAGGTCGGTGACCCCGTCGAACAGCAC
>DASQOU010000374.1:0-5626 GCA_035644295.1 Bradyrhizobium sp.
CGCCTATCCGGCATCAGGCAAGAACTGGCTCGGCATGCTCGGCATGCACGGCACCTACGAGGCCAACATGGCGATGCATGACTGCGACGTCATGCTGTGCGTCGGCGCGCGCTTCGATGACCGCATCACCGGGCGCACCGATGCGTTTTCGCCGGGCTCGAAGAAAATCCATATCGATATCGATCCCTCCTCGATCAACAAGAACATCCGCGTCGATGTTCCTGTCATCGGCGACGCTGCCAATGTGCTCGGCGATCTCCTGCAGGTGTTCAAGGCGGAGACCAAGAAGCCGGATATCCGCGCCTGGTGGAAGGAGATCGCGGTCTGGCGCGCGCGCAATTCGCTGTCCTACAAGAAGAACAACGAGATCATCCTGCCGCAATTTGCGATCCAGCGGCTGTTCGAGGCGGTCCGCGGGCGCGACGTCTACATCACCACCGAAGTCGGCCAACACCAGATGTGGGCGGCGCAGTTCTTCGGCTTCGAGGAACCGCACCGCTGGATGACGTCGGGCGGCCTCGGCACCATGGGCTACGGCCTGCCGGCGGCGCTGGGCGTGCAGGTGGCGCACCCCAAAAGCCTCGTGATCGACATCGCCGGCGATGCGTCAGTGCAGATGACGATGCAGGAGATGTCGACGGCGATACAATATGAATTGCCGATCAAGATCTTCATCCTGAACAACCAGTATATGGGCATGGTGCGGCAGTGGCAGCAGCTGTTGCACGGCAACCGGTTGTCGCATTCCTACTCGGAGGCGCTGCCGGATTTCGTCAAGCTTGCTGACGCCTTCGGCTGCGTCGGCATCCAGGCGGTCAAGCCCGGCGATCTCGATGGCGCGATCAAGGAGATGATCAGCGTCAAGCGCCCGGTGCTGTTCGATTGTCGGGTGGCGGCGCTGGAGAATTGTTTTCCGATGATACCCTCCGGCAAGGCGCACAACGAAATGCTGCTGCCGGCGGAAGCCAACGACGAAGCCACCGCTGCGGCCTTCGCCAGCGGCAAGGCGCTGGTGTGAGGATGTATATGTCCGAGAATGAGGTTCTTAACCTCGCCCCGCTTGCGGGGAGAGGTCGGATTTTGCGCGAAGCGAAAAATCCGGGTGAGGGGGACTCTCCACGAGCTCAATTCGCGGTGAGAACCCCTCACCCCGACCCTCTCCCCGTAAGAACGGGGAGAGGGAGCCGGCTTCGATGAGGACCGCACATGTTTAGCCTCCCCGAACTCGAACGTGCCCACGGCGTGGTCGGCGCCGCGATGCCGCCGACGCCGGCGCATCGCTGGCCGTTGCTCTCCGAGCGGCTTGGCGCTGACGTCATCGTCAAGCACGAAAACCACACGCCGATCGGCGCCTTCAAGGTGCGTGGCGGGCTCGTCTACGTCGACCGCCTGACGCGCGAGCGGCCTGCGACGGCCGGCATTATTTCCGCAACGCGCGGCAATCACGGGCAGAGCCTTGCCTACGCCGCGAGCCGTTATCGCCTGCCGGTCACGATCTACGCGCCGCGCGGCAATTCGATCGAGAAGAACCGCGCCATGCGGGCGTTTGGCGCAAACCTCGTCGAGCATGGCGAGGATTTCCAGGCCGCACGCGAGGAGGCGGAGCGTCACGCCAAACGTGACGGACTCGAATTCGTGCCGTCCTTTCATCCCGACCTGGTGATGGGGGTCGCGACCTACGCGCTCGAACTGTTCAGGAAAGCGCCGGACCTCGACATTCTCTATGTGCCGATCGGGCAGGGATCCGGCATCTGCGGCTGTACCCTCGCGCGCGACCTGCTCGGCTTGAAAACGGAAATCGTCGGTGTGCAGTCGACGGAGGCGCCGTCCTACGCGCTGTCGTTCGCGGCGGGCACTATTGTGATGACGAACAGCAGCAATACACACGCCGACGGCATGGCGACGCGCGTGCCCGACGCCGATGCACTCGCCATCATCCGCAAGGGCGCTTCCCGCATCGTGCAAGTCACCGACGACGAAGTAGCTTGTGCGATACGCGCCTATTGGACCGATACCCACAATCTCGCCGAGGGCGCCGGCGCGGCCGCGCTCGCCGCGGCGCTGCAGGAGAAGGCAAAACTCCACGGCAAGCGCGTCGGGCTGATCCTGAGCGGCGGCAACATCGATTTCGATTTGTTCAACCGATGGGTGGTCGGCGAGGCAGTCGCCGGCGACAGGGTGCTGGTGTGAGAGCTTTGAGAGGAAGGCCGTCATGGCCGGGCTTGTCCCGGCCATCCACGTCTTCCTTCTGGTGGAGACTTTAGGACGTGGATGCCCGGCACAAGGCCGGGCATGACGATGAGAGAGATCAGCAAGGACCCGACAATGAACCAGCCCGCATCCGCCTACTTCATGGAAGATCGCCACGATCCGAATGAATCGCACACGCTTTCGGTGCTGGTGCAGAACGAGCCCGGCGTGCTGGCGCGGGTGATCGGGCTGTTTTCGGGGCGTGGCTACAACATCGAAAGTCTCACCGTCTCCGAGACCGAGAACCAGAAGCACGTCTCGCGCATCACCATCGTCACGACGGGAACGCCGATGGTGATCGAGCAGATAAAGCATCAGCTCGATCGCATGGTCCCGGTGTATCGCGTCGTCGACATGACGCTGACCGGGCGCTCGATCGAGCGGGAACTGGCGATGGTGAAACTGCGCGGCACCGGCGATCATCGCGTTGAGGCGTTGCGGCTGGCGGAAGCTTTTCGTGCCCGAGTGATCGACGCCACGACCGAGAGCTTCGTGTTCGAGATCACCGGCAACTCCGCCAAGATCAACCAGTTCATCGACCTGATGCGCCCGCTCGGCCTCGTCGAGGTGTCGCGCACCGGGGTTGCCGCGATCGGGCGCGGGGCCGAGGGGATGTGAGCCATGCTGGCGCGCGACTGGTACTACAATGAGCGGCGGCGGCTCGGGCTCGATTCGGCGGTCGCGGCAATCTACGGCCGCCATGACGACAGCGACCTTCGCGCGCGCGCCGCGCTGACCATGCTCCGCGTGCAGCGCGGTTGGCGGGTTGCCGATATCGGCTGCGGCAATGGTGTGCTCGCCTGCGAGGCGGCGCTGATGGGCGCCGAGGTCGATGCCATCGATATCTCGCCGGCGATGCTGGCGCTGGCCAAGATCCAGGCCCACGACCGTAAGGTCGCGATCCGGATCCAGCCCGCCGGACTCCTGAGCTTTGCCTACAAGCCGAATTCGTATGACCTCATCGTCAGCGAGTTCACGCTGCACCATTTGCCGGATTTCTGGAAGGCCGTGGCGCTGTCGCGGATCTTTTCGGCGTTGAAGCCGGGCGCGAATTTTTATCTGCGCGACATCGTCTTCGTCAGCACGCCGGATGGCGCAGAGCGCGATGTCGAACAATGGGCTGATTTCAGCATCAAGAACCACGATTTCGACCGCGACAGCGTCGTCACCCATATGCGCGACGAATACTCGACCTTCGGCTGGGTGATCGAACGCATGCTGACCGACGTCGGTTTCACGCTGGTCTCGGTCGATTATCACGCCCCGCTGCACGGCACTTATCTGTTGCGGAAACCGAAACACGGCGAGCAAAGCTAGGGACGTCGTCGATGAAACCCGCCGACGTTTTCCTCGCCGTCACGGTGGCGGTGATCTGGGGGCTTGCCTTTGTTGCGAGCCGGATCGCGCTCGACGAATTTTCGCCCGCGCTGATGACGACGCTGCGGTTTGCCATTGCGGCAGTGCCGTGCCTGTTCGTGCCGCGACCGAAAGTCTCGTGGCCGACCTTGATTGCCATCAGCTTCACGCTGTTTCTCGGCCAGTTTCTGGCGCAGGCCTATGGCATCGCGCATGGCGTTCCCGTCGGGCTCTCCAGCGTGATCGTGCAGAGTCAGGCGCTATTCACGATCGGCTTTGCTGCGATCGTGTTCGGCGAATTGCCGACGCGCATGCAGACGATCGGCATCGTCATAGCCGTCGCCGGCCTTTTGATGATCTGCGGTACCGTGGGCTATGATTTCAGCGTCGGCGCCTTTGCCGTGCTGATGATCTGCCCGATCAGTTTTGCGATTGGCAACCTCTTGCTCCGGCGCGCGCAGGGGGTTCGGATGTTCGACCTGTTTGCGTGGCTGTGCCTGGCGGCCGCGGTGCCGTTGGTTGCGCTGACGCTGGTGGGCGATGGCGTGCTGCCGACATGGCAAGCGCTGTCGCATATGTCGCTGACCGGCCTTCTCTGCATGCTCGGTCTCGGCGGCGTCTCCACCAGTATCGCCTATTGGCTGTGGGGCCGGCTGCTGCGCGATTACACCGCCGCACAGGTGGTGCCGTTCGCGCTGCTGGTGCCGTTCGTTGGCGCCGCTGCGTCGAGCGTCGCATTCGGCGAAACCTTTGGGCCGCTGCGGCTCGCCGGCATGACCACGGTCGTCGGCGGCATCGCCGTGATGCTGCTGTCGAAGCGCGCGCAAGCCCTGCCGAAGATCGCGTGAGACCATGTCGCACCCGCTGCTGATCGCCTTCATCGTCTTTGCCTCCGTGATGTATTTCACGCCGGGGCCGAACAACATCATTGTGCTGTCGTCGGGACTGAACTACGGCTTCCGTCCCACCATCCCGGCCATCGCGGGGATTACCTTCGGTTGCGCCTTCATGGTGGCGGCCGTGGGACTAGGCTTCGGGACCATCTTCGTCGCCTATCCCATCCTGCAGACGATCCTCAAATATGCCGGCGCGGCCTATCTGATCTATCTGGCCGCCACGATCGCGATGTCGGAGCCGGTCACGCCGGGGCAGGACACAGGCCGCCGTCCGATGACCTTCTGGGGCGCGGTGTTGTTCCAGTGGGTCAACGTGAAGGGCTGGGTCATGGTGATCGGCACCATCACCGCCTATGCCGGCATTGCGAGTTTCCCTTGGAACATCGCCATCCAGGTGGTGGTGTGCCTGTTGCTCGGCGTGGCGGCGACTTCGATCTGGACGCTATCCGGCAGCTCGCTGCGTTCGCTCATGACCTCCCCAAAGGCCGTGCGGGGCTTCAACATCGTCATGGCCGCACTGCTCCTGGCCTCGCTGTTTCCGGTATTCATGGAAGCATGATGGGGCGCCGCGCCATGCAGAAACGGGTTTCCCATGACGAGGAAAATGCTCTAGACAACGCCGGAAATTCACGGGCGCCGGCGGTCCTATCCACCTGAAAGCCTGATCCATCGGCCGATTCCGGCCCCCTCAAGAGGAAACCACCATGCGTGTTTATTACGATCGCGACGCCGACCTGAACCTGATCAAGGGCAAGAAGGTCGTCATCGTCGGCTATGGCAGCCAGGGCCATGCCCATGCGCTGAACCTGAAGGATTCCGGCGTCAAGGACGTCGCCATCGCGCTGCGCAAGGGATCGGCCTCCGCCAAGAAGGCCGAGACCGCCGGCTTCAAGGTGATGGAAGTGGCCGAAGCCGCCAAATGGGCCGACCTCGTGATGATGCTGACCCCCGATGAATTGCAGGGCGATATCTACCGCGAACATCTGCACGACAACATGAAGAAGGGCGCCGCTTTGGTGTTCGCCCACGGCCTCAACGTGCATTTCAACCTGCTCGATCCGCGTTCCGATCTCGACGTGCTGATGATCGCCCCGAAAGGCCCCGGCCACACCGTGCGCTCGGAA
>DASQOU010000375.1:0-2182 GCA_035644295.1 Bradyrhizobium sp.
CACGCGAACAGATCAAACATCCTGACATCCTGCGCACGGCGCAGCAGCAGATTTCCGATCGCGAAACTGATCGGGCAAATCATCACCACGGCGAATGCGCCGACGCTGAAGTCATACCCGACCGTGCCGCAAATCATCAAACGCCCGACGGTGGCGATGCCGATGCCGACGGCTTGCGACCGCGTCGGAAGTTCGCCGAACACGGCCGCCGCGAAGGCGATGGTGAACAGCGCCTGGCTCTGCACGATCACGCTGGAAAGGCCGACCGGCACGCCGTGCGCGATGGCAAATGCCTGCGCCAGGAACTGGCCGAGAAACAGCGTGAAGCTGATCGAGATCAGGACGGGCCACGAGACTTTCGGCCGCGGCACGAACAGGCACGGCAATGCCGCGATGGCGAAACGCAATGTCGTCATCAGCTCCGGCGAGAATTCGTCGAGCGCAAGCCGGCTCGCGACAAAGGCAAGCCCCCAGATCACCGCCACCATGACGGCGAGGCTGACGTCGATTGGCTTCATCGACGCCGCTCTAGCTCTGCTCGCCGGATTTCGGTTTCCGCAGCAGATAGGTGCCGTGCAGCGGCGCGTGGTAATCCGCCGAGACCAGCTGGAAGCCGACGTCGGTCAGCATCCGCTCCATCACCCAGCCGAAGGTCGAATATTCGTCGCGCATGTGGGTGACAACGCTGTCGCGCTCGAAGTCGTGGTTCTTGATGTTGAAGTCCGCCCACGCCTCGACGTCGCGCTCGGAACCATCCGGCATGCTGACGAACACGATGTCGCGCAGATAGAAATTCGCGCCGGGCTTCAGCGCGGCATGGATCCGCGACAGCGCCACCGCTTTCCAGAAATCCGGCAGATGATGCAGCGTGAACTCGCTGACCATCAGGTCATAGGTGTCAGGCTGATAGACGAAGCTCAACAAGCCCGCCGACTGGGTCCGGATCGCAATTTTCCGGTCGCTCGCCTGGATCTTGGCGAGCGCCAGCATGGCCGGCGATATATCGATGGCGTCGACCTCGGCGCCCATCATCGCCGCCTCGCAGGCCAGCACGCCGTTGCCGCAGCCGATATCGGCCACCCGCCATCCGCGCTGGACGCCGAGCATGGTCAGCGCCGCGCGGGCGCGCAGGTCGCTATCGTCATCCAGGTTGTAGATCGAGGCGACCGCGGTATCGAGACCGATCTGTCGCCGCTCGTTATAATACCAGTCGCGCGCCAGCATGATTCACATCCCTTCTGCGCCGCGGCTGATCGCGGCGACACCGGTGCGCGAAATCTCGACAAGGCCGAGCGGGCGCATCAGGTCGATGAACTGGTTGATCTTGGCAGAGTTGCCGGTGATTTCAAACACGAAGCTTTCGGTGGTGGCATCGATCACGCGCGCCCGAAACGCTTCCGCCAGCCGCAGCGCCTCGACGCGGTGCTCGCCGGTGCCACGCAGTTTCACCATCGCCAGTTCGCGCTCGATCGAACGGCCGGACAGCGTCATGTCGACGACGCGGTACACCGGAACCATGCGATCGAGCTGGTGCTTGATCTGCTCGATCACCATCGGCGTGCCCGTGGTGACAATGGTGATGCGCGAAACATGCTTCTGATTCTCGGTCTCGGAGACGGTGAGACTCTCGATGTTGTAGCCGCGGCCGGAGAACAGCCCGATCACGCGCGCGAGCACGCCGGGCTCGTTTTGCACCAGCACCGAGAGCGTGTGGGCCTCGGTCGGATCATGACGATCTTCCATGAAGTAAGCGGATGCGGGCTGGTTCATGTTAGATCCCCATTGTCTCTTTGGTCGGGTCCGCAATCTCCCGTCATACCCGCGAGCGCGGCTAGCCAGGCGGCTGAGGTCAAACAAGTATGTCGCGGAATACCGGCGCCTCCGGCCAAGCCCGACGATGACAACATTGGCGGTCGCTGCTCCGTGACAATCATCACACCAGCACCTTGCTGCCGGCGAAGACGGCGGTTTCCGGAACGACCCATTGGTTGAACAAATCGAAATCGATATTGCCGCCGCTCAGGACGAGGCCGACCCGCTTGCCTCGGATCCTTGGCTTGTCCTGCAGCGCGGCGGCGAGAGCCGCGGCGCCGGCGCCCTCCGCAAGATTATGCGTGTCCGTCCAGAGCGCCCTTATCGCCACGCGGATCTCGTCGTCGGTCACCTGCACGATGCGCGAGGC
>DASQOU010000376.1:0-36936 GCA_035644295.1 Bradyrhizobium sp.
AATGCGCGTCGAAGCCGTCACCAGCTGATACCGCACTTCGAGTTTGTCCAGCTTCAATTCGCGTTTCACCGCGTCGACGATCTTGGCGCAGATGTCGATGGCGAAGCCGACCGGCTGCCGCTTGTCGTCGAGGTAGGAGAATGGCACCGACGCCTCGCGGTGCCCGATGGTGATGTATCCGAGCTCTGTTACCTTTTTGAGCGTACCTGTGAGATCCTGCGCCACCGCGTGGCCTGAAAGAAGGGTTGCAAGGGTCAGCGCCACGAATAGGTCTTTCCGCATCAGGGTTCTCCGTCGTTAATTTTGCGGCTCACTGCCAAGGCTTCGCGTCCCGAGCGATGGTTGCATTTCCTGGGGGTGTTTTGCTGGTTTATTTTCACCGCCGGAGAAATAACGGCTCTCATCAAGCGTTCGGAAGCATCCGTGCATTCGACGATCGGCGAAGGGGGGTACGATTAGATCGTACGTTTAGATGGCAACCGATCAAGCCATAGCGAACCACATCACGCCCAACCAGCGGCCGATTGCCGGAGATCAGCTCGCGCTAGGCCGCATCGCTGATCGGCTGACCATCAACAATATCCCGCCGATCTGCGGCAGCAACGCCAGCAAGACAAGGCGAAGCATGGCGAAGTCGTCGCCCGATGGCCGCAGCGCGCCACGGGTAACCCATGCGACGAGCTTGATGGCGGCGTCGGTTTGAGGGTCCGCCGTCTGCCCGACCGATCCCATGGCGGTGTCGAGGATCTGGCGACGTTCGGCGACGGCTGCTTCGCGTTCGCGGCAGAACTTGCCAACGCCGTGCAGGCACTCCCGATCCCGCGCGGACATGGCGTCACTCAATGCCGATTGAGCCGCCGTCACGGCGGGCGTTACGCGCCCCGCCCGCGCAACCGTAACATCGCTGATGTTGACCGACGCGAAGCCGATGCCGGCGGTGACCGCAAAGACAAAGGTCATCACCCACACAGTCCATCCTGCAAGAGAGGTGGCGCGCTTGCGGGTGTGCCAAAGCCAAGCGGCACATGACGGCATGACCAGGGCGACGAGATCGGCAGCTACCCCAATGGCCAAGAACAGCCATCCGGCGATGTCGCTCGATCCAAGCGATCGGGCGAACCAGCCGTTCGTGGTGATGCCGACTCCGGCGAGCGCGAACGCGGCAGCCATCAAGAGGATCGAGGCGACCGGCCGGTGTGACGGCGTGACGTCGCGTAACATGATGGTCGGGGGCGGCGTGACCGGCGATTCGGCAAATGCCGAATTCACCGACGAAAAGCCTGCCGGAATCAGTAACTCGGAGGATGCAGATTCGGCGTCTGGCGAGGCAGCGGCCTTTGCCTTTTGCCGTTTGCGTGGCCTGTAGGCGCGGGGGCGTTGGGCGCCGATTCTGGCCCTTTTGGGTTGATGTAGGGCGATAATGGAAGCAATAGTGTCATCAGCCATTGGAACCGCTCCATTCGGTTGCGGTGGTTAGGCGCGGCGGCGTGGTGCAAACACGGCGTCGCGCCGGATTGATTCATGGGCGTACGCTCTTCATCGGAGAACAGTGACACCGTTCACAGACCGGATCAAATCGCAGGAGCGAAGTTCATGGGGATAATCGCAGACCGCCAATGAGTGTGATAAATTAGCGCCGTCTCATGGTCGCCCAAAAAATCAGACCGTCACGGTGTAGCCGCAAACTCGATACCCGGAAGACGCTCGGCGCGGTCTTGTGAAACATCTTTTTGGCAGGCGCTGAGTTTGCTTCAGTTGCCGAATCCTGAAAAAACGGCGGCTTCCCGCTGATGCGCGTGATACCAAAAACCCAAAATAAGATAACTTTGGCCGGACAGCCGTAGTTAGAATATCGAAGAAAAGCGGTTATCGGCGCGACGTTTGCTTGGTAAAGAACACCAGGTTTCCGTATTCAAGGGGAGGAAATAGCTAATGACGAAACATACCAGGTTCTTTGCGACAATCGCAGCCGCCGCCTTGCTGTCGGCAGGTCTGGCGGGACATGCAGGCGCGCAGACCATCAAGATCGGCGTCAATGAGCCGCTGACCGGCCCGTTTGCCGCTTCCGGCACTTATGTCGTCAACGGCGCAAAGATCGCCGCCGACGAGATCAATGCCAAGGGCGGAGTTCTCGGCAAGAAGATCGAACTGATCATCGAAGACAACAAGAGTAATCCCACCGAAGCCGCGGCGGTCGCGGAGAAGCTGATCACCGCCGATAAAGTCCCGGTGATGATGGGCGCCTGGGGGTCCAGCCTGACGCTCGCCGTGATGCCAAAACTGATGGAATACAAGGTGCCGATGGTGGTGGAGACTTCCTCATCGGGCAAGATTACGACGAGCGGAAACCCCTACATTTTCCGCATCTCGCCGCCGTCGGCGGTGGAGGCAGCGGCGTTCAAGAACATCCTTCCCAAGATGACCGTCAAGAAGGCCGATTTCCTTGTCATCAACAATGACTGGGGACGCGGCTCGGCGGAAGATTTTGGCAAGACCCTCAAGGCAGACAACGTTCAGGTCGGTCTGGTCGAGACGATGGACCAGTCCGCTCAAGACATGAGCGCACAACTGTCCAAGATCAAAGCCACGGATTCCGATACCATCATGGTAACCACCGCGGTCGAGCAGCTCACTTTGTTGCTGAAGCAGGCAACTGCGCTCGGGATCAAGAAGCAGATTATCACGACAGGCGGGTCGCAAAATCCGGATCAACTGATCGATCAGGCCGGCGTTGCCGCCAACGGCACGTTCCACCTGACCACGTTCGCGCCCTGGTACCCGGACGATACGCCCAATCCGGCCGTCACCAAATATTTCCTTGGTGAGTGGAAGAAGCGCGGGTTCAATTTTGCCGGCGCGACCGAGAGTTTCCGCGGCTATGACGGCATTCGCACCATCGCTGCCGCGATCGAGAAGGCGGGCAAGGCCGAACCCGAGGCGATCACGAACGCGCTCTGGCAGACGGAATTGATGGGCCTGAATGGCAAGATCAAGTTCGAGAAACAGGGGCCGGCCGGAAAAGAGAGCGGCCAAAGCATGCCCGATGTCTATCTGATAAAGATCGACAACGCGAAGGTCATTCTTCCGAAACTGTAAGCAGACAAGCCATGGGCATCGCTTCATTAAAAGCGATGCCCACGGTCTTTCTTTGCAGCGCTCCCGGCCATCCTTACCGGACGGTGAGGGTTGATCTGGACAAGGCTCGATGACTGAGTTTTTTCAGCACATGATCAATATGCTGATCCTCGGCAGCACCTATGCGCTGCTCGGAATCGGTCTGACCTTGATCTTTGGCATTATGCGGGTGGTGAATTTTGCTCACGGCGAGCTTTATGCATTTGGAGCTTATTTCGTCTACTTCATTGCCGTGCTGCTCGGTTTCAACTTCTTTCTCTCGCTGCTGGTCTCGATCGTGGCCGGCTGCGTTCTTGGTGCACTGATCGAAGTCGTTCTGCTGCGCCCGATGCGCGGAGCCGATATCGACACGACCATGCTGATCATGATCGGCGCGATGATCGTGATGCAGAATACCGAGCAGTATGTCTGGGGAGGCGTGGCCAAGTCGGTCTCTACACCGTTTCCGGAAACGCCGCTGGTAATGGGCCCCTTCTCGGTTTCCTGGCTGCGACTGTTCGTGTTCTTCGCGGCGCTCGCGCTGATTGCGGCGGCCTATTTCCTGATCAATCGGACCAAACTCGGGATGGCGATGCGCGCCACCTTTCAAGATCGCGATACCGCCTCGCTGATGGGCGTCAACATTCAGGCGATCTACATGGCAACATTCGCGATCGGCTCGAGCCTTGCGGCGGCAGCCGGGGCGCTGCTTGGGCCGGTCTATGTGATTTCCCCGCAGATGGGCAACATCGCATCGCTCAAGGCATTTGCGATCGTCATCCTTGGCGGCCTGGGCAGCATTGGCGGGGCCACCATCGGCGGGTTCATTCTCGCATTCGCGGAAGAAATGGGCGCGGGATACGTTTCGTCCGGCTACCGTGACGCGATGGGCTTCCTGCTCATCATCGCTGTCTTGCTGTTCAAACCGACCGGCCTATTTGCGCGATCGGAGCGAATTGGATGAGGCGGCTTCTCCCCTGGATCGCGCTGCTCGCGCTCGCCTCCGTTCCCTTATGGCTCAAAGATCCTTATCTCCTGAATGCTTTTGTCACCACCGGAATTTTCATCGTTGCGGCGATGAGTCTCAATCTGTTGTTGGGCTACACCGGGCAGCTCAGTCTTGGTCACGTGGCCTTCTTTGGAATCGGCGCTTATACGAGTGCGCTGGTGTCACTCGGGTTCGATGTCGAATTGGTCGGTGGCTTTCGCGTGATCCACGATCCGTGGCCGGTATGGCTTGGATTTGTCATGGCCATTCTGGTGTCGGGCCTGTGTGGCTATCTCGTCGGAAAACTTTCCTTCCGCGTTCGCGGCGCATATTTCGTGATCGTGACGATCAGCTTCGCCGAAGTCGTACGACTGGTGGCGTTGAATTGGGTGGAATTAACCCAGGGGCCGTTGGCGCTAACCTCTATTCCACCTATGGCGCTCGGGTTGCCCGGCCTCGGCCATTTCGAGTTCTTCAGCAAGCAGTCGAATTTCTATTTGGTGCTCGGTGTCGTGGCGCTCTCCTACGTCATCATCGGCCGCCTGGTGAATTCGCGCATCGGCCGCGCCATGGTAGCGCTCAAGGAAAATGAATCGCTGGCGGTTTCCGTCGGTATCGATGTCACCCGCTACCTTGTGCTTGCCGCCGTCGTTTCCGCCGGCATCGCCGGCGCCGCAGGCAGTCTTTACGCGCACTACCTGAAGATCATCGATCCGGATGTTTTCTTGTTTCTTTACACGGTTACGATGGTGATCATGGTGATTACCGGCGGCAAAGGCACGCTTGCGGGTCCTATCGTCGGCGGCCTGATCTTCGGATTCATTCCGGTGATAGCGCGATCGTTTGCGGCTCCGGAAATCCAATGGATTCTCTATGGGCTCTTCATGATCCTCATCGTCTTCGTGTTGCCGCAGGGCATCGTCCCAGCGATCGAGAAATGGTTTGGCCCCGGTGAGGAACCCGGTGTTGGCGGCGCGGCGGATGCCACCATGCAGGACGCGCAGTGATGGACGCCCGTTCAACCCAAGGTCAGCCTGCGCTGTCGATCGAACATATCGCAGTTCATTTTGGCGGCCTTGTCGCGATCTCCGACATGAATTTTGTCGTGAACGAAGGCGAGGTGGTTAGCCTGATCGGCCCGAACGGCGCCGGCAAGACGACGGCGTTCAACGTATTCACGGGGTTCCTGCGGCCGTCTCAAGGCGAGGTCCGCTACCGCGGAACGTCTTTGAAGAATTTGAAGCCGCACGAGGTCACGTCGCTGGGTTTGGCGCGAACCTTTCAGCGCACCAGTGTGTTCCAAAGCGTCAGCGTGTTCGAAAACGTGATGATTGGACTGCACCGCCGCGGCCGTTCACGGCTGTGGGACACGCTTCTGGCGCTGCCGCGTGAGCGGGAGTCCGAGCGCGAGCTGAGAGCGAGGGCCGCCGAAATTCTGGCGCTGGTGGGAATAGAGCGCCGATCGAGGGAGCTGGCGGGGTCGCTCGCTTACGGTGATCAGCGGTTGTTGGGTGTGGCGCTGGCGCTCGCGTCGGACCCGTCGATGCTGCTGCTGGACGAGCCGGTGTCGGGGATGAATGCGACGGAGACTGCAAGGTTTATGCGCCTTCTCGACGGCTTGCGCGGACTTGGTGTCACAATTTTGTTGGTCGAACACGACATGCCGATGGTGATGGGTGTTTCGGACCGGATCGTTGTTTTGAATTACGGCCGGATCATTGCCGAAGGACCGCCAGCGGCAATCCAGGGCAATCCGGAAGTCATCCGCGCCTATCTCGGGCAGGGAGCGAAGAAACGTGCTGGAGATTAACGATCTCGTCTGCTGTTACGGCAAAGTCCAGGCCATCAAGGGCATTTCGCTTTCGATCAAGCAGGGGCAACTCGTTGCGCTGATCGGTGCGAACGGCGCCGGCAAGAGCACGACCTTGCGTTCCATTTCTGGAATTCTGTCGTCATCGTCTGGCCGCGTGGTGTTCGAGGGTGAGGACATCACGCGCTGCTCGGCGCGCGAAATCTTGTCGCGCGGAATTGCGCATTGTCCGGAAGGGCGGCGGGTTTTTCCTGATATGACCGTTGAGGAAAACCTTGCTATGGGTGCTTATCTGCGGCGCGATGGCGCGGAGGTCGCCCAGGACCGTGACCGGGTATTGACGCAGTTTCCGCGGCTTGCGGAACGCCGCCGTCAGGTTGCGGGAACGCTTTCCGGCGGTGAGCAGCAGATGCTGGCAATCGGCCGTGCCATCATGTCCAAACCCAGGCTGATGATGTTCGACGAGCCGTCGCTCGGCCTTGCGCCCAATATCGTCGAGCAGGTCTTCGAGATCGTTGATGGTATCCGCAAGTCGGGCACGACCATCCTGATGGTGGAACAGAACGCCTATGCCGCGCTGGAGATGTGCGATTATGCTTATCTCATGGAGGCGGGATCGATCGTTCTGTCGGGCCGCGGCAGCGAACTCATCGATGACAAGCACATCAGAGAAGCCTATCTCGGTGGTTAGGGCGCGTACTCATAAATTTCGGTCATGTCCGCTTCGCTCTACTAACGACCACTTTTGTGCGGGCGCAGCAAATGACGCGACGGGCCAGATTCGGACGTCTGGTGAGTGAGCCTCACTCCTTCATAGAAACGAATAAGCAGCACGAGAAACGAATGAGCAGAACCCTGACAGGGAGGACGTTTCCAAAGGGTATTTCCATACAAGATTCGCTTGCGTGCAGATTGGATCGCCGTCATCCTGCCGTTGTCGGCACTGCCGGCAATGGATGACCGGCGCGCCACAGAAGCTCGCCGGAACCGGAAATAGGCCGGTAATACCGGCCCTTACCGAAAAGGGAGGAAGACTATGAGAGAGCAGTTGCGGCATTTGCGGCTTGGCGTAATCGGCGCGATGAGCGTCGCTTGCATCCTAGCTACCGCGCCAGCGTCGAATGCGGTCGAGCTGACGGCCCCTGTCGTCACGACGACCGGTACCTATCGGGGCCTAGCGAATTTCGTGGAATTTCCGGGAGATCCGACGAGCGGAGTCAACGTCTTCTTCGGTATCCGCTACGGCCAGGCGCCGGTAGACACATTGCGCTGGAAGCCGCCCCAGGCGCCCAATCCTGGCCAGGGATCGATCGTCGCGGCAACCCCAGGTCACACCTGCACGCAGGGACGGGCAACCGATTCCGAGGATTGCTTGTTCCTCAATGTCTATACTCCCTCCACCGCCACCGCGAAGTCCAAGCTGCCGGTTTTCATATGGATTCACGGCGGCGCGCTGGTCAACGGCGCCGGGTCTGACTACGATCCGTCGGTGATGGTGGCCGACAACAACATCATCGTCGTCACGATCAACTACCGCCTCGGGAGCCTTGGCTTCCTCGCAGCCAGCGTGCTGAAGGCTACCGTGGCCAACGCCTTTGAGAACGTCGGCGACGCCGGCAACTACGGTCTCATGGACCAACAATTCGCGATGGCCTGGGTCCACGACAACATCGCGGCTTTCGGCGGTGATCCGAGGACGGTGACGATCGGCGGCGAATCAGCCGGCGGTCTTTCCGTCTCGACGCATCTTGCCTCCACGAACACTTTCAGGGGCCTCACCGGCCGCGATCTGTTCGGCGGCGCGATCATCGAGAGCGGCGCGTACATGTATCATGACCTGCCATCGCTCGCCACTTACCAGACCCTTAGCGACAAATTCGTTAACGCAGACGCCGCCAATAACGTCTGCCCGAACAGCACCGCGACCCTGGCCTGCCTCCAGGGACTGTCTGTCGCGCAAGTCTTCCACAGTGAACCCCTCTTCGGCGGCTTCGGCATCGCGCCGAATTTCGGCACGAAAATCCTGCCGCTTGGCCTCCATACGGCCTTCTCGACCGGCCAGTTCAACCGCGTCCCGGTGCTCCAGGGCACCAACGCCAATGAGGGCCGACTGTTCGAGCCGAGCTTCTTTCCCAAGGCGGTCACCGCTCCCAAGGGCACCGGTCCGACAATCTTCGCCGCCGGCGGCCCGGCGAGCTTCGACCTTCAGGTCCAGAACATTCTGTGCGCGACGCCGCAGTTTGCCGGCCCGCCGGCGGTCTGCTCCTACCTGCAGGAGATCCAGTTCTTTCTCCAAACCCTCGTGACGGCCACGCCGTCCACACAGGGGCCGACCTCGGCCTTCACCGAGGCGGTCGTTGCCGCCGCGGCGACGGCGGCAAGCGAATACCCGATCGCCAATTTCCACAACTTCGTTCCGCAGACAACCTCGTCGATCGCGGGCCTCAACAACAACTTTGGCGGCGGCAACGTCGACGAAGCGCTCTCGCAGATCTTCACCGATTTTGTGTTCACCTGTAACGGCTTTGATTCAAACAGCGACCTGTCCAGGCGAACGAAGGTCTTTGCTTACGAGTTCAACGATCCAAATGCCCCGAACAAGGCCGGCGTCCCAGGTCCGGGGTCGAATGGCTCAGGCTTCACGACGGCTTCGCAGCACGCAGCCGAACTCCAGTACATCTTCAACTTCGGCTCGGCGTTCACCTCGGCGCAAGCGACGCTGGCGACCGATATGAAGACCTACTGGGCCAATTTCGTGAAGACCGGCGATCCTAACAGGAGCAGCAAGGATGATGATCTTGCCACGTTGGTCAGCCTAAGGGGGCCGCGCGACCAGCTGCCGCACTGGCCGCACTTCAATGCGCGGAGCGATCATGACGATGATGGCGCTGATCACGATCATGGCGATCAGAAGGTCCAGTCGCTCATACCGCCAGCGCTGCTCACACCGCAGGGGCCGCATCCGTTCGACACCTTCAGGACCGACCATTTCTGTGGTACCTGGGAGCCGCTGCTCACCTTCAACAACGGCAACGAGCCGGAGCAACCCTGATCTAAACTCCAATCGGCGATCGACCGCGCAAAGCAATCGATTGCAAGAGCCTCGGAAGCCCTGCCTCACGGCAGGGCTTCTTTTTTGGGGGGGCGCCCGGCATGGGGCGGAGGTGGCTACGATATCGGTTGGATTAGAGAGCTTACAATGAAGAAAGGCGCACGGGCCAACATCCCGCCAAGATGCTATCGCAACGATCCGATCTGCTTCGGCCCTTATCTCTACCGCGCCCGCAACCGGGTCGAGCGGTTCTTCAATCGGATCAAGCAATGTCGTCGGGTCGCGGCGCGTTACGATAAGCTTGCCGCCAATTACCTCGCCTTCGTCCAACTTGCATCGATCCGGTTATGGTTGCGCGTTAATGAGTCCGCGCCCTAGTCTAGTCTAGCCATCCACGAAGACCAGCAGCGCCTGCGCCCGGGCATTGCCACGCAGCGCCAGAGGCCTCAGCGCGTTGACGGCGCCAATGTAGTCGCCCCTTGTATAGGCATTCGTCGCGCGTCCTACGCCATCGGCATGGGCTGGGGTGGAGCATGCCGGCGCCCACCAGCCAAACCACCGATAACATCGTCCATACGGCACGGTAGACGGCGCTCAAACCAACCCCCTGAGATGCTTCGACTGTCCCAGCCGCGGGATCTCGTCAGGCCACGCGTTGCCTTTGTGGTCTCAGCGCGGACCCCGTGTATCGTTTGCCAGGCTTGTTCCGATGTTGCCGCGCAATTTCGACCGAAGTTCTTCGGCGACGAAATGCGCATCGTTGCCGTCGCGGATAATCTGGGGACGGATGAAGATGATCAGCTCGGTACGGGTGTTCTTTTTGTCCTGATGGGAAAAGGCGTCACCGAGGCCCTGAATCTGGTCGAGCAGAGGAATCCCGTTTCGGTCCTTGTTTTGCTGTTCGCTGATCAATCCGGCCAGCAGGACCGTCTGGCCGGTCGCCACGGAAACCGAACTCTTGACCCTTCGTTCGGAGACAGTCGGGGTCAGACTCTGGACCGTTTGCGGCGAGACGTTGCTGATTTCCTGCTCGACGTCGAGCCGGACGTTTCCGTTGACGTTAATGCGGGGCGAAACCCGCAGAATGATACCTGTGTTGCGATAGTCGATGGTGTTGACAACGGTGTTGTTGGTGGTCAGCACCGTGGCGCTGCCGGTTGAAACCGGCACAACATCGCCGGCCTGCAGCGTGGCGACCTGGTTGTTGATGACGACCAGCGACGGGTTGGGGGCGGATCGGCCCAGAGCCTGCCGGCCAAACGCAAGCAGACGACGCCATCGAGCGTCATGGTGCTCGAATCGATCTCGCGGGCATTGCCCGATGGCACCTATGTGACGGAATTGCGGATCGAAGGCGACAAGGTTCAGGTGGTTGGTATTTCCCAGGACGCGCCGTCGCTCATTCGATTGATTGAACGTGCGCAGAACGATCCAGGAGAGCGTTTCCACATCGAGGTTCACCTCACGCCGTATTTCAGATCGAGCACATGAATTTGGTCGCCATGTTGAGAAAGGTATTCGTCACGTCACCGCTTCTGGCGGCGGTCGCCTATGGCGGCCTCGTGTTCGCGTTGTTGTTTACGGTGACCACCTCCGTTGGTGTCATGTTCGCGGTGGCGTCGGCGCACGCGCTCGCCGCAACCGCTGGCGCGGCCAGGGACCGGCCGGATATCGAACTGGCCGAGGATGGCCGTGCCGCATCTCCCATGCCATCCGCACTTTGGTCGCAACCCGCGCCGGAGCCGGCGAAAGTCGTGACCGCCCCGCCTCCGCCCGCGCCGGCACAGCCGCTGAGTGCCAATCCATTGTGGGCGATCCCGCTCACGGCCCTGTCCGGCACCCGCGACCGGCCGATCTTCTCAGCGACGCGACGGCCGCCGGCTCCCGCGGCCGCACCCGCCGCGGCGCCGAAAGTGGCCGCGGCACCCAAGCCAAGGGAGCGGGAGCGTCCGCAGCTCAATTTGGTGGGCACGATCGCAGGCGGCGATGAAGGGTTCGGGATCTTTCTGGATCAATCGACCAAGGCGGCGCTGCGGCTCAAGGTCGGCGAGGATTATCAGGGTTGGAAGCTGCGATCGGTCCAGGGGCGAGAAGCGACCCTCGAAAAGGATCAACAGGTCTTTACTCTGGAATTGCCGCAGCCCGGTTTTGGGCAGACGCCCGCGTCCATTGAGGTTCGCAACGAGGTCCGTCCATCGTCGGGGACTGTTGGAAAACTGCTGTCGATCACGTCACAGCCTCGGCCCGACAGGGCGGGCCGCTAAGATGTTTTTGATCGCTCAGCAACATGGCCAATGTTGTTGAAAGGCTGACGTGAACAATAGACCGGTCGCCAGATGCGGTCCAAACGACATCGAGGTCTGAGCGGTCATTTGTCGTCCCGCCAATCGCATGATGCCGGCGCAGGCCAGCGCGGTCAGCGCCGCAACCAGCAAAAGCATGGGAAGGCCGGCGATGCCGACCCATATGCCCGCGGCGGCCAGGAATTTGACATCGCCCAACCCCAGACCCTGGATTTTTCTCCAGGCGAAATAGAGCCGTCTCAGGAGCCAGAATATAGCGCCAATCGCGATGCCCTCGCACGCGGCTTCCAGGCCAACCCATGGGCCACCGACGAGCAAGGCCCTCGCCAATCCAAGACCCGCAATCGCCAAATTCAGCCAGTCCGGAATGATGCCGTGGCGAATGTCGATCCAGGCAAGGACAAGGCCCAACAGGCACAGCAGGCCAAACGATAGGAGGGCGATCATGCCGGGAGCCTGATTCAATAAATTGCCCGGCCGGTGTAGCAGATCGCCGAAAAAGCGGCGAGAATCCTCAAAACCTATCCGAACAGACTATTCCAGATAGCTACGGCGCGGTTTTGAGCGAGTCAATCGCCGGGTTGAACGAAAGGCTTCACGATTGGCGGCGCGATAATCCGCTTCTCGACGGCACAACAGACGTCTCAGTTCGGCGAAACGAGCTTAGCTGGCTCGTATCCATCGTTCAGGGTCTTCAGGAATTCGATGATGTCGGCTTCGTCCTGTGCCGTCATTGCCGGTGTTTCGCCGAGATGCCGATTGAAGGGCGGGTCGCTTACATCGACATTAGCGTGATACTGCGCCGGAATGTCGTTGTATTTCTGGATCGTCCCGTCAGCCGCGCGGGGATAGATTTTCTCAGGATTGGTATCGCGGAAATTGTAAAAATCCATCACCTCTTGCAGCGTGTGGAACACACCGTTGTGGAAGAACGCGCGGCGCATGGCGGTGTTGCGCAAAGTTGGCGTCTTGAACATCCCGCAAAATTGCGTCTGGTCGGCAATGTCGGTGCGAATCGGTCCACAAACCCCGAGATCGAAATAGTTAGGGTCCTTGTTTTCAGAAAGCGCATCATTGCGTGGCGCACCCAAGGCTTCATACTGGAAATCGGTAAAGAGCGGCGGCAATCCATCGGGACTCGGCTGCGAAATATGGCAGCCGCCGCAATTGGCTTTGTCCGGATCATTGAACAAACGATAGCCGCGCATTTCGCTGTCGTTGAGGCGGGCCTTGCCCTCCAGCCAATAATCGAACTTGCTCGTATAGGAGTGAAAGCTCGGCTCCTCGATCTGATAGCGGGCGATGGCGAACATCGCCTCGGCTACCAATAGCCGCGGGTTTAGGAAAATATTCTCGCCGAACAATCCTGTGAATCTGTGGGCATAAGGCGCATGACGCAGTTTCTCGGCCACTTTTTCGACGCTGCCGCCATCCATCTCGCGCGGGTCTAACAGAGGACCCGTCGCCTGTATTTGAAGGGTGTCAGCGCGGCCGTCCCAGAACAGGCCACCCTGCGGCACGATGTTCGCCGCGCTCTGCGAAGTTTGCGTCGCGGTCTTTTCCGCGCGGGTCGCGGTCTGACCGAGCGCGGCCTTCTCCGCCAGATTGACGTTCTCGGATTCCCGGTCATCCGGGCCGATGCCGAAGTCCGGCTGCCGCTCCAGATAAGTCAGCGAGGGGACGGCACGCGCGCCCGGCAGCGTCAGCGTGAGACCGCCGAGCATGACTGGTCCGTCATTCGGCGGTCCATAGGCACGATCCGGGCTGTGACACGAGGCGCAGGACATTTTGCCGGACGACGACAGGCTCGCATCATAAAATATTTCCCGGCCAAGCTTTGCCATGGCCGAAAGAGGAGCGACGGGCGGACGGACGAGATGAATTGGATTTGGGTTTTCGCCTGGCAAACCTTGCGGCTCGGCCGCGAAGACGGCGCCGGCCGTAAGGCCGGCGCCGAGAAGCCACACGAGTGTGCGACGGTACATGATTACATTAGTGACGGTCGTGATCGCGGTCGTGATCGCGGTCGTGGTGGTGGTCGCGATCGTCGTCGCGGAAGCCAGACGCCGAGACGACCGTACCTGCCGCCGGGTCGAGGATCAGCTTGGGTACGCCGTCCTCTCTGTCACGATCGAAGTCGAACATGTCCATGATCGAACCTGCCGTGGCATCGAACGAGCCGCCGCCGAGACGCTCGCCGTGCAGCCAGTTATCCTCGATGAAGCGCGCCACCGAGGCCTGCGTGATGAGCGTGTGGCTGACGAAGTTCCTCTTCGCGAAGGGCGAGATCACCAGGAACGGGATGCGGTTGCCAGGACCGCAGCGTCCCGCCACAGGCAAGCCTTTGACACCGTTGGGCTCATTAACACCTACGCCGCAGACACCGGGGCCGTTAAACGCATCGGCGCCCGAGAAAGACGCGCTGGTGATCTTGGTAGGAACGTGGTCGTACTGACCGTCCGAGTCGTCATAGGTGAAGATCACAGCGGTGTTCTTCCAATCGGGCTGCTGCTGCAGGAAGTTGAGCAGAGAAACCAGCCCCTGCTGCTCACTGAGCGGATCGGAATTGCCGGGGTGACCGTCCTGGAAGGCCGACGCCTTGATGTAGGAAACCGACGGGAAATTGCCGGCTTTCACCGCCGTGAAGAAGTCGTCCAGATCATAGCCATGGTTGGCGGGATCGGGCGTTTGGGTGCCCGGCACCTTGCTGTGGCCGATCGCCTGGACCGAGGTCGGACGGGCGTGGGTCGGATTGGCGGTCGACGCGAAGTACTGGAACCAGATATGGTGCGGAATATAATCCTTCGGGCTGCCCCCGGTGACGGGGTTAAAGGAGCTGCGCAGGCAACCGGTGGTGCCGTTCGCGTTGGCTGTCTGCAGGTTGAAGCCGCCCACGAACGAACCCCAGGGGATATTGGCCGCGTTGAGCAGGTCGCCGGTGTTCTTGCCCGTCATCTGGACCTGGAACGTCGGGCTCGAGCACACGTCGCCAACGGGATCGATATCTTGGATCAGCGTCAAGCCGCCCTGGCCGTCCGGGACCGCCACACCAGCCGCCAACAAAGCCGCGCCTAGGTCTGGCGCGCTAGCAATAGCCGCGGGGACAATGGGAAACGTTGCGCCATTGGTCTGGCCGGCGTACATATTGAGCAGTCCGGGGGTCGATGGACCAAAGGTGTCGGTGAAAGCATTGTCGCTCATCGCGAAATGCTGAGCGTAGTTCCACAGGCCGGTGACCGTGTTGCCGTCGAAATAGCCCATCACCTGGCCGGTGGTGCCGAAGGCGCCGGCGCCACCTTTAGTGCCCCTGCCCACATCCAACGGGAACAGGTCGAGCTTGCCGTTGTCGTCGGCCTGCTGTTCTCTCGTATAGTTGTGGCTCTGGTCGGCCGTGTTGGCCTGCGTGCGATCGAGACGGAACGGGTTTGAGGCGCCGGTGCCGTTGGCGGGGTTCAAGTTGGGGTTGTTGGTAAGCAGAGTGGGATCCGACAAAAGATTGTTCACGTCGCGCGGCGTATGCCGGGCCGGCTCGAAGATCGGCTCACCTTCCGGATTCAACGCATTCGGGTAAGTGCCGAAGTAATGATCAAATGACCTGTTCTCGTCGAAGATGACGACGAGATGCTTGATCGGTGTTGCGGTGCGAAAGTCATGGTCACGGTCGCGGCCGTGGTCCTCGGCGATGGCGTTTGCGCCACCGACCATGAGGGCGAGAGCGGATACCAAGCCTAAAGATATTGGCAAACGCATAGAGACTGCCTCCCCTTTGTGGATAGATGAAAAAAGACGATGAGAGCTACTTGCGGCGGCTGAAGCGGTGCGCCGCGCGGAACTTCTCAGAGCTGCATAACAGCCAGACGAAGACTTTGTGACGGTCGGTTGATAAGTCGGCGCCAAACGACCTGGCGGTGCCGCGAACGCAAATCCGGCAATGGCCTTCTCGCGTAAGCCTTTGATTCGTCTTGCTTAAGACGAACGGGCGGCAAAACAAAAAAAGGCCCCGCGAAAGCGGGGTCCTGCCGAATATATTGTGTGTTCGCTGCCTAATCGCGTCGGTCGAACAGACCAGGCAACACCGGCGTGTGCTCGACCACCACCGACTTCAGTGTGTCGGGCTCGATGTCGAGCGCCTGCAGGATGGTTGGCGCGACCTGCGAGGTGAGCACCTGGGTTTTAATGGTGCTGCTCGGCAAGCGCGGATTGGAGACGATCAGTCCGACATTGACGTCGCCGAAGCTCATCCCGCCGTGCTCGGCGTTCTTCGCCTTCGATCTGGTGTAGATCGTACCATAAATGGGTTGAACGATCACGTCCGGCGTGCGGCTGTCGCGTGCCGGATCATTGAACTTGAGTTCGATTTCTTCACCGCCGAGCACGTCATCGATGAACAAGGCCTTGGCGTTGGTGTTCAGATAATCGACCACAGCCTTGGTCTTGCTTTGGTCCTGCAACCAGATCAGTGCGATGTCATCGTCCTGGACGAAACCACACGCGCCGGAGCCGCAATTAGCGGCGCTGATGATGGCCTGAGCTGCCGGATTTGTTGCAGCGTCCGGCAGGCTAGCCACGAGATCGGCGAAGTGGTCCGGCTTGTTGACCTTAACCGGGTTGATCGGTGACTGGCCGTGCTTGGCGCTGACGATGAACAGCGTGGAATCATAGATGCCGCGCCGCTTGAGCGCTTGGATCATGTCGCCTAGGGCTTCGTCGGTCTTCTGCAGGCCGAAAGCCAGAACTTCGGTCGGGGTTCCGGCGCCGTCAACGTAGCCGCCCGGCATGCCCGTGTGGGTGCTCTGCGGGCAGGTGCCATTGCCGTTGTCGTGGGCCAACTTTTGGCCGACGCTCACGGCCTGGAAGTTCATTCCGAACACGGCGGGAGTGCCGTGACCGGGCGAGCCGTCATGGTTGAGGCCGTTGATCTGATTGACGATGGCCCGCACTTTCAGCTGATCGTTCGCAACCGTGCAATCGACACTGACGGTGGCATCGAAACCAACTCCAGTTGGCGGGGCATTGGTAATTTCCGGCGTAAAGAGGTCTTCCACGCCCTTGCCCGACGGGCCGTTGACGAGGTCATAAGCCGGGTGCTTGTCCGCCCAGGCGGTATGGCCCCCCTTGCTCCTGACGACTTCGAAAATTGTGTTGGTCCGGATTGCATTGTGCGGGAACACCGGAACGCACCGGCCGTCCTCATCCTTTCTGCGCGGCAGCATGGCCGGATCGATAACGTTTTGGGAGACGACGCCTTTATACAGATCGATGCTCTCGTCATACACCATCATGTTGCCGGCTCTGCCTTTGCAGGTGACATTGTCCGGAGCAAACATGGTGCGGTCATAGCTGACGTCATAGAACAGGCCGTGGGAATTCGGCGAGCCGCCGGTCACGAGCGCCAGCAATCCAGGAAATGAATCGGAGTTCGCGGGCGTGCGGGCGTTGCTGTAGGTGACGCCATGGCCGGATAATTCCGCCAGGGCCGAATTCGGATGAGCGTCAACGAACCGAGCCACGTCAAGCGCATGCAGGCCATCCACGCTGATCAAGAGGACGTGGTCGATATCGGCCGCTTGGGCGCTCGCGCCAAGAGCCACGCCGGCCAGCAGGCCGAGTGCGATCTTCTTCAGTACCATAAAATATTCTCCCTTTTTTTGTTACCGCGCCGCGCGATTGTGGCAGCCGCATATTTCATGCCGATGACGGGGCGATGGGAGCGTGGCTTTTGCTGAAGGGCTTGTTTGTCCGCTAGGAAGCCGCCGAAGCGCAAACACCGGCTACTTGTCCACAGCATTAATCGCGAGGGGTGGCGCGTTGCGATACTCGCCTCGATCGATATTGGGTCATCGGGGCTGAGGGGCTCGACCTCGCCGCGACTTGGACATCAGCCCCAGCTACTTCTTATTAAACCCAAGATAAGTGGTCCACACGGCGCCGGCTAAGGGCTGCGACGGTAACTGAGCGCATGCTTTTTTGACTTCGGCCACAATCGCGGCCGTGTTTGTTCCCGACTGTGCTTGCTCGCTTGCAGCGGCCGCGTAATTAAGTCCCGTCCAGAAACCATAAATCCAGACGATTCCCTCTGACACATTCTCTTTCGTAGACCGCCAATGAGCGCAACTCATGCCTCCTATTCCCGTCATGCCGATCGAAACCTTGGCGTCCTGCGCTAAAGCCGGATAGACCGGAGCCGCGTCAACCAGCGCCACCAATAAAACTGCTTTGACTATCCGCCATGATTTACGCATCTGATTTGCAAGTTCCTGTGTTGGTACTTTTCGGACGTGGTCGGGCTAGCTGACGTTCTTGGGAGCAAAGCGGACATCTACATTGGCGAGCGTTGAGAGTTTTTGGCTGCATGCGGTTATACTCTAAAGTGCGCGATCCGCGATCGGTCCAGCCGCCTGCCAGCGGCACATCTCATCAAGGTGCGTCAGCACGGTCGGAGTTCCATCTCGCGTCAGGTTTTCCCGCGCTGTTGCCGAAACGAGACAGTTGCGAATCGGCGCTGTGGTACCCTCCGGGCAGTTCGGGCCGTGTTGATCATGGTTCGTCGGTTGGTTCGGGGGGACCTTGGGATGAACCAGCGCTTACGTCCGCTGTCTTGCTTCCTGACCTTGGCTGTGCTCGCCGTATGTTCGACTGACGCCGTCGCACGGGCCAGCCACAAGCATCAGCACGGCAAGAAATCGCATGAAGCGGGCGGAGCGCGGCATCACCGCCATGCGGCGCTCAAGAAAGCTCGGCATGCAAAGCACATCGCGGCGGCGCAACGCAAGTCGACGCACTCCAGCGACGCGCCGCCTTCAAGTGCGGACGCTGCGCCGCTCTCGGGCGATCTCGCGGCGGTAAAGAATGCGATCGACCTCGCACGCAAGGCCAAGACAAGCGAGGCGACCGCCGTACAGAAAACGATCGGCGACCCGGTCGCGCGGAAACTCGTTGAATGGTTCATCCTGCGTCACTCAGAAACTGACGCGAAGTTCAGCCGATACGCCGCGTTCATTGCCGATAGTCCGGACTGGCCGAGCATGGGACTCATGCGCAAGCGGGCGGAGGCGCGCCTGTGGCAGGAGCGCAGCGACGCCGTCACCGTTCGCAATTTCGTAGGCGATCAGCCGACAAGCGCCAAGGGCCGCTTCGCGCTCGCACGGGTGCTGCTCGCCGAAGGCGACCGTGACGGTGCCGCAAGCCTGGTTCGCCAGGCCTGGCGGTCGGATGAACTCACCGAGCGCTCCGAAGCCGACGCGGTCGAGCTGTTCCGCGACCTGCTCACGCGCGAGGACCATCGGGCGCGCATGGACAAGCGCATTGGCGCCAAGGATCTTTCGGGTGCAAAGCGCGCTGCGCAGCGTCTGGGCAGCGATGAGCTTTCGATCGTCAAGGCCTGTGCGGCGAGCGGTGACAACGCGCTCGATTTGCTCAACGAGGTCGCGGCCGATGCCCGCAGCGATCTGGGATACACGCTTTGCCGTGTCCGCTGGATGGTGCATCACGACCGGATCGATGACGCAGCCGGTTTGGTGCTGGCGGCCGCGCCGGAGACCATGGGGCTTCAGGACACCGACGAATGGTGGCGCGAACGGCGCAGTCTGGCCCGCAAGCTGCTCGATCGGCGCAAGTTTGAAGCCGCCTACCAGGTGGTGCGCAATGCCGCCCTGCCGGCCAGCGAAGCCTATCGGGCGGATTTTCATTTCATGTGCGGCTGGATCGCCCTGCGCTATCGCAATGATCCCGCGATAGCGCGGGCGCGTTTCGACCACATAGACGACGGCTCGGCCAATCCGATTGTGCTGGCGAGGGCGAACTACTGGCGCGCCCGCGTTGCCGAAGCGACCGGCGACAAGGACGCGATGCGCGCCAGCTATGAGGCTGCGGCCCGCTATCCCACCGCCTATTACGGGCAACTCGCACGCGCCAGGCTCGGTCTCGACAGAATCGAACTGCGGGTGCCTACGCCGGTGCCGGCTAACCCCGCCGATGATGGTGCGCTCGCGGACGAACGCGTGCGCGCCGCCGATACGCTCTATGCGCTCGGCGAACGCGATGTCGTGCTGTATTTTGTGGCTGACCTCGCTGAACAGACCACTGACGTGGCGGTGCTGGTCGCGCTCGCCGAGCTAACAGGCCGCCGCAACGATGCACGCGCCATGTTGCAGATCGGCAAGCTGGCGCTCGCCCGCGGCCTCGCGCTCGACAACTACGCCTTCCCGACGATCGGAATTCCGCAGCACAGGCCGGTCGGTCCCGAGATCGAGCGCAGCGTCATCTATTCGGTCGCACGCACCGAAAGCGCGTTCGACCAGCGCGACAAGTCGCCGGCCAATGCGGTCGGTCTGATGCAGGTCACGCCGGAAGCCGGACGCGACACCGCCAAGCGATTTGGCGTCGAATATGATTGGGACCGGATGGTTTCCGATCCCGTCTATAATACGCAAATGGGCGCGGCTGAACTGAGCGCATTGTTGAAGGAATATGCCGGTTCGTACCTCATGACGTTCGCCGGCTATAATGCCGGCCGGGGCCGCGTTCGTGACTGGGTGAAGCTTTACGGCGATCCGCGCGATCCCAATGTGGACCCAATCGATTGGGTGGAGCGCATTCCGTTCTCCGAGACGCGCAACTATGTCCAGCGTGTCCTCGAGAATCTGCAGGTTTATCGCGTACGATTTGACAGCGGCACTTCGGTAGCGTCGAAATCTAATCAACGCTCTCCGAGCGCGCACGAGGCCAATTCAGTGCCGCCTGTGTCAGCCGCGGCGCCGGCTGCCCCGTGAGGACCCAGGCGCTCCGTAACGTCGGACGATCCAACGTGTGACAGTGATTTCGAAGGCTTGCGCCGTCCACGAGCGAGAGTTGTAATCCAGCACGCTCTGCTTCTTCTAGCCTTGTCATGGCGAATCGGTCCAAATTTCCAGAAGCAGGGCACGCCTATCGCCCTGTTTGAATGACATGTCTGGAGTTCTCAAATTCCACGCTGATAAACGAGAATGCCGAAGGGCCCCGCGAACAGGATTAAGACAGCTAGCGGCTTGCATAGCTTCGACGTCGCCGCATTGCGTGACGCTGCCGGCGAGAAAGTCTTCGCGCGCGGTGCCGCCTATCATGAAGACGAGCGGGTTCCATCTGGGATTTTTTTTACGGGGCGAGCGAAGCATACGAGGATGTCCTGGGGGACGTCGGGCTTGCCGAATACCGCCGGCTTGCGCGCGAGGCATGGCAGAAAATAAAGCCGTTGCGAGCGACGGCGCGGCAGGTGCAGGACGATCAGTCAGGCGCGCGATATGCGCTCGGAGCTATTCTCGAACGTTTTGCCAACCGGGAGGGAGATGTCGATGGTGTCATTGCCGTCCGCGCCAATGATTTGTCGACAGCGTATGCCTATCTTGGTCTTGCACAGCTTTGCCTCGACCATGCTCGCGAGCCGGAGGCGCTGAAATGGGCCGAGGAGGGGCTGTGGCAATTCGAAGACGACCCCGATGAGCGGTTGATCTTCTTTGCGTCCGATCTGTACAGGCGGACCGGACGCAAGGAGGACGCCGACCAACTGCTCTGGCGCACGTTTGAGCGACATCCGAGCAGGGCACTCTACGAAAGGCTTAAATCCGCTGCCGGCAAGAATCGAATGTTGGCTGACGCCGTCCGCGAACCAGCCCTTGCCCGGCTGCGGGCCGAAATCGGGAAATCCGCGCGGCGGGCGGAGATGCGATGGTTTTCACCGGACGAACTTTTCGTTCAGTTGGCGATGGCGGAAGGACTGCTGACGGACGCTTGGGATGGTCGTCAACGAGCATGGCTGCAGTGAAGGACTCCTCCAGCAACTCGCCGAAGCAAGCGAACAAACCCATCCCGCTGAAGCGTTGAAGGCTTATGGCGATCGTGTCGAGCGATTGGTCCGTCTTGGCGGCCAAAGCAATTATGAGCAGGCCGGCCAGATTATCGGACGCATGCGTCGCGTCCGGAAGGGTCTTGGCGAAACCGCGCAACACACCGCCTACCTCGGCGATCTGGCGAACCGTCACAAGGCGAAGCGGAATTTCATGAAGCTGTTGACGGCGGGCGATGCGTGACGAGCGACGGCGGACACATTGACAGCAAGATCTGCTGGTTGGTTCGTACAAAAGTGAGAAATCAAGATGAAGCTGGGCTGGCGACCACGGAAGTGGCTGGATAAAAAGAGCAAGCTGGGCTTTCGTGGCTATCCAGTCGGCACCATCGCCTTCTATGGACCGAACGCTCAGCTCGCCAGCAAGGTGGCTGTCGCCGTCATCGTTGCACCGGACACCGAACCGGTCGCGTTGCGGAGGTGGTTCGCCGAGAGCGGCGACGTCCGGAACGATACGGCAACATTCGAGCAAATTGCCTGGTTTCTTCGGGGCCATGAGGTGCGCACGGTTGCAATGACCGAAGGATTGATGGGTTGCCCGCACGAGGAAGGGATCGACTATCCCCAAGGCGAGGCTTGTCCTGAGTGCCCGTTTTGGGCCGGTCGCGCCCGTCCAGTTGTCGCGTAGCTAGCGTCCTTGGCCCGATAGGATACTCCGGCGTGGTGCGACCGACTCACCCAAATGTGAGGCCGGCGCCAACCTGAATTTGACTCCAGATGATCGAAAATTCTAATAGTCAGATCATTGCCGAAACGGCCTCTCGGCGAGCATGTACTATCGATTTGTTCCGCGTTGGTCAGTGCAGCGTGAAAAATGAAAGCGAGAAAGCCGATCCATGCGCGTCATCAATGTTGCCGCGGCCCAGATGGGTCCGATCCAGCGGTCCGATAGCCGGCAAGTCGTCGTCCCACGCATGCTCGCCCTGATGGACGAGGCCAAGGCGCGCGGGGCGGACCTGATCGTCTATCCGGAACTCGCGCTCACCACTTTTTTTCCGCGCTGGTACATGGAAGATCAGGCCGAGGTCGACGCCTGGTTCGAGCGCGAGATGCCGAGCGCAGCGACGATGCCGCTGTTTGCCCGCGCGGCGGAGTACCAGATGGCGATGAGTTTTGGCTATGCCGAGCTGACGCCGGACGGACATCACTTCAACACCTGCATTCTCACCGATCGATCAGCGAAAATCGTCGGCAAGTATCGCAAGGTGCATCTGCCCGGCCATGCGGAATACGATACCGAGCGCGCCTTTCAGCATCTTGAAAAGCGCTATTTCGAGCCCGGCGATACCGGCTTTCCGGTGTGGCGCACCATGGGTGGCATCTTCGGCATGGCGATCTGCAATGACCGGCGCTGGCCCGAGACCTATCGCGTGATGGGCCTGCAAGGTGTGGAGATGGTGCTGCTCGGTTACAACACGCCCTCGGTCAATTCCCAGAAAAGCGAGGAAGGTCCGGAGAAGCGGCTGTTCCACAACCGCCTGTCCGTGCAGTCCGGCGCCTATCAGAATTCGACATGGGTGGTGGCGGTGGCCAAGGCCGGCAGCGAGGACGGCTTCCCGCTGATCGGAGGCAGCCTGATCGTCGATCCCAATGGCGAAATCGTTGCGGAGGCCTCGACCGAAGGCGATGAACTCCTGGTCCACGCTTGCGATCTCGACGCCACCGTCTTTGGCAAGAACACCATCTTTGACTTCGCCCGCCACCGCCGCATCGAGCATTATGGGCTGATCACCAGCCGTGTCGGCGCGGTCCCGCCGCCGGAGTGAACCCCACGCCCCTCTGAGGGCTTCAACAGGCGCACTTCGATAGGCACACCTCCCGATGTCTGGATTTCCGCTCCGCGATCTCAGCCCGCACGACCGCTATAAGCTGCTGTGCGGGGTCGTCGTGCCGCGTCCGATTGCTCTGGTGACGACGCTCGACGCCAATGGCGCGGTCAACGCGGCGCCTTTCAGCTTCTTCAATGTCTTTTCCGAAGATCCGCCGATCGTCGTGTTGGGGCTGCAGCACAAGGCCGACCGCTCCCCCAAAGACACCACGCGCAACATTCATCGCGACGGCGAGTTCGTCATCCATATGGTCGATGAGCCGTTGGCCTCGGCGATGAATGATTGCGCGGTTGATTTTCCCTCCGGCGAAAGCGAGGTGGCAGCAGCTGGGCTTGCGACCTTGCCGTCGGTGGATGTCAGGGTCCCGCGCCTGTCCGCCGCACCTTTCGCGCTCGAATGCAAGCGCAGTGTCTCGCTGGCCTTCGGGCCCGGGCGCGAGATGCTGGTCGGCGAAGTGCTGCGCGTGCACGCGCGCGACGGCCTGGTCGACACGTCCAGCATGTATGTCGATCTCGCGGCCTACCGGCCGATCGGCCGCTTGTTCGGCAATCTCTACACCTATCAGCGGGAGTCATTCGCGATGGATCGCGAGAGCCATTCGCAATGGACCGCGCGTATGCTCGCAGGCGGCGCGGGTGAGCCGCAGGATACATAAAGCGTGATGAATTTTGATTGAATCGGTTGTTCAGCGAACTCCCTTTCCTTCTCCCACAAGGGGAGAGGTGGACCGCCGATGCAGCGCTAACTCAACCCAATCTCATCCCGCTTTAGTGCCGCGAAAACCTCACCGCGCCCAACGCCATGGTCGCGGCGGCTTGCGTCGGGTCGATCACGGGAATACCGAGTGCATCTTCCAACTGGCTTCGCAGGCGAGCCATGCCGGCGCAGCCCATAATGATCGCGCCGGCGCCATCCTCGTCCTTCAGGGCGCGGCCGACCTCGATCATCTTCGCCAGTGTTCCTGTGCCCGAGGCTGTTTCCGCCACGCTCATGTTAAGCGGCCGCTCGCCGGCCAGCCGGTCCATCAGCCCCATCTGGCGAAGATAACGGATATGCCGGCGTATCGAGCGCTGGGCGATGGCGATCACGCCAAAGGTTTCCGCGCGCGTCATCGCCGTCAGCACGCCGCATTCGGCGATGCCGAACACCGGCCGATCGGTTCCTTCCCGGCAGACATGCAGACCCGGATCGCTGTAGCAGGCGATCACGAAGGCGGAAGCGCTATTGTCGCTCTCGATCAGCCGGCGCAGCGGCATCGCCACGCTGTCGACATCGGACTGGCTCTCGATCCCGTAAGGCCCCTCGGCCAGCGTCGTGCAGACGATCTCCGGCCCGTCCACGAAATCCAGCGGTTTCAGGGCCTCCTCGAGTCCCTTGGTTACCGTGACATTGGAATTGGGGTTGATCACGAGGATGCGCGGGCGGGACATGGTCTCTTCCTTGGCGATGCATGGCTTGCAACACCGATCGTAGCTTGCAGCAACTGCCATAGTTTGCATAGTTTCGAATGCGAGGTCTGCGCCGTCCAGCGATTTTTTGCAGCGCTCCATCGCGGGTCGCCCATCACCTTCCGCCAAACCGCCGCATAACGCTCTGGAGAACCTCATGACCGAACCCGCCTACGACATCGTGATCCGCGGCGGGCGCGTCGCGACGGCCTGCGATGTGTTCGAGGCCGATGTCGCCATCGCGGGCGAGACCATCGCCGCCATCGGGCGCGGGCTGCCGGCCGGCAAGCGCGAGATCGATGCCCGCGGCAGACTGGTGCTGCCCGGCGGCGTCGACAGCCACGCCCATATCGAACAACTTTCGGCCGCGGGCATCATGAATGCCGATACCTTCGAAAGCGCTACCACCTCGGCCGCTTTCGGCGGCACCACCACGGTGATCTCGTTCGCGGCCCAGCATGTCGGTATGGCGCTGCCGCAGGTATTGGCGGACTATCACGCGCTGGCCGGGAAGGGCGCGGTCATCGACTATGCGTTCCACATGATCATCGCCGACCCGACGCTGGAAACGCTTGCGAACGACATTCCGGCGCTGGTGAAAGAAGGGCACGGCTCGATCAAGATCTTCATGACCTACGATCGTCTGAAAATCGACGACGAACCCCTGCTCGACATTCTCGTCGCGGCGCGCGAATCCGGCGCCATGCTGTGCGCGCACGCCGAAAACCACGGCATCATCGCATGGATGGTGAAACGGCTGCTCGCGCGCGGTTACACCCATCCGAAATACCACGCCATCAGCCATGCGAGGTTTTCCGAAGCCGACGCCTTCAACCGCCTGATCGGCATGGCGGCGCTGGTCGACCAACCGATCATGATCTTTCACGTCTCCACGGCCGAAGGCGCAAAAGTGATCCGCGACGCGCGGGGCGAGGGCCTGAAGGTTTTTGCGGAAACCTGCCCGCAATATCTTTTTCTCACGGCGGAAGATTTGGACAAACCCGGTGCGGAGGGGGCGAAGTGGATGTGCAGTCCGCCCCCGCGCACCGCCTCCGATCAGGATGCGTTGTGGCAGGCCTTGGCGCTCGGCGATCTGCAAACCATCTCGTCCGACCACGCGCCATATCGTTTCGACGAAACCGGCAAATTGCGCGCCGGCCCCAATCCCAACTTCAAGCAGGTGGCGAACGGATTGCCGGGGCTGGAGGTGCGCCTGCCGCTGCTGTTCGATGCAATGGTGTCGAAGGGCCGTCTGGGTCTGGAAAAATTCGTCGAGTTGACCGCAACGGCGCCGGCCAAGATCTACAATTTACATCCGCGCAAGGGTTCGATCGCGGTCGGAGCCGACGCCGATATCGCGATCTGGGACCCGGCGCGTGAAGTGGTGCTGGCGGATGCGATGATGCACGACCTTGCCGGTTATACGCCCTACGCAGGCCGCAAGCTGCGCGGCTGGCCGGTCACCGTGCTGTCGCGCGGGCGTGTGGTAGTCGCCGATGGCAAGCGGATGGCTGAGCCCGGCACTGGCCGCTTCCTCGCGCGTTCTGGCGGCGAAGCCGCCAAGCCCACCGGGAGGTTGGTGGCGGATATGGACCCGGCGCGGAATTTCGGCGCGACGTTGTTGTGAGAAAATTGCACCGCGGGGAACGATGATTTGAAAATCCTGATCTTTGGCGGCACCGGTTTCGTCGGGATCAATATCGCCGCTGCGCTTTTGGCACGCGGCCATCGCGTGACCCTGTTCGATCGCGCCGCCTTGCCGCGCGCCGCGTGGCAGGCTTTCGCTACCTACGGCGATTTGCTGAAACTTGTTCAGGGCGACGTCGCCGAGCCGCATTCGGTCGAAAATATTATCGCCAGCGGCTTTGATGCGATCATTCTCGGCGCTGCGATCACCGCCGGTCCCGCGCGCGACGCCGCCGACCCCCAATCGATCCTGCACGTCAACCTGGTCGCTCAGCTGCCTATTCTGATGGCTGCGCGGCGCCGCCGCGTCGCGCGGATCATCAATCTGTCGTCGGCCGCAGCCTACGGCGCTGCCGCCTTCCAGCACGCCATGCTTGACGAAGAGACGGCCTGCGATCCGGTCTCGCTCTATGCCATTACCAAATACGCGTCCGAAAAAGTGGCGGCGCGTCTCGCCGCATTATGGCAGGCCGATATCATCAGCGTGCGGCTGAGTGGCGTGTTCGGGCCATGGGAGCGGGCCACGGGGGTGCGCGACACGCTAAGTGCACAGGTTCAAATGATCGCAGCCTCGCAGCAGCGAAAGGAGGCGATTCTCTCCCGCCCGGGTTTCCGGGATTGGATCTATGCTTCCGATGTCGCGGATGCCGTGACGGTGCTGGTCGAAGCGGCAAAGCCCAAACATGGCCTCTACAATATCTCGACCGGGCAAGAATGGTCGGCGCTGCAATGGGGACAGGATCTCGCCGCTCTCCGTCACGGCTTCGTCTGCCGGTTGGCCAAACCTGGCGAGGCCCCGACGGTCGATCTGCATAGCGATGCCGATCGCGCGCCGTTGTCGGTTTTACGCTTGGAGCAGGAATTCGGCTGGCGCGCCCGCTTCGGCTGCGCGGACTCGGCTGCCGATCTCAACACTTGGTGGGCGCAGCATGGGGAAGGAATCTGACATGCGGTTGAAGGATCGGATCGCCATTATCACCGGGGCCGGCTCCGGCATCGGCCGGGCCAGCGCGTTACTGTTTGCCGCGGAAGGCGCGTTCGTGGCGCTTGTCGATCGCGATTCGACCGGCATAGCGGAAACCATCAAAGCTATTCGTGACGTCAAGGGCGACGGATCGGAACATGTCGGCGATGTCGGCGACGGCGATTTCGCCAAAGCCACGGTCGCCGAGACAGTGTCACGACACGGCCGGCTCGACGTGCTGATGACCGCCGCCGGCTGGTCCTGTGGCGGCACGGTGGTGACCACCGATCCTGCCGATTGGGACGCGGTGTTCCGCACCCATGTCGGCGGTACCTGGCTGTGGTCGCGCGCGGCGGTGCCGCAGATGCAACGGCAAGGCCAAGGATCGATCATCACGCTTGCCTCGCAACTCGCGATCGCCGGCGGCAAGAACAACAGCGCCTATATCGCCGCCAAGGGCGCAATCATCAGCCTGACGCGGACGATGGCGGTGGATTTTGCGACCGACGGAATTCGCGTCAATGCGATCGCGCCCGGCGCCATCGAGACGCCGATGCTGCGGCGAAGTTTCGCCCGGCATGCCGATCCGGAAGCCATGCGTGAAGCCTCACGAAACCGCCATGCCATGAAGCGATTTGGCAAGGCGGAGGAGGTCGCGCAGGCCGCGCTGCATCTGGCGAGCGACGCGTCGTCGTTCACGACCGGGACGGTCATGGCGGTTGATGGCGGCTGGCTCGCCGCGTGAACGGCTCGCCTTCACCCTGCCGATTTTTCTTGTCCGGAGCTTCGCAAGGCCTAAGGCCTGGGCGCTGGACATATCCTGATATTTGGCCTTGAATCGAGCCTGATGTGGCCTGGTCCGGTCCGAAGAATATCGCTTGGCGCATAATTTGCTTGCGATGAAACGTAGAGATGAATCGTAAAGTTGGATCGTAAGATAGACCGCGATCCCGAGACCTTTCTCGGGAACGCTTCCTTGTTGAATTCAGGGGTTTGAAGAATGCAAGTCAGGTATCACAGGCCAATGTTGGGCGCGGTCGCCGCACTGATGCTTTTGCTCGCCGCCGAGCCGGCTCTGGCACAGTCTCGTGCCGAGACATTGCGGTATGTCACCGGCGCTTCCGTCAACACGCTCGATCCGAATGTCCCGGGAACGACCCGCGAGGCCTTTGCGGTCAGTCTCAGCACCTACGACCGGCTGGTTTCGTTCGGCCGCAAACAGCTCAACGGAAAGTGGGTGTTCGATCTCGACAAGATCACCGGCGAACTGGCTGAATCCTACGATGTCAGCCCGGACGGCCTGAAAATTACTTTTCATTTGCGCAAGGATGCCAAGTTTCAGGACGGGACAGCGGTCACCGCCGAAGACGTCAAATGGTCGCTCGACCGATGCGTGACCGCGCCCGTGCTCGGCAAGGCCCAGCTCCTCACGGGATCGCTGACCAGCGCCGATCAGTTCAGGGTGATCGACCCCTTAACCTTCGAAGTGACGCTGCCGAAGCCTGACAAGCTTGCCTTGCCGAATCTCGCCACCGTCTATCCGATCATCATCAACTCCAAACTCGCCAAGGCCAACGCTACCACTGAGGATCCCTGGGCGATCGCCTGGCTCAAGGAACACACCGCCGGCAGCGGCGCCTATATGATCGAGAGCTTCAAGCCTGGCGAACAGGTGATCATGAAGCGCAACGAGGCCTGGAACCGCGGCACAGCGGAGAAGTCCGCATTCTTCAAGCGGGTGATCGTACAGAGCGTGCCGGAGCCGGCGACACGCGCCAATCTGGTCGAGCGCGGCGATGCCGACCTCACCGTCGACCTGCAGGCCAACGACGTCCAGTCGCTGGAGGGCAAGGGCACGTTGAAGGTGATCTCGACGCCGCAATACAACGCCGTCACCTTCATTTCGATGAACAACACGATCCCGCCGTTCGACAACATCAATGTTCGCCGCGCCGTCGCCTACGCGCTGCCTTACGACGACATGTTCAAGGCGGCGCTATTCGGGCGCGGAACGCCGTTGTTCGGCGCCACCTGGACCGACGGCAAGCCAACCACCAGCGCCTTTCCGTTCCCGCAACCGGTCAAGCTCGATCTCGACAAGGCCAAGGAGTATTTGAAGGCGGCCGGGATGCCGGACGGCTTCTCGACGACGTTCAGCTTCAATGTCGGTCAGGCGTCCACCGCCGAACCCATGGCCGCACTGGTCAAGGAATCGCTCGCCAAGATCGGCATCAAGGTCGATATCCAGAAACTGCCCGATGCGCAGATGTCCACGCAGATCAACGAGAAGAAGCTGCCCTTCTTTACCGAAGGCATCGTCGCGTGGTTGCCCTCGTCCGACTATTTCTACCGCAATTTCTATACCGGCAACCAGCGCTGGAACTACAGCAGTATCAATAATGCGGAGCTGACGGCGATCGCCCAGGAGGCCCGTTTTGAGCCGGACAAGGCCCGCTACGAAGAAGACGGCAGGAAACTCAACGCGATTCATTTCGCCGAGATGCCACAGGTCGCGCTCTGGCAGCCGAGCCAGGACGCGGTGATGGCGACGTCGATCGACGGCTACACCTACCAGTTCCACCGTCAGGTCGATTATCGCGACCTCCGCCGCAAGTGACCCGCCGGCCGTGATGAGAAGCTTTGGCGCAACGATGATGCGGGCGGGGAGGCGTTTCATGTCCTCGCTTCCCGCACTCTTCGGTGTGCTGGTCTTTACGTTCCTGCTGATGCGGGTGCTGCCGGGCGATCCCGCGGTGTTCTTTGCCTCCGGACCCAACGCCGGCAAGGAGGAAATCGAGGTCATCCGCAAGCAGATGGGACTGGATAAGCCAGTACCCGAGCAATTGCTGCTGTACCTCTACGATGTCGGCCGCGGCAATCTCGGCAAGTCTCTGATGACCGGGCAGCCGGTCACGACCGATCTCAGGGATCGCCTGCCGGCCTCGCTGGAGCTGACGCTCACCGCCTTGCTGATCGCACTGGTGTCGGCGATTCCCCTCGGCGTGCTGGCGGCGTTGAAGCCGGGTTCGCTCATCGACCATGGCGTGCGGCTGTTTTGCGCGTTGGGCGTTTGCGTGCCGACCTTTGTGTCGGGCCTGTTGCTGATTTATGTCTTCTACTATTTGCTTGGTCTGGCGCCCGATCCGACCGGGCGTATCGACGTCTTCACCTCTCTGCCGCCGGCGCGCACCGGCTTCCTGACGGTCGACTTCCTGCTCGCGGGCGATGTCGATGGATGGTGGACGGCTTTTCGGCAATTGATCCTGCCGGCCGCGACCATGGCCCTGTTCGTGATCGCGCCGCTGGCGCGGATCACGCGCGCGTCGATGCTGGTCTCGCTCGGCAGCGATTTCGTGCGCACCGCGCGTTCGGTCGGGCTTTCCTGGTGGCGCATTGTCGTGACTTACGCGCTTCGCAACGCGATCCTGCCGGTGATCACCATTGCCGGCATCGTGTTTTCCACCATGCTCGGCGCCAATGTGCTGGTGGAGAAAGTCTATTCGTGGCCCGGCGTCGCGTCCTACGCGCTGGATGCGCTGTTGTCGTCCGACTATGCGCCGGTGCAGGGATTCGTGCTGCTGATGGCGAGCATATTCGTCGTGGTCAATCTGCTCGTCGATGTGCTCTATGGTGTCGCCGATCCGCGGGTGTCGATCTGATGGCGAGCGCAACCCTCCGTCACACCGCCTGGATCCTGCGCGGCAACCCGCTGACTGGCATCGCAGCTGCGGGGGTCGTGCTGCTGGTTCTCATCGCCCTCTTCGGGCCGTCGATCGTGCCATACGATCCAATCGCCTCGAATGTGTCGCAGGCGCTGCTGCCCCCAAGCATGGCTCACCTTGCCGGCACCGACCAACTCGGCCGTGATAATTTCAGCCGGCTTGTGGTCGCAACCCGCCTTGATCTTGTGATCGCCGTCTCGGCGGTCGGCATTTCCTTCGTGCTAGGGGCGGTGATCGGGGCTTTTTGCGGTTATGCCGCCGGCCGGCTTGATCGCGCGGTCGGCCGTTTCGTCGATGTGATGATGGCCTTTCCGCTGTTCGTGCTGGCGATGGCGATGGTCGCCGCACTCGGCAATCGCGTCGAGAACATCGTGATCGCGACCGCCATCATCAATCTGCCGTTTTACATTCGCTTTGCGCGCGCCGAGGTCAATATCCGCCGCAATGTCGGCTGGGTGGAGGCGGCGCGCGCCAGCGGCGAAAGCCATATCTCGGTGGTGCTGCGTTTTCTTCTTCCGAACGTGCTTCCGGCCATGGCGGTGCAGATGTCGCTCAATCTCGGTTGGGCCATTCTCAACGCCGCGGGACTTTCCTTCATCGGCCTTGGCGTCAAACCGCCGACGCCGGAGTGGGGCATCATGGTCGCGGAGGGCGCGCGCTTCATCTCGACCGGCAAATGGTGGCTGGTCGCGTTTCCGGGGTTGGCGCTGATGCTGGCCGTGCTGTGTTTCAATTTGCTCGGCGACGGAATGCGGGACATTCTCGATCCCCGAATGCGGACATGACCGAGCCGCTGCTGCGCATCGAAGATCTTCACGTTACGTTTTCGACCCGCCGCGGCCTTGTCGAAGCGGTGCGCGGCGTGACGCTGTCGCTCGAGCAGGGCGAAACGCTCGGCCTCGTTGGCGAAAGTGGCTCCGGAAAATCCGTCACCGGGTTTGCGACCACGCGGCTGCTTGACGCGGCCGGACGGGTGACCGCGGGCCGGATTCTGCTTCACGGGCAGGACATCACGAAAATGCCGGATAGTGACTTCCGCGGTCTGCACGGCGCCGCGATGTCGATGATCTTTCAAAATCCGCGCGCCGCGCTCAACCCGATCCGTGCGGTCGGCCTTCAGATTGCGGACGCGATCCTTAGCCACAAACGCCTGTCAAAGGAGGAAGCCGCCGACCAGGCGCTGCAGCTCCTGCGCGCGGTTCAAATCCGCGATCCCGAACAGCGAATGACGGCCTATCCGCACGAGCTCTCCGGCGGCATGTGCCAGCGGGTGATGATCGCGATCGCGATTTCCTGCAACCCAATGCTGTTGATCGCCGACGAGCCAACGACCGGGCTCGACGTCACCACGCAAAAAGTGGTGATGGATCTGGTGGCGCGGATTGCGGCCGAACGCGGGATGGCGACGATCCTGATCACGCATGATCTTGGGCTAGCGGCGCAATATTGCCGCCGTGTCGTGGTGATGGAGCAGGGCCGCTTCGTCGAGGAAGCAGCACCCCAAACCCTTTTTCGCAATCCAAGCCATGCCTACACCAGGCGCCTGGTGGCAGCGTCGCCGACTGCGACTTCGCGGATCGAGGATCTGGTGGCGGACGAGGAGAGGAGCCGTTACCTGGCGATGCTGGCGGCGTGCGAGTCGCGGCCGGCGTTGCCGCCGGGCACCCCGCCGCTGCTCGATGTGAAAAATCTCGCCAAGCGCTACGATCAGGGGCCGCCGGCAGTAGCCGATTTCTCCATGACCATGGCGGCCGGCGAGAGTGTCGGGTTGGTCGGCGAATCCGGCTCCGGCAAGACGACAACGTCGCGCATGATCTGCCGGCTGATTGATCCCAGCGAGGGCGACATTTTGTTCGACGGCCAATCGATCGGCCATCTGGCCGCGCGGGACTTTCACCGCTCGCCGTTGCGAAAAGCCATCCAGATCGTGTTTCAGGATCCCAACGAAAGCCTGAACCCGCGCTTTACGGCCTTTGATTGTATCGCCCATCCGTTGTTGCGGCTTGCCGGCATGCGTCCGGGAGAGGCATTGCGGCAACGGGTCGAGGAGTGCGCGCAACGCGTCGGATTGCCGGTGGAGCTGTTGCCGCGCTTCCCGCATCAGCTTTCCGGCGGCCAGAAGGCGCGCGTTGGAATCGCGCGGGCCATCGCGTGCCGGCCGCGCCTGTTGGTGCTCGATGAGCCAACGGCCGCGCTCGATGTCTCGGTACAGGCGGTGGTGCTGCAATTGCTGAACCGGTTGAGGCGCGAGGATAATTTGTCATTGCTCTTCGTCAGTCATGACCTCAACGTGGTTCGCATGATGTGCGATCGCACGATCGTTTTGCGCAACGGTTGCATTGTCGAGCAGGGTGAGAGCAGGGCGCTGTTCGACAACCCACAGACGGCCTACACGCGCGAACTGGTCGACGCCGTGCCCCACATCGAAGGTCTGGCGGCAAACGAACCGTAGAAATACGGGAGCCTGGCGCGATTGACCCAATATAGACCAGCGAGCTACTATCTGGGGTTGATGGAAAAATCCTCACGATCCCTCGAAGGGGCTTTTGCCATGTCCATTTCAAGGCTTCCCTTCGCGGTAGTTCTGATCGTCTCCGTCGCGGCCGGCCTTGCGGGGCCTGCGTTCTCACAATCGCCCGAGAGCGTCATCAAGGTCGGCGTCATTACCGACATGAATGGGCCGCTTGCCAGTGCCAGCGGACGTGGGTCACTTGAGGCGGCTCGCATGGCGGCGGAGGAGTTTGGCTTCTCGATCAACGGCCGGCGCATCGAAATCCTTTCGGCGGACCACCAAAACAAGCCGGACATCGGTGCCGCCATCGTGCGCCGATGGTTCGATGTCGAGCACGTCGATGCCATTGCCGATATCGCAAATTCCGCGGTCGGATTTGCGATCGTGGAGATCGCGCGCCCTCGCAACAAGATCGTCTTGATTGGCGCCGGATCGTCGGACTTTACCGGTAAGGCTTGTGCGCCGACCAGCATCCACTGGACTTGGGATACCTACGGCGCGTCGACCGGTTCGGTGAAAGCCGTTTTCGGCCCGGACGCGGAAAAATGGTTTTTCCTTACCTCGGACTTCGCTTTCGGGCATGCGCTTGAGCGCGATGGCATTGCGGCGGTCGAAAAACTCGGCGGCAAGGTTGTCGGTCGTGTGCGCGCTCCATTCGGCACTTCCGATTTCAGCTCCTTCCTGCTGCAGGCGCAGCAGAGCAATGCGTCGGTGATCGCCTTTGGGACCGCCGGCGCAGACACGGTGAACTTGATGAAGCAGGCGGCGGAGTTTCGCCTGGCGAAGCCCGGCGTTCGTGTCATGCCGCTGCAGCTCATGATCGATGAGGTCAAGGCCATCGGGCTCGAACTCGGGCAGGGAGATTTCGCGCTTTTGGCCTTCCATCACGAGAGATCGCCGGAGGCGAAGGCCTGGTCTCAACGTTTCTTCGACCGTGTGGGCTCGGTGCCGACCGCGGTTCAGGCGGGCACCTATTCGGCGGTGCGTCATTATTTGCAGGCGATCAAGGATGCCGGCACCAACGAGCCTCTGGCGGTCGTCGCAAAGATGCGCGCGACGACGGTGAACGACATGTTTGCGACCGGCGGCTACCTTCGTGAGGATGGCCGGATGGTGCATGACATGTACTTAACCCAGATCAAGACCCCCGCGGAATCGACGGGTCCCTGGGATCTGGTCAAAATCCTCAAGACGGTCCGTGGTGACGAGGCATTTCGACCCTTGGCGGAAAGCGAATGTCCCCTGATCAAACGCAAGGAATGACAGGGATGGCTCAGCTCGGCGCCGGCTTGGCAAATGATCAGGGCTAAGAGATCGATACCCTCCTCTCCTTCCACTTTGGTTCCCACCAGTTTCTGCGATATCCCTCCGAGCCTTGATCGACATGACATTCCGGCTCGACCACTTGGTGATCAACGTCTTGTTCGACATGGACCGCGCCGCGGCGCTGATGTCGCAGCTCGGATTCACGTTGACGCCGCGCGGCTTTCATTCGCTGGGTTCGATCAACCATTTGATGGTTTTCGAAAGCCATTATCTCGAGCTGGTTGGCCTGCCGTCGGGAACGGAAGTCTTGCGGCGCGACGTGCTTGAAAGCCCGAGCGGTCTCAACGGACTGGTATTTCAGGCCGGCGATGTCGACACCTGCGTTGGCGAGTTACGTGGCAGCGGCCTGACCATGCTCGAGCCGCAGAGTTTCTCCCGACCGGTAACGATCGACGGTGCGGAGCACCTCGCTCGGTTTCGGACCGTCCGAACGGCGCCGGAGTTCTTCGAAGCGGGGCGGGTCTATTATTGCCAGCACTATACCCCCGAGCTGGTGTGGCATCGCCCCTGGATGTCGCATGCCAATGGCTGCCACGGCTTGAGCGAACTGGTGGTGGTGAGTGCTGTGATCGAAACGGATGTGCCGCGTTACGCCAAGGCCGCCCGAGCGCGTGCGGAAAGCCAAGGTGACGACGTCTGGACAATCAATGTCGCCGGCGGATTTCGGATCACGCTGATGTCGCCCGCGCGCTACCGCGAACGCTACGGTGAGCGTTGCGTCGAGGCCGATAGCCGCGACAGTTTCTTTGGCGCGATCGTGTTCAAGGCCGCCGATGTCGGTCTCATCCGCGATCTCGCCGCGCCGATTTCCGAGCTGCGTTCGGGAGTGGGCAAGCATTCGCTTGCTTTGCTGGCGCCGTCCCTCAACACGCTGCTTGAGTTTCGCGACGACGATTAGAGCAGTCGTTCGGGTTACCTCGCCCTGCATGCGGGGAGAGGGAGAAGTGATCCGGTCCGCGTTTCGCTACGAACTCTGATCTCCGTCGCCGAGCGCTTCCCATATCGCGCTGGTGTAGGCCGTGAAATCCGGGCTTGCGCGCAAAGCGCGCAGGTTTCGCGGCCGGGGCAGATCGATCCGATGTTCGGCGATGATGCGGGCGGGGCGTGGCGAAAACACCAAGACGCGATCCGCCAACGCAACGGCCTCTTCAATGTCGTGGGTGACGAACAGGATACTGCGCCGCTCCGCTTCCCAGATGCGCAGGAGTTCGCGTCCCATCGCCGCCTTGGTCTGGAAGTCGAGCGCTCCAAACGGTTCATCCATCAGCATCACGGCCGGTTCATAGGCCAGCATTCGGCCAAGCGAAACGCGATGGCGCATCCCGCCAGATAATTGCGCCGGATAGGCGTCGCGAAAATCCGAAAGGCGCAACAGCACCAGCATATCAGCAACGCGCTGGGCCCGCAGCGCCGGCGAGATGCCGGCCAGATCGAGGCCGACCTCGATATTTTCACGTACCGTCAGCCACGGCAGCAGCGTGTCTTTCTGGAACATGAAGCCGATATGTTCTGGCGGTCCATCGACCGTTTTTCCGTCAACGGCAATCATCCCGCTTTCGGCCGCGTTGAGGCCCGCGATCGCCCGCAGGATCGTCGACTTGCCGCAGCCGCTCGGCCCGACCAGGACGACGAATTCGGCCCTGTCCACCGCAAGGCTGACGCGGTCGACGACCGGCAAGCGTCCGCGCGGCGTCGCGTACGACAGCGAGACATTGTCGAGCAGGATGCGGGGGGCCTCAGTCGCGTCCGTCATCTGGCTTCGCGCCGCCAATGCAGCACCTTCCGTTCGATCAGGAATATGATCTGGTTGGCGATCATCGCAATCAGCATCAACAAGAACAGGCCGGCAAAGACGCCGGTCGTGTCGAGCTGGCCGCCGGCGCGCACGACATACCAGCCCAGCCCGCGGTTGGCGCCGATCAGTTCGCCGACCACGGCTCCCACCAGCGACAGCCCGATGCCGATTCGAAACGACGCCAGCAGCCAGGGGACGATCGAGGGGATCGTTACCTTGCGCATGACGTAGGACCGTGGCGCACGCATCGTGCGCATCAGATCGATCATGTCGGGATCGACGGTGCGGATGCCTTCGGTGACGTTGAGAATGAAAACGAACACCACCATGGAAAAGGACATCATGACCTTGGAGAAAAGGCTGATGCCGAACCACAGGATGAACATCGGGGCCAGCGCCACGCGGGGCAGGCCGTAAAGACCCATCACCAGGGGATCGACGATTTTTGCCGCACGCCGGTAGTGGGCGAGCGCGATGCCGATCGGCGTGCCGATCAGCGCGCCGAGG
>DASQOU010000377.1:0-3442 GCA_035644295.1 Bradyrhizobium sp.
TTCACCAAGGCGCTCGCGCTGGAGAATGCCAAAGGCGGCATCACCGTGAATGCGATCTGCCCCGGCTATATCAACACCGAGATGGTGCAAGCCGTGCCGAAGGATGTCCTGGAGAAGAGCATCCTGCCGCTGATCCCGATCAACCGGTTGGGCGAGCCCGACGAGATCGCGCGTGCCGTGGTGTTCCTTGCCGCCGACGAGGCGGGGGCCGTCACCGGCTCGACACTCACGATCAATGGCGGGCAGTATATGGTGTGAATACTTCCTCGTCATTGCGAGGAGCGTTAGCGACGAAGCAATCCAACTTCGCTATCAAGACCGGATGGATTGCTTCGCGGAGTTTATCATCGGGCGCGCATTTCGCGCGCCCCGTTGGCTCGCAATGACGGCCTCATGACCCCCCGTACCGCCACGCTGATCGGATTGACCGCGATCCTGATGTGGTCGCTATTGGCCGTGCTGACGGTGGCGACGGGAAAAATCGCTGCCTTCCAATTGGCCGCGATGACGTTCGCGATCGGCGCGCTGGTCGGATCCCTGACCTGGATCGGGCGGCCGGAGGCGCTCGCGGCGTTGCGGCAGGAGCCATTGGCCTGGATCGTCGGGGTCGGCGGACTGTTTGGCTATCACGCGCTGTATTTCCTGGCGTTGCGCTTCGCGCCTCCGGCCGAAGCCGGCCTTTTGAATTATCTCTGGCCGCTTTTGATCGTGCTGTTTTCGTCGCTTCTCCCGGGCGAGTGGCTGGCGCGGCATCACATCATCGGCGCGCTGCTGGGGCTTGCCGGCACGGTGCTGCTGTTTGCCGGCAACAGCACGGGCGGCTTTGCGCCCGGCCAACTGCCCGGCTTATTCGCGGCGTTCGTCGCAGCCTTCGTCTGGGCGGCCTATTCGGTGATGTCGCGCAAGCTCAAATCGGTGCCGACCGATGCGGTGGCGGGATTTTGTTTCGTCACCGCGCTGCTCGCCGTGCTCGTTCACGGGCTGGTCGAGGACACGTTGTGGCCCGATACCCCAGCCCAATGGCTGGCGATCGCAGCGCTCGGCGTCGGCCCGGTCGGCGCCGCTTTCTACGCCTGGGACATCGGCATGAAGCGCGGCGATATCCGCGTGCTCGGAGCGGCCTCCTATGCAACGCCGCTGCTCTCGACGGCGTTTCTGATGCTGGCCGGCTTCGCCAAGCCGAGCGCCAATATCGCCATCGCCGCCGTGCTGATCGCCGGCGGTGGTTTGATCGCGGCAAAGGACATGCTGCGGAAGCGCTGAAGCAGTCCGGTTAGAGTGTAGGGCGGGCAAAGCCAACGGGTCGCGCGAAAATGCGCGCCCGATGACAGGCTCCGCGTGCCCACCAACTTGATGGTGACGAAGCCAATTGGTGGGCACGGCGCAGACGCACCTGCCCACCCTACAAATCATCACGCGCTGGATTAACTAGCCGGCTCCCACCCCTTCGGTGCCAGTTCGAATTTGGCAAATTCAAATCCCGGCGCGACGGTGCAGCCGACCAAGGTCCAGTCGCCTGTGCTTTCCGCCGCCTGCCAAGCCTGCGCGGGCACGATCGCTTGCGGCCGTTCGCCCGCGGCGATATCGGGTCCCAGTCTGACCGTGTGCTGCGTGCAGCCGTCATGGGCAATCCGCAAGGTCAAAGCGCTGCCCGCGTAGTAGTGCCAGACCTCGACCGCGTCGATGCGATGCCAATGCGAGGGCTCGCCGCGGGCGAGCAGAAAATAGATCGCGGTGGAGCGCGCGCGGCCCTGGGCGTCGACACTGGCGTCGCGAAATGTCTCGCGATAGTAGCCGCCTTCCGGATGCGGCTTCAATTCAAGTCGCGCGATGATGTCGCTAGCGGAGGGTAACCCGGTCATCAGGATTTGTTCTTGCGTTCGCGCAACTCGCCGAATATTTCGGCCGCGCTTCTTCCCTTCATCCGGACGCTGGCGGCAACCGAAGGCTCGTCCGCACGCAGGAACACGTTGGTCTTTTTCTCCTCGCCAAGCAGGGTCGGAACCGTCGGCTTGTTTTCGGCCCGCAAGCGCTTCACTTCCTCGGCGCGCGCTTTCAGCGCGGCATTGTCCGGTTCGATGGTCAGTGCGAATTTGACGTTGGCAGCGGTGTATTCATGGCCGCAATAGAGCTTGAAATCGTCGGGCAGCGCCCGCAGCTTCAGCAGCGAGTCCCACATCATCGGATAGGTGCCCTCGAATACCCGGCCGCAGCCGATCGAGAACAACGTGTCGGCGGCAAATAGCGTCTTGTCGTTGTCGAAGACGTAGCTGATGTGATCAAGCGTGTGACCCGGCGTTTCCAGCACCCGCGCCAGCAGGCTTCCCACTTTCATGACGTCGCCCTGGCCGGTGCGCAGGTCGACATTGGCGATCCCGGTGGATTTGTCGTGGGGAGCGACCACGCGGCATTTGTATTTCTGCTTCAGCTCGGCGACGCCGCCGACATGGTCATGGTGATGATGGGTGATCAGAATGTCGGTCAGCGTCCAGCCCTCGCGCTCGAGGGCCTTGATGATGGGGGCTGCTTCCGGCGCATCGATCGAGGCGGTCGCCTTGGTCTCGGGATCGTGAATAAGATAGCCGAAATTATCGGTCAGGCAGGGGAACATGCGAATTTCAGCAGCCATGATATCTCCGTCGATCGGGGCCAGGGCGTGAAGGCCTATCATGCCCCTATGTAGGCTTGAAATATGGCGTTAACGCCGAATGAGCAATGCGTTATTCGGCGCGCCTACGGGGCCGGCATCGTGTTAGATTGGGGCCTATGACCATCGACGTGATCGATCTTCGGGATTTCTACTCGCAGCGCCTCGGCATCGTGGCGCGACGGCTGATCAATCGGGGCATTCACGCGCGCTGGCCGGATGCCGGGGGGCAGCGGGTCCTCGGCCTCGGCTACCCCACGCCCTATCTCGGCCTGTTCCGCGAGGACTCCGAGCGTTGCATCGCCTTCATGCCGGCGGCGCAGGGCGTGTTGAAATGGCCGACGGCGCGGCCAACGCTTGCGACCCTGGTTGACGAATTTTCCCTGCCGCTGCCGGATGCCGCGGTCGACCGCATCCTGCTGGTTCATGCGCTGGAAATGTCCGACGACCCGGAAGGGCTATTGCGCGAGGTGTGGCGGGTGCTGGCGCCGTCCGGCCGCATGATGGCGATCATTCCGAACCGGCGCGGGGTGTGGACACGTACCGACAACACGCCGTTCGGTCACGGCCGGCCCTATTCGCGTTCGCAGATCACGCAATTGTTGCGGCAGACCTGGTTTACACCAACGGGATGGGGCGAAGCCTTGTTCGTGCCGCCGGTCGGTGGCGGCTGGTTCCTGCGCTCGGCGATGGCGTGGGAGCGCGTCGGCGCCGCGCTCTCGCTGCCGTTCGCGGGGGTTCACATCGTGGAGGCGACCAAGCAGGTCTATCGCGCCATCCCGGCGCACCGCGAAC
>DASQOU010000378.1:0-8878 GCA_035644295.1 Bradyrhizobium sp.
GCAAGACCAAGGTGAAGATCCCGTCCGGAACCCAGTCCGGCCGGCGCTTTCGCATCGCATCAAAGGGTATGCCGGTGCTCCGCTCGCGGCAGACCGGAGACATGTACGTCCAGGTCATGGTCGAAACGCCCCAGAATTTGACCAAGAAGCAGCAGGAATTGCTGGCCGAGTTCGAAAAATTATCTTCCGGCGCAACCCAGCCCGAGGCGGCGGGCTTCTTCGCCAAGGTCAAGGACTTCTTCGGCAACCGCGCCAACACCTGACAGCGTGGCCGGCAAAGCGGTGGGGTTCGACCGCGGCAAAACGCTAGGGAGCGCATGGTCTTATCGCTCAACCGCCCGCATTTTTCGCAGCCCTGCTTAAGCGCGTTTGGCTTGACCGTATCGTCGGCTACCTATACCTCTTTATGACTGTTTTCTGACATTGCCGCGCAAGCGCGGTCCCGCCTGGTAGCGACATGCCTCTGCAATCGTCCGTGCGTGCGTTGAAAAAGCCCCTTCGTCTCGACGACGAAGTTCGTTTTCTTCGCTCTTGGATCGAGAAGCCGCTTCACATGGGCGCGGTCATGCCTTCGGGACGGGTGCTGGCGCGCACCATGGCCCAGTATGTCGATATTGATTCCTCCGGGCCCGTCGTCGAGCTTGGCCCCGGCACCGGGGCGATCACCAGCGCGCTGATCGAGCGCGGCGTCGATCAGAGGCGCCTGGTATTGGTCGAGTATAATCCGGGCTTCTGTGCGTTGCTGCGCGATCGCTATCCACACGCCAAGGTAGTTCAGGGCGACGCCTATAGGTTGCGCGACTCGCTCTGGAATGCATTGAGCACGCCCGCATCTGCCGTGGTGTCCGGCCTGCCGCTCGTCACCAAGCCGATGCTGACGCGCCTGAAATTGATGCGCGATGCGTTCCTGGCGCTCGCGCCGGGGGCGCCGTTCGTGCAATTCACCTATTCGGTGGCGCCGCCAATCCCTAAGTCGCTGCCGGGCGTCTCTACGGAAGCCTCCGAGCGCATCTGGATGAACCTTCCGCCGGCCCGCGTCTGGGTGTATCGGAAGGATTGAGCTTTCCGCCTTTGTCGCGCGGAGGGTTCTCCCAGAGAACCGATTTAAGCCATGCCCGCGCTGAAAATCCTGGTGATCCCCGGTTCGCTTCGCACCGGCTCGCTCAATGCAAGGCTCGCGGCCGCGGCCGCGTATCAATTCGCGCAGGCCGGCGCCGAAGTCACGCGCATTTCGCTCGCTGATTTTCCGCTGCCGCTCTATGACGGCGACCTGCAATCAAAATCGGGCGTGCCGAAGAACGCGATCAATCTCAAGCGCATGATCGGCGCGCATCATGGCGTGCTGATCGTGACGCCGGAATACAATGCGTCGGTGCCGCCGCTGGTCAAGAATACCATCGACTGGGTGACGCGCGTGCAGGACGCGCACGAAACCCGCGGCCAGGTGTTTCGCGGGCGGGCCTTTGCGATTGCAGCGGCCTCGGAAAGCCGCCTTGGCGGAATGCGCGCGCTGGCGGCGCTGCGGCTGATCCTGTCAGCCTGTCATGCCACCGTGATTCCGAACCAGCTCGCGCTGTCGTTCGCCGGACAAGCCTATGACGATATGGACAGATTGAAACACCCACCCGATATCGAGGCGCTCGGCGCGCTGGTGCGCCAGTTGATCGACGTCTCCCAACGCATGATGTGAGGTGACATGGCGCCATCCACCATCGCTTGCTCCGACCGCCTGATTGTCGCGCTCGACCTGCCGGGCACCGACGCTGCGGAAGCGATGATCGCCCGGCTCGGCGACAGCGTGACGTTTTACAAGATCGGCTATCAGCTTGCTTATGCCGGCGGCCTATCGCTGGTCCGCCAGCTCGCGGATAACGGCAAAAAGGTGTTTGTCGATCTTAAGCTGCACGATATCGGCCACACCGTGGCGCGCGGCGTCGAGAGCGTTTCGGCGCTCGGCGCGACATTCCTGACCGTGCACGCCTATCCGCAGACCATGAAGGCGGCGGTGGAAGCGCGCGGGGGATCAGGCCTGAAAATCCTCGCCGTCACGGTGCTGACCTCCTACGACGACGGCGATCTCCATGCCGCGGGCTATCGGCTTTCGGTGCCCGATCTGGTCGAGGCCCGCGCCCAGCAGGCGAAGGTGCTCGGCGTCGATGGACTTGTGTGTTCGCCCGAAGAGGCCACAGCCTTGCGCAAGAGCGTGGGCCATCAGATGAGCCTGGTTACTCCCGGCATCCGGCCTGCGGGCAGTTCGACCGGCGACCAGAAACGCATCATGACTCCGGCCCGCGCGATCGCGGCAGGCTCGGATTATCTCGTGGTCGGACGGCCGGTGATGGAAGCCGCCGACCCCAAGGCCGCCGCGGAGGCCATCCAGGCCGAGATCGCGCAAGCGCTGGGCTGAAGGTTGACCAGATCAGTATGTCCGCATCGGAAGCGTACTCCCTCTCCCATGGGGAGAGGGTCGGGGTGAAGGGGTACGGTCTATCGATAGAGTGTAACCCCTCACCCGGATCGCTTATGCGATCCGACCTCTCCCCTTGGGAGAGGTGACCGAGTTGGCGCTTCTATAGGTCTAACAACAAGGAGAAACTCAATGTGGCAAAGGGCTACTGGATCGCGCGCATCGATGTCCACAACATGGATGGCTACAAGGAATACGTTGCCCAGAACGGCGCGGTATTTGCGAAATACGGCGCCAGGTTTCTGGTCCGGGGCGGCCAGTTCGTTGGCCAGGAGGGTTCGTCGCGCTCGCGCAATGTGGTGCTCGAATTCAGGGATTATGAGACCGCGCTTGCCTGTTATAATTCACCGGAATATGCCCAGCTGGTTGCGATCCGCTCACCCCATGCCGAGAGCGATCTCGTGATCGTCGAAGGCTATGACGGGCCGCAGCCAGGGGCCTGATTGGTTGCCGGAACAGCCCGCCCCGGCTATACCGCAGGGGCGAGGTCTGAAATGTCTGACATGCGCCTGATCGTTGCGGGAGCCGGTGGCCGGATGGGCCGGGCGCTGACGCGCGTTATCTCCGAAACCCCGGGCGCGGTGCTGGCCGGTGCATTGGAAGCGCCCGGCTCCGAACTGCTCGGCAAGGATGCCGGCGTGCTCGCGGGCCTGCCCTCCAATGGCGTGGAGCTGTCGGCAGATCTTTGGACGATGTCGGCGAATGCCGATGCCATCCTCGACTTCACCGTGCCCGGGGCGACCATCGCCAATGTCGCTATTGCCGCCGAGCGCCGTCTTGTGCACGTCATCGGCACCACCGGGCTTTCGGCGTCGGACGATGCCGTGATCCAAAGCGTCACCTCGCGCGCCATCGTCGTCAAGTCGGGCAATATGAGTCTCGGCATCAACCTGCTCGCGGCGCTGGTGAAGCGGGTGGCGCAATCGCTCGACGAGGGTTTTGACATCGAGGTGCTGGAGATGCATCACCGCGCCAAGATCGATGCGCCCTCCGGCACGGCATTGCTGCTGGGCGAGGCGGCGGCTGCCGGACGCAAGATTGCGCTCGACGCCCATTCGGCGCGGGGACGTGACGGCGCCACCGGCGCGCGCAACGCCGGCGACATCGGCTTTGCATCATTGCGCGGCGGCACCGTCACCGGCGATCACAGCGTGATCTTCGCCGGACCCATGGAGCGTATCGAACTGACGCACCGGGCCGAGGACCGCACCATGTTCGCGCAAGGCGCGGTCAAGGCCGCGTTGTGGGCGCGGGGCAAAAAGCCCGGGCTATATTCGATGGCCGACGTGCTCGGGCTCAGTGATTTCTAGATACCTCGTTCGAACGGAAACCAAGGGAATGAGCGATCGTCTTCTCGTGCTGGTGCGTCACGGCCAAAGCGAATGGAATCTGGAAAATCTCTTCACCGGCTGGAAAGATCCCGATCTGACGGAAAAGGGGATCGCTGAAGCCCAAGATGCCGGCCGCAAGCTGAAGGCCCAGGGACTGAAGTTCGACATCGCCTTTACCTCGGCACTGCTGCGCGCGCAGCACACGCTCGATCTGACGCTGGTCGAGCTTGGCCAGACCGGCATTCCCGTCCGCAAGCACCTGGCGCTCAACGAGCGCGACTATGGCGATCTGTCGGGCCTCAACAAGGACGACGCCCGCAAGAAATGGGGCGAGGAGCAGGTGCATATCTGGCGACGCTCCTATGACGTGGCACCCCCCGGCGGCGAAAGCCTGAAGGACACCTTGGCGCGCACCCTGCCCTATTATGTGCAGGAAATTCTGCCCTGCGTGCTGCGCGGCGAGCGCACGCTGGTCGCGGCCCACGGCAATTCGCTGCGCGCGCTGATCATGGTGCTGGAAAAACTTTCGCCGAAGGAAATCATCGCGCGCGAGCTCGCCACCGGCGCCCCGATCGTCTATCGCCTCAATGCCGATGCCACCGTGGCGTCAAAACTCGATCTGGCGGCGTGAGCGCCAAGGCCGAGATCGTCTCTCTCGCCGCGCCTATTGCGGATTCCGCGCTGGATCAGCTGGCGGATGTGCTGGTCGACTGTGTCGAGGGCGGCGCCAGCGTCAGCTTCATGTCGCCGTTCTCGCGCGATTCCGCGCTTGGCTTTTTTCGGAAGGTCGCTGGCTCGGTCGCCGCAAGCGAGACCGTGTTGCTGGCGGCAAGGCTGGACGGCCAGATCGTCGGCACGGTGCAGCTCGGGCTCGATACGCCGCCCAACCAACCTCATCGCGCCGACATCAAGAAAATGCTGGTGCATCGCGCCGCGCGCGGCCGCGGCATCGGCGCCGCTCTGATGGCGGCGGTTGAAGAAGAAGCCCGCCGGCGCGGCCGCTGGCTTCTCGTGCTCGATACCGTGCCTGGCGAAAACGGTCACCGTCTCTATTTGCGCGCCGGCTGGACGCAGACCGGCCTCGTGCCGGACTACGCGCTGTTTCCGGATGGCCGGCTTTGCGACACGGCGATCATGTGGAAGCGTTTGGAGCGGTGATCGAAAGATTTGGCTGTCATTCCGGGATGGTGCGTTAGCACCAGACCTCAGATGTGCAATTGCACATCGGGGGATCTCGAGATTCCGGGTTCGATGCTTTGCATCGCCCCGGAATGACGGATGGCCCTAATGCATTCCCACCTGTCCGGCCTCCCAGCCGATCATCGCCTGCTTGCGGGTGATGCCCCAGTGGTAACCGGTCAGCGCGCCGCTCTTGCCGAGCGCGCGGTGGCAGGGCACCACGAACGAGATCGGATTTTTTCCGACCGCAGCCCCGACCGCGCGTGACGCCTTGGGACTATTGATCTTGTTGGCGATGTCGGAATAGCAGACCGCGCGGCCCATCGGGATCTTCATCAGCGTCTCCCATACCCGCACCTCGAAATCGGTGCCGATCAGGGTGACGCGTAACGGCTGATCCGGCCGCCACAGCTTTTTGTCGAAGATGCGCTGCGCCAGGCTAGCGGTGCCGGCGCGGTCTTCGATATAGCTCGCGCGCGGCCAGCGCCGCTGCATGTCGGCGAGCGCGGCCTGCTCCTCGCCCGGATCGGCAAAGGCCAGACCGGCCAACCCGCGTCCGCTGCCGATCACCACGGCGGTGCCGAACGGCGAGGGATGAAATCCATAGCGCAGCGTCATGCCGGCGCCGCCGTTCTTCCATTCGCCCGGCGACATCGCCTCGTGAGTGACGAACAGATCGTGCAGCCGGCCCGGGCCGGAAAGGCCGGAGTCGAGTGCGGCGTCGAGCACGCTGGCGGAATCGCGCAACAAACCCTTGGCATGGTCGAGCGTCAGCGCCTGCATGAAGGCTTTTGGCGTCAGCCCGGCCCAGCGGCGAAACAAATGGTGCAACTCGTCGGGCGTGACGGCGGCCGCATCCGCCACCGATTCGATGGTCGGCTGCGCCCGCCAATGCTCCGAGATGAAGGCGATGGCGCGCCGTACTGAATCATAGTCGCGGAGCGCGGCATGCTGCGGGCCGGGTTTGGTCAGGCGATGGTCATTGATTGCAAGGTTCATCATGCCCTTGATGTAGGATGGAAGCGGCGTTCAAACCACCCGATTTCCGATACCAGATCACACCACCGGGTTATAGGTTGGGCCGCGCCGGGCGGCCTGTAGCGCAGCCACCAAGGCATTGGCAAGACTTGCTTTTTCGTCGGGCCCGAGAAACCTGGCGATACCGACCCGGCGGCCTTTCGAGACCAGATAAAGCTTCTCGATGCCGAATTCGGCGTGGGTCTTCCGATCGAGCTGCACCCACAGCGGATTGAACTTGAATTCCACCACATGGCCGCGGTGACTGATCCGGCGCACGCGAAGTTCGGACGGCATCACCAGGATTTCCTCGCTCGCTTTGGCGTGGCGGAAATTGATCCGGAACGCCCAGTAGATCGCGAGCACAGCGAGGCCAAAAAAGCCCAGCACCGGCCACGCACCCATCAGCAGGAACGCAAAACCCGCTGCGAAGCTGACACCGCTGACAAACGCCATCACCACCAGAAAGCCGGTGCGATTGAGCGAGCGGTGCGGCGTCAGCAGCGCCGAGAACAATTCCGGCTCGGCGTTCGGATCAAAATCATTGCCTGCGGTCATGGCGGGTCAGTATACCCGGAGGATGCCAAAAATCACCCGCAGTCCTTCTAAAAAGCCAGCTCCACCCAAACGCGCTGAAAAATCCCGCAAACGAGCGGCGGCCAGGCCGCAGCCCACGCGCCGGGCGACAAGAAAGGCAAAACCATGGACTCCGGCCGAAGTCCGGGAGGCCTTCAGCCGCTTTCGCAAAGCCAATCCCGAGCCGAAGGGCGAGCTCGAGCATCTCAATCCCTTCACGCTTCTGGTTGGGGTGGTGCTGTCGGCTCAGGCCACCGATGCCGGCGTCAACCGGGCGACGCGCGCGCTGTTTGCGGTTGCCGACACGCCGCAGAAAATGCTGGCGCTCGGCGAAGAGAAGTTGCGCGAGTATATCAAGACCGTCGGGCTCTACCGCAACAAGGCGAAGAACGTTATTGCGCTGTCGGAAAAATTGATCGCCGAATTCGGCGGCGAGGTGCCGCGCACCCGCGCTGAGCTTGAATCGCTGCCGGGCGCCGGCCGCAAGACCGCCAATGTCGTGCTCAACATGGCGTTCCGCGAACGTACCATGGCGGTGGATACCCATGTGTTTCGCGTCGGCAATCGCACGGGGCTGGCGCCAGGCAGTACCCCGCTTGAGGTCGAACTCGAACTCGAGCGCGTGATCCCGGCCGAATTCATGTTGCATGCCCATCACTGGCTGATCCTGCATGGCCGCTACACCTGTCTGGCGCGCAAGCCGCGTTGCGAGGTGTGCCTGATCAACGATCTCTGCCGCTGGCCGGAGAAGACGGTGTGATGGTCGCAACCGCTCGCGCTACCCTCATCCTGAGGAGCCGCGCACCTTGCGCGGCGTCTCGAAGGATGGCCGCATCGGGGCCTCATGGTTCTCAAGGCGATGCCAACGGGTCGCGCGACGCGCGCCCGATGACAGGCTCCGCATCGTCCGGAGACGCGCGAAGCCGCGCTCCTCACCATGAGGTGTCACACTCCTAAGATCACACCGCCGGCATGCCCGACTTCCGCGCTGGTTCGATCAGTTCGGGCCGCGGCCCGCTCAGGCGCTTGTGCATGTGAACCATGAACGCCATGCCGAACAGCGGCGTCGCCAGATTGACGATCGGGATCGATACGAAGGCTGCGATGATGAGACCGGCCGTGAACACGGTCGCGGCGTTCTCCTTGCGCATCGCCTTGGCTTCCGCAGGGCTGCGAAACCGCATCGCCGCGAGCTCGAAATATTCCCGCCCCAACAGCCACGCGGTCGCGATGAAGAACGCAATAAAACCTGCACCGGCGATGAACACGAACGGCAACGCGATCAGATAGATCAGGATCGTCAGCAACGCGGTCTTGACGCCTTCGGTCATGGCAAGGCCGAACGGCAACGCCGTGCCGGGACGCTCGGCCGGATAGTGCGCGCGCTCGACGTGGTCGGCGACCTCGTCGACGAACACGCTCGCGACCAGCGAGGTGATGGCGGGCATCAGAAATACCGCACCCAATACGACGCCGAGACCGGCGGCGATCGAGACGATCCAGGCAAGGATGTCCAGCGGCGTCTGGAAAGAAGGGCCCAGCATCGCTTCGGCCCAGACTTCGCCCGAGGTCGCAAGAAAGCTCAGCAGCCGTTGCAGGCCGATCGCCAGCACCACGATCAGCACCAGCGCCAGCCCAATTGACCGCCACAGGATCGAACGCATCGGCGGCGACAGGATTTGCGACAGCGCCTTGACGGCGGCATCCAGCATGATGGTTTGTCCTAAGCGAAGCCCCCACGAGAGGTAGACATGGTGAGGGGGTTCAGCAAGAGCCGTGGAGCCGAGGCGCTCGATGGAAGATTTGGCCGTGTCGCAATACCTGCGGGAACTCAGGCGGCGGCCTGAATCCAGATCTTCAAATTAGGCGATCGGTTCGGATGTGGGCCGCTTCGCTAAAGGCGCCGGAACATGTCCGACCGCGATCGGATGCTCGGTCACGGTGACGCCCTCGACCAGCATCACTTCATCATCGTCCAATGCTACTTCGAGAGCCGGAAGCGGCGTCTCTTGGTCAACCGCTTCAGGAACAAGCGGCGGCGACTTGACCGTTTCTGGAAACACACCGAATTGGCCCGCTACCTCCTGGAGCGGCTTTTGCTTGTCGGCCCAGTGCAAGGCGGTGTAGTCGAAACCGTGTATGATGGTGGGTTTGACGATTTCGAAATAGGGCGAGATGTCGAAATCGCGCGGCATGTAGAGCGACGAGTCGCGGATATGCAGGATTTCGCGGCGCGCCTGCCTCGAGCCGGCGCGCGTGATCTTGGGCAGGATCGGGTAACGCACGGCGTCGAACGCCTGCGCGATCA
>DASQOU010000379.1:0-2622 GCA_035644295.1 Bradyrhizobium sp.
CAGCAGTGGCGACGAACTGACGGCACGCGCCAAGGTGACCGGCAATTATGAAAAGAAGGGTCACCGTTTCGTCGAACTCGACGCGCTGGTCGTCGCCAACGGCCGCACGGCGGTGGCGCATTGCCAGCACATCGCGATCTATCAGCCGCGCGAACAGGCGGCGGCGTAGGGGACAGACGCGCGCCCATTCTCAGTCGTCATACCCCGCGAAAGCGGGTATCCAGTACGCCGCAGTTTCACGGTTCTATCACCAATGCTTCGGAATACTGGATCGCCCGCTTTCGCGGGCGATGACGGCTGTGTGTTCGGCGGCGGCGGTGTGTTTTCCGCGACGCGCTCCTCATAACGGACGGTCCGCCCTCACGCCGCCTTCGTCTTCGCATCCTGGATCGCGCGCCAGACCCGCTCTGGGGTCAGCGGCATATCGATATGCGTGATGCCGAATTCGGAGAGCGCATCGAGCACCGCGTTGACGATGGTGGAGAGGCTGCCGGCGCAGCCGGCTTCGCCACAGCCTTTGGTGCCCAGCGGATTGGATTTGGCGGGCACCGGATGGTCGCCGACCGCCATCATCGGAATGTCTTCGGCGCGGGGCAGTGCGTAATCCATGAACGAACCGGTAATCGGCTGGCCGCTGGAGTCGTAGCTGACGCATTCCATCAGGGCCTGACCGATGCCTTGCGCGACGCCGCCATGCAATTGCCCGGCGACCAGCATCGGATTGACGATGGTGCCGAAGTCGTTGACGCCGGTATAGCGCACGATTTGCACGATCCCGGTCTCGGGATCGATCTCGACTTCCGCGACATGACAGCCATTGGGAAAGGTCGATGGCACGGCCTCGGTGGTATGGTCGACGTCGAGCGACGACGGCACGCCTTCCGGCACCTTGCCGTCGCGCAGGCGGCGCGCCAGCTCGATGATGTCGATGCTGCGATCGGTGCCGGCGATGGTGAAACGGCCATTGCCGAACTCGATGTCGGCTTCGGCGGCTTCCATCAAATGGGCGGCCGCGCGCTTGCCCTTCTCGATGACCAGTTTCGAGGCTTCGACGATCGCCATTCCGCTGGCGGTGATCGAGCGCGAACCGCCGGTGCCGCTGCCGGTATGCACGATGTCGCTGTCGCCCTGTTCGAGCTTGACGCTTTCGAAGGGGACGCCGAGCTGCGCACAGAGCACTTGCGCAAACGGTGTCGCATGCCCCTGACCATAGTCGAGCGTGCCGGTGATCAGCCGCACCGAGCCGTCAGCTTCAAACACGATCTTGCCGAGTTCGACGCCGGGAGGGGCGGTGACTTCGAGATAGGAGCCGACGGCAATGCCTCGAAGCTTGCCCTGCTTGCGGCTCTCCTTCTTGCGCTTGGCAAAACCCTCGTGATCGGAAATCTCAAGCGCCTTGTTGAACACGCCCTGGAAATCGCCGCTGTCATAGGTGACACCGGAGGACGCTGCGAACGGCATTTGCGCCGGCTTGATGAAATTGCGCTTGCGCAAAGTGAGCCGGTTGATGCCCATCTCATCGGCGGCGCGATCGATCAGGCGCTCCATGAAATAATTGGCCTCGGGGCGTCCGGCGCCGCGATAGGCGCCCATCAGCGTGGTGTTGGTCAAGACGGTCTTGATGTCGACGGTCATCAGCGGCGTGCGATAGACGCTGGCCAGGTTCTTGCCGACGTTCAGGGATAGCGGGCTTGGCGCGACGCCGGTGATGTAGGCGCCGAGATTGCCGTAGCCTGAGACCTTCACCGCAAGGAATTTGCCGTCGCTGTCGAGCGCGAGCTCGCAATGTATCTGTTGGGCGCGCCCATGGCTGTCGGACAGGAAGCTGGTCGAGCGCTCGTCGGTCCATTTCACCGGACGGCCCAGCGCCTTCGCCGCATGCAAGATGCAGATATATTCGGGATAGTTGATGTTCTTCATGCCGAACGAGCCGCCGACATTGGCGGTCAGCAGGTGAACCTTTTCGTTCGGCACCCTCAGCAGGTTCTTGGCGAGATTGGCGCGATTGCCTGCGACCCCCTGGGTCGGAACCTGAATCGTGTAGCGCTCGCTCGCCTTGTCGTAGGAGGCCAGCGCAGCCCGCGGCTCCATCGCCACTACAGCGACGCGGGTGTTGACGATATCGAGTTTTGTGACATGTGCCGCGCCGGCGAAAGCGGCCTCGACCTTGGCGGCGTCGCCGTAGTGATAATCCAGCGCCACATTGTTGGGGATGTGGTCGTAGAGCTGCGGCGCGCCGGGTCTTGCCGCCTCTTCGGCGCTGGTGACGGCCGGCAGCGGGTCGATATCGAGCACCACGGCTTCGCCGGCGTCGCGCGCCTGCACGAGGGTTCCGGCCACCACAAACGCCACGGGATCGCCGACATACCGTACCTTGTCGGTCATCAGCGCGGTGCGGTTGGTCTGCAGCAGCGGGGTGCCATCGCGGCTCTTCAGCGGCAGGCCGCAGGTGTAGGGGCCATAATTCGCCGCAGCGAGGTCGACGCCGGTCCAGACCCCGAGTACGCCGGGCATGGCTTTGGCCGCTGAGGTGTCGATGCCGCGAATGATCCCGTGGGCGTGGCTGGAGCGCACGATCCAGGCATAGGCTTGCCCGGCCAAGTTGAAATCGTCGGTGTATTT
>DASQOU010000380.1:0-2812 GCA_035644295.1 Bradyrhizobium sp.
CGACGTCGAGCCCGGCGAAGTCATCGTGTTCGACGAGCAGGGCGCGCAAAGCCATAAACCGTTTCCGCCAAAGCCGCCGCGGCCCTGCATCTTCGAGTACATTTACTTTTCGCGGCCGGATTCCATCGTCGGCGGGCGGTCCGTGTATGAAGTCCGCAAGGCGTTTGGCGCGCAGCTCGCGCGTGAAAGCCATGTCGAGGTCGATGTCGTGGTGCCGGTGCCGGATTCCGGCGTGCCTGCCGCCGTCGGCTACAGTCAGCATTCCGGCGTGCCGTTCGAGCTTGGCATCATCCGCAACCATTATGTCGGCCGCACCTTCATTCAGCCGACCCAGAGCGTGCGCGAACTCGGGGTGCGCATGAAGCATAATGCCAACCGCGCCGCGATCGAAGGCAAGCGCATCATCCTGATTGACGATTCGCTGGTGCGCGGCACCACCTCGAAAAAGATCGTCCGCATGATGCGCGATGCCGGCGCCAGGGAAGTCCACTTCCGCCTCGCCTCGCCGCCGATCATTCATCCCGATTACTACGGCATCGATCTGCCCGACCGTGGCGGATTGCTGGCGGCGACGCATAACCTCGAAGAGATGCGCGACATCATCGGCGCCGATTCGCTGGCGTTCCTGTCGATCGACGGCATGTATCGCGCCATGGGCGAGCCCGGCCGCGATCCCCTGAATCCGAAATTCGCGGACCATTGCTTCACCGGCGTCTATCCCACGCACCTCACCGATCACACCCAGCACGAGCCGCAGCCGCGGCAATTGTCGCTGCTGGCGGAGGCGAGCTGAGGCCAAGCGTTCTATTCCTAATTCGTCATGGCCGGGCTTGTCCCGGCCATCCACGTCTGTAAAACCCGCAGCGCAAGCAAGACGTGGATGCCCGGCATCGCAGACAAGTTTACGCAGTCTGCGCAAAGCAGACTGCTATGGCCGGGCATGACGGAGAAGTCTACTTCGATGACAACACCCCTCGCCTCCCGTATCGCTCTCGTCACCGGCGCCTCGCGCGGCATCGGCTATGCCACCGCGCGCGCGCTGGCCAAAGCCGGCGCGCACGTCGTTGCCGTGGCGCGAACCCAAGGCGGCCTCGAAGAACTCGACGACGAAATCCGCAAGGGTGGCGGAGCTGCGACCCTGGTGCCGCTCAATCTGACCGACTTCGACGGCATCGCACGGCTTGGTGCTGCGCTGCATGAGCGCCACGGCAAGCTCGACATTCTCGTCGGCAATGCCGGCGTCGCCGGCCCCTCCTCGCCGCTCGGGCATATCGAACTGAAATCGTGGAGCGACGTGATGGCGATCAACGTGTCAGCGAATTTTCAGTTGATCCGCTGCATGGAACCGTTGCTGAAAAAGTCCGACGCCGGCCGCGCGGTGTTCGTCACGTCAGGTGCCGCAAGCAAGGCCAGCGCCTATCTCGGTCCGTATGCAGCCTCGAAAGCCGCGCTTGAAACGCTGGTGCGGGTGTGGGCCCGGGAAACCGCGGCGACGGCTGTGCGCGTCAACCTGTTCGATCCCGGCCCGATCCGGACGCGCATGCGCGCCACCGTGTTCCCCGGCGAAGACCCGTTGACGCTAGACACCCCGGACCAGGCCGCCGAATTCATCGTGCCGATGTGCGCGCCTGACTGGACCGAAACCGGCAAGTTCTATGATTACAAGACGCGCACGCTGATGAGTTTTCGCGGACCGGCGTAGCGTCACGATGGGCACTGCGTTTTCCGAATATTCAGATGTCATCCCCGCGAAAGCGGAGAACCAGTAAACACCGATGCCAGAGATTACTGGATCACCCGCCGGAGCCTGTCATCGGGCGGCCATTCGGCCGACCCGTTGGCGGGCGATGACCGCTATTTGTGGAGCCGTCGCTGCGCCCGCCAGCACATGCCCGCCCCCCGAATTGACTCCCGAACCTCGCCGCTATTCACTGCTCGCCAAGCGGGAAAACCGCAGCAAAGAATGCGGGAGGATGCCATGACGCCAATGCGCCATCGCCGTTATCAGAACCATGCCGTCGCACGTCTTTCCAGGAACATTGCCGTCTGCATCGCCGCCGCTGTGCTGATCGGCACGCCGGCGCTGCCGCGCGCCGCGCAGGCCGGTGAGATTCCGACCTTCGCGGTCGATGCGGCCTGGCCGAAGCCGTTGCCGAACAACTGGATCCTCGGTCAGGTCGGCGGCATCACGGTGGACTCGCAAGGACACATCTGGGTTATCCACCGGCCACGCTCGCTGACCGACGACGAGAAGGGCGCGACGCTGACGCCGCCGCGCTCGAAATGCTGCGTCTCGGCGCCGCCGGTGCTGGAATTCGACACCGACGGCAATCTGCTGCGCTCGTGGGGCGGCCCCGGCGAAGGCTATGAATGGGTCGGGCGCGAACACGGCATCGAAGTCGACGAAAAAGGTTTTGTGTGGGTCGGCGGCAATGCCGATGACGACAACGCCATTCTGAAATTCACCCTCGACGGCAAATTCGTGATGCAGATCGGCAAGATCGCGCCGAGCAAGGGCAGCAACGACACCACCCAGCTCGGCAAGCCCGCCGAGACCGCTGTAGACAAGGACGCCAACGAAATCTATGTCGCCGACGGCTACGGCAACCGCCGCGTCATCGTGTTCGATGCCACCACCGGCGCCTACAAGCGGCATTGGGGCGCCTACGGGAATCCGCCGAACGACGACAAGCAGCCGCCTTACGATCCGAAAGCGCCGGTGTCGCAGCAATTCGCCAATCCCGTGCATTGCGTGAAGCTCGCCAATGACGGGCTGGTCTATGTCTGCGATCGCATCAACGACCGCATCCAG
>DASQOU010000381.1:0-2097 GCA_035644295.1 Bradyrhizobium sp.
ACGAACATGAAAGTTGGGTTTCAACCGATGCAACGAATTTTCATTCACCTGATCTCTGCCGCGGCGCTCCTCATCTCGCCATACCTAACAGCCCATGCCGCCGAGCCCGCCACCCGCGAACCCTACGGCATCGGGCTTGAAGGTTTTGCCTATCCCTACCCTGTCAGCATGCTGCCGCTCAACAATGACGGCGAGCAGGTGCGGATGGCCTATATGGATGTCGCACCGGCGCAGCCGAACGGCCGCATTGTGGTGCTGCTGCATGGCCGCAATTTCCCGTCGAGCTACTGGGCGCCGGTGATCAGGACGCTGAATGATGCCGGCTACCGCGTGGTGGTCCCGGACCAGATCGGCTTTGGCAAATCCTCCAAGCCGCAGGGAGACCTGCATTTCGACACCCTGGCCCGCAACACCGTCGCGCTGCTCGATCATCTGCAGATCGCGAAGGCCGATATCGTCGCGCATTCGCTGGGCGGCATGCTCGGTGTGCGGATCTCACGTGCCTACCCGGACCGGGTCGGGCATCTGTTGCTGGTGGCGCCGATCGGACTGGAGGATTACCGGCTCTATGTGCCGCCGACTTCAACCGAGATGATTCTGGAGAATGAGGACAAGCTCACCGCCGAAGGTTACCGCAAGCAGCTCGAGACCAACTATTCGCTGAAACTGCCGCCGGATCAGGTCACGCCGTTCATCGACGCGCGCTTCAACATCAAGGGCGGCTCGGAATATCCGCGCTGGCTGCGCGCCTTTGTCAGTTCGGCGCAGATGATCTATCGCGAGCCGGTGGTGCACGAAATTCCGCTCATCACGCAGCCGACGCTGTTGATCATGGGCGCCGACGATCATAACGCGCCGGGCAAGCCGAATGCGCCGGCGGCGCTGCGGCCGAAGATGGGCCAAAACGCCGAGCTCGCCAAGGCGCTGGCGGCTAAAATGCCAGATGCCCGCGCCGAGGTCATCCCGAATGCCGGGCATCTGGTGTTTCTCGAAGCACCTTCGAAGTTCAATGAACTGATGCTGGCGTTTCTGGCGAGGTAGGTCTCCGTGCACCTGCAGCGCGTACGCGGAACCGTCTTACCAGTAGCGGCGACGCCAATAGCGGCGGCGACGGTGCCAGCGGCGGCGATGCCAACCCCAATGACGCCGGCGCCAGCCATAGTGCCGGCGGCGACGCCAGCCCCAGTGACGCCTGCGCCAACCCCAGTGGTGACCGCGGTGCCAGCCGCGGTGATGCCCGCGCCCGTGGCCCCAACGTACCTCTTCGGGCTTGAGGCGATCGACATCGTCTTGCGTGGTGACCGCGGGTTCCGCACCTTCGCCGTGCGGTGGCGCGAGGCCGTGTTCCGCCGATATCGGCGGCAGCGGCGCGGCCTTCGCGCTCGCAGCAAGCGCGGCAGCACCGGCAACATATCCCAAGGCGAGTTTCAGAAAGTGGCGGCGTTCCATCACATCTCCTCCCTTGCGCATCGTGAATGACGAAGAGAGTTTCGTTGCGTCGAGATGAATGATCGCTGAACCGCGTGTTTATCCCCGCGACAGCCCGCAATGATGCCGCGCGACGCGCAGCTCGATAGCCGCACATTCTTCACAAAATTGCCTCGCACCGGACCCCAACCAAACGCGGCACTGTGCGTTGAATCCCGATCGTTCCACATCCAGAGGAGATCGCTCATGAACAAGGCGAAACCCGTTCCGAAGGGTTTTCATACGGTCACTCCCTACATCACGGCCCAGCACGCCGATAAGGTCATTGCCTTCATGCAGCAGGCGTTTGGCGCGGAATTCGATCACGAGCCGATGAAGCGGCCCGATGGCAGCCTGATGCACGCCACGCTCAGGGTCGGCGATTCAATGGTGATGGTTGCGCAAGCCACGGAGCCCGCTCATGCAATGCCAGCCTCGCTTTATCTCTATCTGCCCAATGTCGATGCGGCCTATCAGCTCGCGATCAAGGCGGGCGCCACGTCAGTGATGGAGCCGGCAGATCAATTCTACGGCGATCGCTGCGGCGGCGTGAAGGATTCCGCCGGGAACCAGTGGTTCCTCGCGACCCACATCGAAGATGTTCAAATCCCGGAACTGAAACGGCGGGCC
>DASQOU010000382.1:0-17944 GCA_035644295.1 Bradyrhizobium sp.
CGAGGAAGTGCGGCGTCAGTTCCGCGAAAAGCCCGGCATCATGCAGGGCACCGACAAGCCGGATTACGGCAAGGCGGTCGATCTTCTGACCAAGGCGGCGATCAAGGAAATGATCATTCCGTCGCTGCTGCCGGTGCTGTCCCCGATCTTCGTCTATTTCGTGATCTTCGGGATTGCCGGCGGTGGTGCGGCCGGCAAGTCGGCGGCGTTCTCGGCTGTGGGTGCGATGCTGCTCGGTGTGATCGTGACCGGTCTGTTCGTCGCGATCTCCATGACCTCGGGCGGCGGCGCCTGGGATAATGCCAAAAAATATATCGAGGACGGTCATTACGGCGGCAAGGGTTCGGATGCCCACAAGGCGGCGGTGACCGGTGATACCGTCGGCGATCCCTACAAGGATACGGCGGGTCCCGCGGTGAACCCGATGATCAAGATCACCAACATCGTGGCGCTGTTGCTGCTGGCGATCCTGGCGCACTGAACGGCGTCAACGAATCAAGAAAAACCCCGCGGTGCGAACCGCGGGGTTTTTCATTCAGAGACAGCCGGAGCGTTTCTCGCCCGCGCGCCCCACAAGGGCAATCTTCAAGCTCGCGACCGTCTTACTGACCGACGTTGAGCGCCTTGAACAGGGGCGCCACGTAGTTGATCTCCTGGCCTGACGTTGGCGTGGTGCGGCTGATGAAGTCGAAGATCATGCCGTCCTTCAGCCCGTAATTGGCAAGCCGCCTTACCTGGCGGTTCTTGTCGAAATAGATCGCGATCACCCGCTGGTCGACGATCTTGTCGTTCATGAAAGCGAGCGGACGATCGGAACGCTGCGAAATGTAATAGAAGACCTCGCCATTGAGCGTTGCGACCGTCGACGGCGTCCCCATCACGATCAGGACCTGATCCTGGCTCGCCCCAATGGGAATTTGCTCGAGCGCGCCCGGCGGCAGGATGTAGCCCTTCTGGAACTGCTCGCCGCAGCCGCCCAGCACCGCGCATACCAACGCGATCGCGGCGGCCGCGCGCATAGTTTGCCAGCGCGCCGACAGGAAGCGCGGGGAGCTTTTTTGAATGGACTCAATCATTCCGAAACCGGTCCCATCCCCTTGCATCGCGTGAGGCGTTGACGTACCGGGCAGCACGTCGGATTGCAACAGGCGCGGGCCCCCAATAAGCCAACCTTTGGGGCTCGCTTGCGGAACCCACAATGCTTTGGCCGTTCAATCACTTCAGGGAACCCCGGGCACTCGCGCGAGGCACCATCGTGGCCATCTATGGCACGATCGTGACGCAAGCGCGAGAACCGTCGTTCTACCGAGATCTGGGCGTCCCGGATACGGTTAACGGTCGTTTTGATCTGGTGGTGCTGCATTTGTGGATGATATTGCGACGATTTAAGTCCATCGAAGGCGATGCGAACCTCTCCCAGCCGCTTTTCGATCACTTCTGCGACGACATGGATGCCAATTTGCGAGAAATGGGGGTCGGCGATCTCGCCGTCCCGAAGCGCATGCAAGCCTTCGGGGAGGCGTTCTACGGCCGGGCGACCGCCTATGATTTGGCTTTGGTCTCCGGCAGCGAGGCGCTCGCGCAGGCGCTCTGCAAGAACATCCTGAATGGAGAGGGCATCGAAAAAGCACGGCGGCTCGCTATTTATGTTGAGACCGCACTCGAAGATCTGTCCGGTCTCGACGGGGCGGCGCTGCAAGGGGGCGCGTGGAAGTTCCCTTTGCTGGCCGCAGCGGAGGCGCCGTGCCCCAACCAGAAACGATCACCATAATGAATACAGTGGATCCCTGGCGCGTACCGGTCACCGTGGCGCAGATCCCGGACACCGGCTTGCATCGCGATTTCGAAGCCGACCGAGCGGCACGCGAGGCCATCGCGGAGGCCGGAGGGTTGCGGGAAGTCCTGTCGGCGAGTGCTTCGCTCGATATCACGCCCAAAGGCGGGGGCCGCATCCATGTGACGGGCCATGTGCGGGCACGGATCGGACAGACCTGCGTGGTGACGCTCGATCCGATCGAGAACGAAATCGACGAGCCGATCGATCTGGTCTTCGCGCCACCGGAGCAAATTCCGGATCTGTCTGATCTGGTCGATGAGGCCGCCGAAAGCGCGACCGAGATTCCCGATCCCCCGGAGCCGATCATCAATGGCGTGATCGATCTTGGCCGGCTTGCGACCGATGCGTTGTTCCTGGCCGTGAATCCTTACCCACGCAGACCGGACGCGATTTTCGAGCCGCCCCTGGAAACCGCCGATCCAAACGATCATCCGTTTGCCGCGCTCAAAGCGCTGATGCCCGACGCCAAACTGCCCGCTCCTAAAAAGAAACCTGGCAGGCCCAGAGGTGGCGAAGGTGGTTGAGGGAGGTTCGCAGAGCGCGCATTAGCAACAAACTGAATCCGATGGCGGCCCGCCAATTTATTTCAGGGCATTGAATTTGTTGAAGTTATTGACATACGCCGAATCCGCCTCAGCGCAGCAAGACGACCAAAAGGAGGCGGTCAAGAGGTTGTGTCGGGACGGGGAAACGCTATTGTCGCGGCCCGGCCGGGGCGCAGCGTCGTGCTTTGCCGATCGCCGCTAACCGTGGCGATTTCCGCGGCCCAGCTTCAGTCCGCAAGAGATCAGGTTTCCGGGACGTTCATGCCTCAAAAGGTTCGAATCGCGCTTGACGCCATGGGTGGCGATGTCGGCGCATCGGTGGTCATTCCCGGCGCCGCAATTGCGTTGACCCGAAACCCCGACATTGAATTCCTGTTGTTTGGCGATCGGGCGCTGATCGAGCCGCAGTTGGTCAATCATCCGGCGCTCAAGACGGTCTCCCGCGTCATTCACACCGACGTCGCCGTCAGCATGCACGACAAGCCCAGCCAGGCCGTGCGCCGCGGCCGCAAGAACTCCTCGATGTGGCTGGCCATCGAAGCCGTCAAGAAGGGCGAGGCCCACGTTGCGGTGTCCGCCGGCAATACCGGTGCGCTGGCGGCGATGGCGCGGTTTTGCCTGCGCATGCTGCCCGGGATCGACCGGCCGGCGCTGGCGGCGATATGGCCAACGGCGCGCGGCGATTCGGTGGTGCTCGACCTCGGCGCCACCATCGGCGGAGATGCGCATCATCTGGTGGCGCTGGCGGTGATGGGCAGCGCCATGGCGAGCGTCTTGTTTAATCTCGAACGGCCGACGGTCGGCCTGCTCAATATCGGCGTCGAGGAGATCAAGGGCCGCGAGGAAATTCGCGAGGCAGCGGAGTTGCTGCGCGCGATGAACCTTCCTCAGCTCGAATATATCGGCTTCGTCGAGGGCGACGGAATCGGCAGGGGGGCCGCCGACGTTATCGTCGCCGAAGGGTTCAGCGGCAACATTGCGCTGAAAGCCGCAGAAGGCACGGCGCGCCAGATCACCGAATTCTTGCGTGCGGCGCTGTCACAGACCTGGCGTTCGAAGATAGGTTATTTTTTCGCCAAGAATGCCTTCAAGGCGCTGCGCGACAAGCTCGACCCCTCGAAATCCAATGGCAGTGTGGTGCTCGGACTCAACGGAATCGTCGTCAAGAGCCATGGCGGAACCGATGCCGAAGGCTTTGCCTATGCGGTCGATGTTGGCTATGAGATGGTCCGCTACGATCTCCTCACCAAGATCAATCAAATGCTCAATCGCGACGGCAGCGCGCTCCCTCCAGCGCCGACCGCGCCGGAGGCCGTCTCGTGACCGCAATACGTTCGGTGGTGCTGGGCTGCGGTGCTTATCTGCCACAGCAGATTCTGACCAACGCCGAGCTGGCGACACGATTAGACACCTCCGACGAGTGGATCGTGCAGCGTACCGGTATCCGGCAGCGTCATATCGCTGCCGAGGGCGAATTCACCTCGCACCTGGCGATCCATGCCGCGCGGTCGGCGCTCGCTAACGCCGGAATTGACGCGCAGGCCATCGACCTGATCGTGCTGGCGACCTCGACGCCCGACAACACCTTCCCGGCGACGGCGGTTGCCGTCCAGGACGCACTTGGCATCCACCACGGCGCGGCCTTCGATCTGCAGGCGGTGTGTTCGGGGTTCGTCTTTGCGCTCGCCACCGCGGATAACTTCCTGCGCACCGGCGCATTCAAACGGGCGCTGGTGATCGGCGCCGAGACATTCTCGCGAATTCTTGACTGGAACGACCGCGGCACCTGCGTTCTGTTCGGTGATGGTGCCGGCGCCATCGTGATGGAGGCCCAGCCACAGCCCGGCAAATTCTCCGATCGCGGCGTGCTGACCACCCATTTGCGTTCCGACGGGCGGCATAAATCCAAACTATATGTCGATGGTGGCCCATCCTCGACCGGTACCGTGGGCTATCTCCGGATGGAGGGCCGCGAAGTATTCAAGCATGCGGTTGGCATGATCACCGACGTGATCGTCGATGCCTTCAAGGCAACCGGCACCAGCGCGGAGGACATCGACTGGTTCGTTCCTCATCAGGCCAACAAGCGAATCATCGATGCTTCGGCGCACAAGCTTCATATTGCGCCGCAGAAAGTGGTGCTCACGGTCGACCTGCACGGCAACACGTCGGCCGCCTCAATTCCGCTGGCGCTGGCGGTCGCGGTCGCCGATGGGCGTGTGAAGAAGGGCGACCTGGTACTGCTGGAAGCCATGGGCGGCGGCTTCACCTGGGGTTCGGCGCTCGTTCGCTGGTAAGCGGTACGTTAAAAAATCTTTGTACTTTGCTGTCTTCTTTCATGCTATTGCATTGATGAGCGCTGTTGACCGTCGCTGGTTAAGCTCTTAATTTCAGCTACGAATTGAACTTGTTCGCCGTGAGTTGGGGCAGGCGATGACCGGAACCGGAAAAACCGTCACACGCGTCGATCTGTGCGAAGCCGTCTACCAGAAGGTGGGGTTGTCGCGCACGGAATCATCGGCGTTTGTCGAACTTGTCTTGAAGGAGATTACCGATTGCCTTGAAAAGGGCGAGACGGTGAAACTATCTTCGTTCGGCTCCTTCATGGTGCGCAAGAAGGGCCAGCGCATCGGCCGAAATCCCAAGACCGGCACCGAGGTGCCGATTTCGCCGCGTCGCGTGATGGTGTTCAAGCCGTCGGCCATTCTCAAGCAGCGCATCAACGGTCACAGCGTCGCCAACGGTGACGACAACGCCGACTAGATCAATCTTTTCAACTGAGGCGACGACAGAGGGAGCGAGCATTTGGACAAGGCGCCGGATGCGTTCCGAACCATCAGCGAGGTCGCCGACGATCTCGATATCCCCCAGCACGTCCTGAGGTTCTGGGAGACGCGCTTCACCCAGATCAGGCCGATGAAGCGGAGCGGAGGCCGCCGCTACTATCGCCCGGACGACGTCGATCTGCTGCGGGGCATCCGCCGCCTGCTGTACGGCGAGGGCTACACCATTCGCGGGGTGCAGCGAATTTTGAAGGAGCACGGCATTGGGTCGGTCCAGCGGCTGGCGGATGCGTCAGCGGTAGCCTCATTCGGCGCGATCGAAGAGGTGATCGGGCAAAGCATTCTGGAGCAGGATGACGACGCGGCCGCCAGCCTCGACCTCGATGACGATGATTATGATGGTGCGGAGGAGGGCCGGCTTTCTCGTCTGGCGGGACGCGGCAGGAGCAGAGACCCCGAGGAGTTCGACGAAGACCCGATTCCCGGGGTGGCTGATCTGGCGCCGGGGTTTGACATAGAGCGTCTGCAGGGCGTTCTGCAGGACCTGATCGCCTGCCGGCAATTGCTCGATGCCGCGCTGAAGGATGGCTAACCGCTCGTCTCCGTGGAAGACTGTCTCGGCGGAACCGGCGTTGTCCGGGGCTCATCGCGCTTCTTGCGCGCCGGCCTGATCGAAGCTAATGGAACGGCATCGGAGCGTGGCGCAGCCCGGTTAGCGCACTAGTCTGGGAGACTAGGGGTCGGAGGTTCAAATCCTCTCGCTCCGACCAACTAACTCATTTACTTCCGGCAATTCCCAACCCGACGAGGCAGATCGCATGCGGGATGTGTTCGCATGCGATCTGCTCAAAGTTTCTACATCGGTGGGGTCAAACCGTCCTTGCCGAAAAGAACGGCTCCACCGTTCAAGGAACCATCCGCCTGACGTTGGGTCGGCACGAAAACGATAGCACCGGGTTTGATTTCCTCCTTGGTGGCCGGAACAAGCGCAACCACGGGCACATCGGCGGGAATTTCGATTTTCTTTTCGCCGCCCTTGTAGGTTACCGTGACGGTCTGACCGTTGACGCCCTTCACGGCGTTCGCGACGGTTGCATTGGTCATCATGCTGGAGGGGCCGAGGTCCCAGGGATAGTGACCCTCGCCGGTTCCGCGCATCTTGTCTGGAAACACGACCACTTCCACCGATTTCAGGCTCGTATCGGGTTGGGTCACGGTGGCCGTGCCGATGAAGGTGCCTTCCTTGATATCCGCCATCGATGATTTGACCACGGCCAGCGCCGCATAATTGTCGGCCAGGTTGACGGTGACGTCTTTGCCATCCTTGGCTTTAACGACGAGCTTGGAGCCGTCGAGGCTCACGACCGTACCCCGCACGCGTACGGGCGTGCCCTGAGCAAACGCGGATGCCGACACGAGCACGATCGCCGCAAAAGCGATCGCCAGACGTCCATAGATGTACGAAAGCCTCATCATAGCTCCTCCCATGTTTTGTTGCGGCTACCACAAGCAGCCGATTCCTAGTCGTGCTAAATCGGAACACCAACAGGTCCGAAGTATTCCGCGAGCCAATGGCGCTGACGGCGAATTTGGCGGCCATCTGGCCATGGCCAGATGGCCGGCTACGACCGCGGACGTTCTGTACCGTCCCGGTCTTTCCGTCGGGGAGGGCCACTGGCCGGCGTCAGGGCCTTGGGGTCACTCCGGCATTGCCGCAGCCGGAGTGGGCAAGACGAGCCCGCAGCCCCCTCCGCGCTCGCCTTCCCTGCACAAAAATCAGACGCCGCCCGGCGCGACGTAGCAATACACGTAATCGCCCCGGCTCAGGAAGATGATCCCGTGACCGGTCGGATTTGATTGGTCATATTTCAGCTTGTGGTTCGGGACGACGATTTTTGTTCCGACGTCGATGTGCTTGCGGCGTAACGGCCCGTCGGGCCGGGAGTCGGTGATGATAGCGACATATTTGTCGCCTTGGACTTCAAACGAATCCGCCCAATACGCATCCGCTTCGCCGCAACATGAAACAGCGGGATTATCCGGCTGCATCAAGGCCTGGTACCACTCCCGTATCTGCGGGTCCGTCGATTCCCATTGCCCGAGATCACGGGCGCTCGCACTCGCTACACTCATCAAGCAACCGAACGCTGTACAAAGGACGAGGCGTTTCATGCCGCACTCCTGAGTTTTTCAGCCAGCTCGTTTAAAGCAATGTTCGTGCCGCGAATCAGTTCATCGTGATAGTCTAAATTAAAATTTTACGACGCGGTGGCCGCGCCGATGATTTGAGCGTCGGAGTGGCAGATAGGTCGCACTTACGTCGAGCGCGTGACTCAATTTCAAAATTCTGGCGGCGGGTGCTTGTCGCGAGACGGGCGTGCGCGATGAGCGGGTCCTCCTTGGCCCGCGCGGGTGAAGAAGTTGGGGCAACTTGTTATTGTTGCGATGCGATCGAACGCGATTCGCGGCTCTGACCGTGGGCTTTGCCAATGACCGCTATCAAGTCGGGCGATCTCGTCGTGCTGAAATCCGGTGGCCCGGTCATGACGGTCGATACGGTCAACACCGATATTTTCGATGACGACAAAGTCACAGGCGTACTTTGCGTCTGGTTTGTCGGCGAGAAATTCGAGCGGGCAAGGTTCCATCATCAGGCGCTCGAGCCGGCACAACAGCAAGAGGCATCTCCTGGAAAAACGGACGCGTGTCCCGAGGAAGCCACCGGCGAGTACAAGGTGGTTCTCGATGAGATGGCCGCGGCCATGAACATCCTCGCCGAGGCGGAGAAGGATGCTGCAAAACCGGCCGGCAGGAGGCCGAAGCGAGCATCAGCCGCCAAGCACGAGACGCTCGCGGCCTCATCCCCTTTGAGCGGTGTTCTCGGTTGATCGCCCGCTTGTTACGTCATGCCGCGCGAACGCTGTCCAGAAATCTCTCGACTTCGTCCCTGAGATGGACACTAACGTCGGACAGGGCTTTTGCCGATCTTAACATCTGACCCGATGTCGTCTCGGTCTCTCCGGCGCCGCGCGCAACGCGTTCGATGTTGTCCGCGACATCGAGGGTGCCGCCGGCGGCAGCCTGTACTCCAGCCGCGATGCTCTTGGTCGCCGCGCCCTGCTGCTCGACCGCGGAGGAAATCGAGGTGGTGATCTCGCTGATGCGTTCGATCGTCAGCCCGATGGCCTTGATCGCGTCCACCGATTCTCCCGTGGCACGCTGCATGTTGACGATATGTGAGCTGATCTCGTCGGTGGCCTTTGCGGTCTGGCCCGCAAGCGTCTTGACCTCTTGGGCGACCACCGCAAATCCACGTCCGGCGTCGCCGGCGCGCGCCGCCTCGATGGTGGCGTTGAGCGCGAGGAGATTGGTTTGTTCGGCAATCGAGGTGATCAACTTCACTACGTCCCCAATCCGGTCGCCCGCCGCCGTGAGTTCCGCCATCCGCTGATCCGTTGCCGTGGCCTGCTTGACCGCATCGGCGGCGACATTGTTGGAATCCTGGACCCGGCGGCTGATTTCAACGATCGACTGCGACAGCTCGTTCGAAGCGGTCGCGGCGCTGCGGACATGCTCAGAAGCCTGTCGTGAAGCATCGGCGGACTGACCGGACATCTGTGCCGTCGAGTGCGCCGTCTCGGAAAGCTGCTGGGCGTCCCTTTCAAATTGTCCTGAAGAATTCAGCACCTGCTCGATGATTCCGCCGATCTTGGTGCGGAATGCCTCGACAAATTGATTGAGCTCGGCTTTGCGCCGGTCCATCGCCAGCTTTTCAGCGTTGATGCGCTCAGCCTCGAGTTGGCGCCGCTCAATGCGGTTGTTTTTGAAGACGCTGACGGTCCGCGCGATCATGCCGATCTCGTCGTGACGATCGGCGTGCCGAACCTCGACATCCGTCCTTCCTTCGGCAAGCACGGTCAGCGTTTCCGTCACGGCCCTTAGCGGCTTGGTGACGCGTCGAACCATTGCCATGGTCATAGCAAGCGCGAGCAGGGCGGCAATGCCGGCCGCGATGGCCATCGCTCCGATCGCCTGCCACAGCATGGCGTCGAGTTGCGCGGTCGGAATGCCGACATAGACGATGCCGATCACTTTGCCGGCGGGGCTAAACACCGGCTGATAGGCCGTGTAGAAGCGACGGCCGAACAGCACCGCCGGGCCTTTGTAAGCCTCGCCACGGCGAAGCATGGCTTGCCCGGGATGGTCTGCCGCGAGTTGCGTGCCAACCGCCCGGTCGCCATTTTCTTTTTTGACATTCGTGGTTCGGCGAACAAACTGCTGCGAGGCTTCGTCGTAGACAAAAAGGGTGGCATTGCCGCCGACATACGAAGTCGCACGATCGACGATCCGGTGATCGGCAAATTCCGGCATCTTGGGAATTTCGATGCGGTCAACAACGCCATCGCGAATGCTGATCTTGGCTTCCTGGAAGGTTTCACCAAACGCCAGACTCAGCGTGCGCAGATTGAGGTCGATGTCCCGTTCGGCACGGATGTCGAAGTTGCGCGTCAACGACCAATAACCCGCCCCCACCAACAGCGCGGTATTTATCGCGATCAGCAGCGCCGCGCTCAACACGGCCTTGGGTCCGAGGTTGAGCCGCGAAAAAGGCAAGCGGCGTCCCTTCAATCCGAACGGCATGCAGTCCCTCCGTATAACATCGGGGATGACGCTATCGGCTGATGCTTAAGATAATGCTTGCCATTGGTGTCCAGCCGCCTGCCGGGTTGTTACTATAATACCGTTTCGATTTCGCAGGCCCATCGACAGATTGCTGGTGCGTTCGACCACAACCTCCGCGGATAGTGCACGATCTGCCGGTGATCCTGCCGCCGGATGCAGCCACTCGGCGGGAATGGGTGGCCGCGGCTTAAAAAATGCCTGAAGGCGTGGCCAACCGTCCTGTTGGCGCCACGATGATCGCAATGATATGTAGGGTAACAATTGAGGGGGCGATGCATGAGAGTTCTTCGAGCGGCAGCCATGATCACGCTATTGCTGGCGGGACCCGCTTACGCCCAAAAAGCCGCTCCCCCGCCGGTGACGCAGGCCCCCAAGTCACCGTCCGAGATAGAGGCCGAAAAAGCGGCCGATCGCGCCTATAAGAATTCGCTCCGCAACATTCCCGACCAACCCCCGGCCGACCCCTGGGGCGGCGCTCGCAGCATGGAGGCACCCAAATCGGCTGCGAAAGACGCCCCCGCGAAGCGGACCAAGGCCAGCGGCACTCCGAACTAGAGTAGGGTGCGCTCTTTCTATTTCCTGACAATCGTCCGACCGGGACGCGAGTCTTGCCGGAACCTGTGCTCACCCCTGAAGCGATGCCGCCATTTCTTATAGCGTCTTGAGATATTCGATCAGGTCGTAGCGCTCGTCTTCGGTCAGCTGGCGGCCGATGATCCCCGCCTTATGCTCACCCGTTCCCTCAAACGAATGGCCGAGATTGCTGTTGCCTTTGATCGACGATCCGTCACGGTTGGTGGTCAAGAACCGGGTTTCACCGTCCTTGCACTTCTGCACTTCGCCTGGCTCCACGTGGAATCCGACCTGTTGCGGATCGAAGTCACGGACGCCCATACAGAATTGCGTGGGCCGCTGGGCGGCGGGCATGAGCATCCAGTAGAGCGAAGGCACCGAACCGTTGTGAAGGTAGGGCGCGGTCGCCCAGACGCCGTTCAGCGGGCGAGCGCGATAGTGCGGTTTCCTGTCATCTTGCGGCTGCTTTGCGTCAACCTGGGGCCTCTTCACGTAAGTTTGGGTTTCCTTCTCGTCGTTGGGACAATTCACTCGCGGACCCCAGAGCGCCTTCTGATGGGCCTCCGTCATACCGCGATCTTTCATCCATTTCCTGCTGACGACGTCGACCACCATCATCAGGGCGAGCGAGTACGGCATTTCCGTTGAGGCTGCGGGCATGTTCGAGCATCCCCAGTTCTTTCCGAGTACCTCCTTGGGCTGCAGGTTCAGGAAGCCTGGAACTTCCACCTTGCGCGTGAACAGAACGTTGGCCTGCCCGGGGTCTGTTCCCATACCGGCCGCGCTTTTCTGGACGGGATCAAGCCACTTGTTCTTGGCGTCCCAACGTTCCGAGGACCAAAAGCTCTGCGCCGGGTATAGCTTGTTGAACGCGGGGTCGTTGACCGGTCCGAGGTGGCACTCGACGCAGATCGTGGCGTAGAGTGCGCGGCCTTTTTCGACGCGCCCCTGATCGATTTTCCAGGCGGTATCTTTCGCGAAAATGTCCGATGGCCAATTCGGCGGCTGCAATCCGCCGAAGGATGGATTTTCGGGCGAAGGATCGGGACCGCGCAGCATCGTTTCGATGCGGTCGAGATTCTCGATGGCTACGGTCGAGCTGAAAAGCCTGTCCTGGGTGGTGTCGGGCGAAAGATTGACCAGCGCATAAACACCGAGCGCCTCGCCTGCGTTGCGGATCATGGGCTGTTCGATCGAGGCGTCGTATTGCGCCCACAGGAACCACGGCACTGTCCAGATCGGCGGGAAACTGACCGGCGCATCGTCGGCGTGCAGGTTCTTTTCAAATCCTGCAAGACCGGCCGTTGCCAGATCGGTGTAGAAAACCTGGTTGCCGATCCGGTTGAGCGCGTCGAGCCGCCCGTACCCTTCCTCAGTATCCTTCTGTCCCTTGCTCTTGATCGTCTTGTCGTAAAGTATTTTCTGGCCGAGCAGGTAGGTGCCAACTGCCCACAGATCCTTCTTCAGCTTGGCGTAGTCTTCCGGGCTGGGATCGGGACCGAGTACGCGCGTGGCGAAGCGATCGAAGCGGTAAGGCACGATCGAGGTGTAGAGAATGGACAGGCCGGTCGCGCTTTCGAGTTTTCGCAGCTCCACCATGGCCGGACCGCCGTCGAAGCGCACGCTCACACCTTTGTAACGAATGCTTCCGGTGTGGCAGGCCGCGCAGGTCAAGCCGATCTTGTCGGATTCGGGCTGGCCGGTCCCGGGATTGACGGCACCGGTCAACCGCGCAAAACCGACGGGCAGGCCGTCGAAATTATCGGCCGGGGTAGGCACCAAACCTGCGGCCGACGGCGCCACCGGTGGCACGGGCGGCGCCGGCGTAACATCGGAATATCCGAAGCGGGCCAAGGTCGTTTTGTCAGCGTGGATGGTTTGGGGGCTTGGCAGGAAACCGAACCGCTCGAGATAATCGCTGTCCTTCATCATGCCGGGTTGGGTGAACAGGTGAATCCCCGGCTGTTCCAGCGCAACAAACCACGAGTAGGGCACAGGAAAGGTGGCGGTGCCCTGGCTGACATGATGGAACCAGTGCCGGTCCTCCGTCGACCAGTTCTGGTCGAGCCAACGCGCCTCTTTGATGGCGGGGACGGTTGGCAATGGGGGAGGCAGGAACTGCGTGACGAGTGATGGCAGAATGCTTGCGGCCTTGTCGGGGAATTCGACAATTGCCACCAGCAGGACAGCGGCCGCTGCGGTCCCCCATAGCGCGATGCTGACCGCGACGCGAAGGGCACTTCGCGGCGCGGATGCCGGCTGTGAGGTAAGGCGCGCGACGATCCGCTTGGGCAGTCGCCGATCGACGAACAGCGTGCGGACCTCGTCCACGCTGAGGTAGCGCTGGTCGCCATCGCCCTTGCCCATGATGTCCAGCAAAACCGGCCATTCGCCTTTCATCAACAGCCAGTCGTACCAACGTCTTTTGCCCTTGGCGCGCGCCAAGTTCGCCTCCATGAAGGCCTTGATCTCCGGGGCTGTCAGCCCTCGCTCCATTCTTCCACCGGAGGGGTCCTCCCGGTCCTTGCCGAATCCGGCGAAACGCTCGATCTCTGCCTCGTCGACGTGCGCCGTCGCATCGAGGATGCGCGAGCCTACGCCATGCTTGTCCAGGGGACCGTCGCGCAGTTCGTCGAGCACGGCTCCTGACCACCAGCTGCGCATCAGCCGCAAGGGATTGAGGCCGTTCGCCCCCAGCGCGACCAGGTAGGTCTTCACACCGACGATTTTCTTCCGCAGCCCCTTTTCGGCACTTGCGGCCTCGACCGCGCTGCAAAGCTTTGAAAGCGGCACGATGTGGCCATCGATAAAACCACCGGCGACAAGCGCACGCAGGAAGGGGCACGGATTATCGGATGACACGGCGGTCTCCGGGTTAGGCGCGCCGCCCGAAGCTGAACCAACGCGGTCATCTGGCATGGACTTCAATCCTCAAAATACCGAATGCAAAAAAGTGCGTCGACTCGATCAAAACGGGGAGGGAATCGGAAGCGCGAACTTGCCAGCGGCCTCCACTTGAAGATGTATGGAGCTTTGGCGGAATCCAAATCGGTGTCAACAGATGTCCGGCAAGATGCGGTGAGTAACTGTCTCGGCCGACGCTCTCGCACTCACGCTCTGAGGAAGCCTAGGCCGTGCGCTTTGAAGCAGGCCCGACAAGAGTCAATTTGCTCAGGGGTACGCCGGCCTTCAGGAGTCCCTCCCGGTAATGGGCGATGTCAGCCGGATTTTTCCAACGAAAATTCCTGAGATGGCGTTCGACGGTCAGGGTTGGAAAGCTGTTTAGCAAGACTTCGGTCGCCTTGGCTGCCTCCTCGCTTCGCCCCAATTGCGCGAGCGCGGCCGCCCGAACTGCCAGCACTTGAAGGTGATTGGGATTCAAATACAAGGCTTCACGCGCCCAGGACAGCGAAGCGTCATATTGTCTGAGAAGGTAGTGGCTGAAAGCGTTCAAGGCCGCCCATTTGTACCGGGGGTCGCTGTTGCCGCGCTGCACGGCAGTAGAAAATAGCTCGATGGCTTGTTGATGCTCGCCGGTGGCGAGGTGACATAATCCAAGTATGCCGCGGGCACCCATGTCGTATGGATTTAGATCAACCGCCCTTTTTGCGGCCTCCATGGCCGCCTCGTGATTTCCTTCCATCGCATGCATATAGGACAAGATGCAGAATGCGAATGAGGAGCGAGGATCAAGCTGAACGCTGCTTTCCGCAAGGCTCATGGCCTCGGTCCACAATTGGCTGGTACTTTTGATCCATCCGTACTGCACGCCCTGAACCATGATCGTGGCAAGATAGGCGCGTGCGATAGAAAGCCCCGGATCAAGTGCAATGGCCTCCCTGAACAGATCGATCGAGGCCCCAAAATCTGTTTTGGTATGCCGATAATAGTGAGAAAGCCCTTTCAGGAACCGATCCCATGCGGTCAAATCAGCGGACGATCGCGCAGGAGCAGAAGCTTCCGCGCGATATATTTCCGGTGCTATGGCCGCGGACAGTCTCGCGGTGAGTTCATCCTGCATCGCGAACAGATCGCCGATGTCGCTGTCGTATCGGCCGGCCCATAGTTGCTCACCATTTTCCGGAGCTATCAGTTCGGCGGTGACGCGGATTTTGGTTCCGGCACGCCGTACCGATCCCTGAATCAGGTAGGTCGCATCGATCTCCCGCGCGATCAGGCGCGTGCTCAGATTCTTGCCCTTGAAGGAAAAAGTCGAATTCCTGCTCAGGACCCGATAAAAGGATTGCAGCGAAAGCGCATGGATCAAATCCTCGGTAAGCCCGTCGGAAAAGTATTCGTCCGCGTCGTCACTGAGATTGACAAAGGGAAGCACGCCCACGATCGCGGTGCGGTATTGGGCAGGCAGGTTCGATGTGTCCCTGCATTCCCGGCCTCGGGTGTCGGACCTGGCGGGGTCCCAGGCCCAGACGCCTATCGGCCCTTCGATATTCTTGAAGCGATGACTGCCGGCGTCGACAAGGGGAACGGCAAGATGCTTGCTGGCCTCATGATAGGCCTTTTCCGAAACAGCCACGCCGCCGGGCGCGGCCACCGCCTCGAGACGAACGGCGATGTTCACCCCATCCCCGAACACCTCGTCTTCGTCGGCCATCACGTCTCCCATGTGGACGCCGACACGGAATTGCATGAGCCGATCGGCGGGGAGCTGACTGTTACGCTCTGCCATCAGCGCCTGGATTGCGATAGCGCACTCGATCGCGCCCACGACACTCGGAAACTCAAGCAGGAAACCGTCGCCGGTGTTCTTCACGAGCCGGCCGCCATGATTGAGAATGATCGGGTATATCGCGCTTCGATGGGCTTTGAACGCGGCGTGCGTGCCTTCCTCGTCGGCGCCCATCATTCGGGAGTAACCGGCGACGTCAGCGCAGACTATGGCAGCCAGGCGTCTTTCCATCTCCTGCGCGTCTCCTTTCTCGCAAAGCAGCATACCACGGTACGGCCTCGGCGGGCCGAATCCAATGGTTTTAACGGGTTATGTTACGGTCGGGTCCACGTCATGGTAAGCAAGTTTCACCCATGAACGACCGCTTTCGCAATCATGCAATGGATGCCCTTGGAACCGTTCACGGTCTGCGTCACCCGCAGGTCGGCGGCCAGGCTGCATAGCATATAGGCATCCTCCCGCGACAAGTTCCGTTTTTCGCCGAGAAGCACGATCATGTCGCGCAGCGCCCGCACCACGCATTGATCGAGATCGGGATCCATCGCCATTGTCATGTAATGCGTTGGTGTCTCGGCGCGGGGATATCCGAGCCGCAAATCCTTGCGCAGCGTCAGCCTGAAACGGCCCTGCAGCGCGGTCTCGATTGCTGTGACGCAGACTTCGCCGTCACCCTGGACGCCATGGCCGTCGCCGCACGAGAACAGCGCGCCCGGAACGAACACTGGCAGATAGAGTTTCGCCCCCGGCGTCAGTTCCTTGTTGTCGAGGTTGCCGCCCATCGCGCGGGGGATCAGCGAGGTGATGCGGCCCCACGCCGGCGGCGGTGCTACGCCCATTACGCCGAAAAACGGCGCCAGCGGCAGGTCGAGCCCCCACGGCAGCCGGCCCACCATCCGCGTCTGATCTAGCGGAATGTTGATCAACCGGGCCTCGTGGAAATCGTCCGGCAGGGTGCCGGCGAGCGGCCGGATCAGGTTGAAGCCCCAGTCTTGGCGCAGCCGCACGTCGAGAATCTCGACTTCCAACACGTCACCGGGCTCCGCGCCTGCAACCGCGACCGGGCCGGTCAGGATATGACCAGGCACCATCCGCTCGCTCTTGGCGTGAACCTCGGCGAGTTCAGGCGGAACGTGGAATCGGCTGCGATCCGGCACCACCTCAGGGCCGCCGCTGATGGTGTCGATGGTTACCTCATCGCCGCTCGCGATGGTGAGCACCGGTTTGAGTTTCGCTTCGAAGAAGCCCCAATGGCACGTCTCGGGGCTGGAATGCAGGTGATGATACGTCATGACGGGGCTTCTGGTTGGGGCAGGGGTCGCGTATGACGCTGTACCAGACATTCCAAGAGGCCTCTCGTGTTTTTTTTCCTCTCCAAGACGCTCGGCACCCTGTTGTTGCCAGTGAATTTCCTGATTGGCATAGGTCTCCTCGGTGCGGTTCTGTCGGTCACGCGTCTGGCGATGCTGGGCCGCCGGTTGCTGGTCGCTGCGGTCGTGCTCTTGGCGCTATGCGGATTTTCGCCGCTGGGGAAGCTTTTGCTCTATCCGCTGGAGCAGCGGTTTCCGCCATGGGACGCCGCGCACGGTGCGCCTGACGGCATCGTCGTGCTCGGGGGATCAATCGACCCGGAGCTTTCGGCCACGCGTGGGCGGGTGGTCTTCACGCATTCAGCCGACCGTATCGTTGCGGGCGCGGCCCTTGCGCGCCAATATCCGAACGCCCGCATCGTATTTTCCGGCGGCAACGCCAATCTGGTATCGAGTGATGCCGAGAAGGAAGCCGATTACGCCCTGGTCGCCTTCGAAAACCTGGGCATTGCCCGGGAGCGATTGATCACGGAACGGCGCTCGCGCAACACCCAGGAGAATGCCGAATTCTCCAAAGCAATCGCTAATCCCAGAGCTGGCGAACGATGGCTGTTGGTGACCTCCGCCTATCATATGCCTCGCTCGGTTGGCCTGTTTCGTAAGGCGGGATTTGCTGTAGAGCCTTATCCGGTCGATTGGCGGGTGGACCAGACCGGTCTTCTCACGTTTTCGCCGCTAGCGGATCGAGGGCTGGAACGCACCGACATTGCGGTGCGCGAATGGATCGGTCTTGTCGCCTATTGGGCCACCGGCAAGATCGACGCGTTGTTACCGGGGCCGCGTCAGGATTAGGACGACCGGTCGCAACCATCGGACAAACGGGGTAAGATTGGGCGGCAGGCGCGTATGCCTGTCCCGCCGATTTCGGAGTAAACGCCATGCAACAGCAAACGCCGCCAGAACAGCTCGACCTGGCCGCCATGGTGGCCGATCTGAATAATCTGCTGCGCCTCAGGACCACGGTCATTGGCCTGAAAATGTTTGCAAGCGTCGAGGAAATGGCCGCGATACCCAAGATCAGGCGGCCCACGGCGGTACACACCACCGACCAGATTGTCAGCATGGCCTCGCGGCTGGGGTGGACCGTTGGCATCACGGCAGACGATCTTGTCGGCGCGCAATGCCGCGCGGTGATCGGCCTTGCGCCGCAGGACGAGAAGTGGCTTGCCGGCCAGGCCTATGTCGGTGTCTGGCATGAGAACGCCGAAGACGCGCGCAAGCGCCAGGAGGCACTGGACGTCGTTGCCTTTGGCCAATACCAGGCGATGGCGGTGAGCCCGCTTGCGAGCGGCCGATTGAATCCCCCGGATATCTGTCTGGTCTATGCCACGCCGGGCCAGATGATCATTCTGATCAACGGATTGCAGTGGACGGGATACAAAAAGTTCGAATGGGGCGTGGTCGGCGAGACCGCTTGCGCCGATTCATGGGGGCGCGCGCTCAAGACCGGCGAGCCGAGCCTGTCGCTG
>DASQOU010000383.1:0-3967 GCA_035644295.1 Bradyrhizobium sp.
GGTCCGCCCTTGAAATAGGAGCCGACCGGCGAGGCGATGACGGCGAAGATGTATTCCGCGGAAGGCTTCACGCCGAGGAAGACCTCGCTCGCGATCATGAAGGGCCGCAGGTAGAGACTGCCCTCGCCGCCTGGTATCCAGGCGCGGTCGATGCGCACCAGCTGCTCGACCGCTTCGATGAACACAGGCTCGGGCAGCGGCGTCATGGCCATGCGCTCAGCCGAATTGTGGAAGCGCCGGGCATTGGCATCGGGGCGGAACAGGTTCACCCCGCCATCGTCGCGCTTGTAGGCCTTGAGGCCTTCGAAAATCTCCTGCGCGTAGTGCAGGACGGCTCCGGCCGGATCGAGCGGGAAATTCGCGCGGGATTCGACGCGCGCGCCATGCCAGCCCTTCGCCTGATTGTAGCGCACCACTGCCATGTGATCGGTGAAAATCCGGCCGAAGCCAGGGTCCACGAGCCTTGCCGCGCGCTCCTTCTCGGACGTCGGATTCGTCGAAGGCTGGATTTCGAATTTCAAACTCATTCCCTGGCTTCCCGCTGTCGGAACCGGCGCGATTCCTGGCCCCGGCCTGTTTCTCCGGGCCTGCTGGCTTAGTAGGTCTGGACTTCACCCCCACCAGCCTCCCACCAGCCTTGCGGCCGGCTTCCACGCCGGCATTGCCCGTCAGGACATGCTTTTGTGGGACGCGGAAGTCCAGTATGTTTGCCGAAATGCCGCTCGACAATCGTACGATCAACAAATTCGCGGCCTCGCCGCTCCCTCTGGGCCTTACTCTTGGTTCTCTCTTGGCTTTCTCGGCCCACTTTCAACATCGCCATGATCGAAGCGACCTAATATTTCGTCTTCGTTGGCTGTTTTGTAACATTGAACCCGATATATGTCAATATGGCTGACATAAATTTCTCAAACCGCTCCATGGCCTCCGATTCGAAGGCAGGCGACGGACGTTCTACGGCAGCACCGGCCGGTGTGCGCTGGGAGATCATCGAGCTTCTGTTCTTTGCCTACCGGGATTTCGTCGGCGATGCCGACCACGAGCTGGAGGCGTTCGGCTTCGGCCGGGCCCATCACCGCGTGCTGCATTTCGTCCATCGCTACCCCGGGCTGAAGGTGGCCGATCTGCTCGACGTATTGCGGATCACCAAGCAATCGCTGGGACGCGTGCTCAAGCAACTGCTCGACGAAGGCTACATTGTGCAGAAGGCCGGTAATAACGACCGCCGGCAGCGCCTTCTTTTCGCCACCGCCAAGGGCGAGGCGCTGGTGGCAAAGCTCGCGGGGCTGCAGACCGATCGGCTGAATCGCGCGCTGCGCGACATCTCGCCATCGGGCGTGGATACGATCCGCCAATTCCTGCGCGCGATGATCGATCGCGACGACCCCGACAAGGTGCTGGAAGCCATCTTCGGAACCGGCACCGCGACCGCAAAAGCAAAGGAATAATGGTGGCCCAGGCTGCAACGCTCGCACGAACGCCGCCGCAACCGGCCGACGACGCCCCGCATCTCTTGCTGGTCGATGACGACCGCCGCATCCGCGATCTTTTGTCGCGCTTCCTGTGCGGCGAAGGCTATCGCGTCACCACGGCGATGAGCGCCAAGGACGCCCGCGCCAAGCTCAACGGCCTGCATTTCGACCTTCTGATCCTCGACGTGATGATGCCCGGCGAAACCGGGTTCGATCTGGCCCGCTTCATCCGCACCTCCTCATCGGTGCCGATCGTCATGTTGACGGCGCGCCATGAGGCGGAAAGCCGGATCGAGGGCTTGCAAATCGGCGCCGATGATTATGTCGCCAAACCCTTCGAGCCGCGCGAACTGGTGTTGCGGATCGGCAATATCCTCAGGCGCTCGGCGCCGCCGCCGGTGGCGACGCTGGAGCAGATCGCGTTCGGGCCCTATGTCTATCATCTGGAGCGCGGCGAACTGCGCCAGGGCGAGGCAACCATCCATCTCACCGACCGCGAGCGCGACATGCTGCGCATTCTCGCTTTGGCGCGGGGCGAGACTGTGCCGCGCAGCGCGTTGACCGGCGACGGCAGCGTCAACGAGCGCGCGGTCGACGTCCAGATCAACCGGCTGCGGCGCAAGATCGAGCGCGACCCGGCCAATCCCCTGTTCCTGCAGGCGGTGCGCGGCATTGGTTATCGCCTGGTCGCTTCGCCTTGAGCGCTTCGCCATGAATCGGATTAACCCCGCCCGATGAGCACGCTCGACACCGGCCTCACGCTGATCCGCACCGCCGCTGGGCGGGTTTCCGCGGCCAATGGCTGGATGGGCAACGCGTTCAAGAGCTGGATGCCGACCGGGCTTTACGCCCGCGCGCTCCTGATCATGATCGTGCCGATGGTGGTGCTGCAATCGGTCGTGGCGTTCGTGTTCATGGAGCGGCACTGGAACACGGTCACGCGGCATCTGTCGGCTGCGGTGGTGCAGGATATCGCCGCCCTGATCGACGTCTACAAAGGCTATCCGCAGGACAAGGACCGCGCGCAACTCAGACGCATCGCCCAGCAGCGGCTGGGCCTGGTGGTGGATTTCCTCCCCGTCGGCGACATGCCGCCGCCCGGCCCAAAGCCGTTCTTCTCGCTGCTCGACCAGACGCTCTCGCGACAATTGGGGCGGCAAATTGCAAAACCGTTCTGGATCGATACCGTCGGCCGCTCCAACCTGGTCGAAATCCGCATTCAGCTCGACGACGCGGTGATGCGCATCTTCGCCCAGCGCAGCGCCGCCTATGCCTCGAATTCGGAAATCTTCCTGTTCTGGATGGTGGGCACGTCATCGATCCTGCTGATCGTCGCGGTACTGTTCCTGCGTAACCAGATCCGGCCGATCCTGCGCCTTGCGGATGCCGCCGAGAGTTTTGGCAAGGGCCGCGAGGCGCCCGACTTCCGTCCCCGCGGGGCACGCGAGGTGCGCCGCGCCGCGCAGGCCTTCCTGGAGATGAAATCGCGCATCGAGCGCTCGATCGAGCAGCGCACCGCGATGCTGGCCGGCGTGTCGCACGATTTGCGCACCATCCTGACACGCTTCAAGCTCGAACTGGCGCTGATCGGCGACAGTCCGGAAATCGAGGGCATGCGCAAGGATGTCGACGAGATGTCCGGCATGCTGGAGGCCTACCTCGCGTTTGCGCGCGGCGACAGCGGCGAGCAGGCGCAGCCGACCGACATGGCGCAGGCGCTGGAGGAATTGCGCAGCGACGCGGAGCGCAACGGCCACACGGCGACGGTGGCGTTTCACGGACTTCCGGTCGTGACGGTGAAGCCGGCCTCGTTCAAGCGCTGCCTCGCCAACCTCGTGTCCAATGCGGCGCGGCACGCCAACGCGATTTCCATCACCGGCCACCGCGATCATCGTTATTTGACCGTGACGATCGACGACGATGGACCGGGAATTCCGCTGCAGATGCGCGAGGAAGTGTTCAAGCCGTTCCTGCGGCTCGATGACGCCCGCAACCAGGATGAGGGCGGCACGGGTCTCGGTCTTGCGATCGCCCGCGACATCGCGCGCTCGCACGGCGGCGACATCAATCTTGGCGACAGTCCGACGGGCGGCCTTCGCGCCGCGGTGCGGATCCCGGTGTAGCGGCGGAGCTTCTCCCTCGCCCCGTTCTTGCGGGGAGAGGGTTGGGGTGAGGGGCTGCTTTCCGCGATTTCGGGTTCAGTATTTTGTTCGCAGCGGCCGATCATTGGCGCCATACGGCACCCAGCGGCACGCAAAGGAAACGTAACCGCCATATTGCGCGTCCACGGCAAGGAATTTCACCACCTTGCCGTAAGCTGCGCAGTGCTCGACCGCGAGCTGGCGGGCATCCGTCGTCCTCGCCAGCTCATAGGCGATGATGCCGCCGGTATCGTTGCCCTTGAAGGGCGGCACCCAATCGGCCAGCGCCGGCGAACAGGCCAGCATTCCGCAGACGGCAAAAAGGCTCGCGGCCCCGATGATTCGCATCGCACA
>DASQOU010000384.1:0-2998 GCA_035644295.1 Bradyrhizobium sp.
CGTGTTCAACCGTCCGATCGGCAAGAACCAGGCGATCCAGCATCCGCTGGCGAAGAACTGGATGGAGCTGGAGGCGGCGTGGTTGATGACGCTCTCGGCGGGTTGGCAGTATGATCAGGGCCTGCCATGCGGTCCGGCGGCCAATGCGGCGAAATATCTCGCCGGCGAAGCCGGCTTTCACGCCTGCGAACAAGCCGTGATGACCCATGGCGGTTTTGGCTACGCCAAGGAATTTCATGTCGAGCGCTACTTGCGCGAATCCCTGATCCCGCGCATTGCCCCGATCAGCCCCCAGCTCATTCTAAGTTTCATTGCCGAGAAGGTGCTGGGCCTGCCGAAGTCGTATTGAGTCATCCGTGGGGATGATGATGTGCGCGATTCTTAAGCAGTCATTCCGGGGCGGTGCGCAGCATCGAACCCGGAATCTCGAGATTCCGGGTCTGGTCCTGCGGACCATCCCGGAATGACGCCAGTATATTTCACAAGGACAAAATCATGAGCCGACTTAAGGCCGCGCTTGATCCACGCTCCGTCGCCATCATCGGCGCGTCGGAAAATCCCAACAAGGTCGGCGGTCGGCCGGTGCATTACCTCGACAAGTTCGGCTTCAAGGGCAAGATATTCCCGATCAATCCGTCGCGCGCCGAGGTACAGGGCCACACTTGCTACAAGAGCCTCGACGAGTTGCCGGAAGCGCCCGAGATGGTAATCGTCGCAGTCGCCGGCGATAACGCCATCGGCGTGGTGGAAGATTGCGCCGCGCATGGCGTCAAGGTCGCGGTGGTGATGGCTTCGGGCTTTGGTGAGGTCGATGCCGTCGCCGGCAAAGCGAAGGAGCGGCGGATGGTCGAGGCCGCGCACAAGAGGGGCATGCGCATCGTCGGCCCGAATTCGCAAGGGCTTGCCAATTTCGGCACCGGGGCGATCGCAAGCTTTTCCACCATGTTCATGGATATGGACCGCGCCGAGGGGCACGTCGCGATGCTGAGCCAGAGCGGTGCGCTGAGCACGGTGCCGGTCGGATTCTTGCGCCAGCGCGGCATCGGCGTCCGCCATACCCACGCTACCGGCAACGACGCCGACATTACCGTCGGCGAACTCGCGGTTGCGGTGGCCGAAGACCCCGAAGTGAAACTATTGCTGCTCTATCTCGAGAGCATCCCCGAGACCAAATATCTCGAAGAACTCGCCGCCGTCGCGCTCGACCGCGACCTGCCGATCATCGCGCTGAAATCCGGCCGCTCGGAGGCCGGCCGCCAGGCGGCGCAGTCGCACACCGGCGCACTCGCCAACGAGGACCGCGTGGTCGATGCCTTTTTCGAGCAGCACGGCATCTGGCGCGCGCCGGATATGCGCGGTCTAGTCGAAGCCACCGAACTCTATCTCAAGGGCTGGAAGCCGAAGGGCAGGCGGCTTGTCGCCATCAGCAACTCCGGGGCGGTCTGCGTCATGACCGCGGACGCGGCGACTGCTGTCGGCATGCCGATGGCGAAACTGTCGGATGCAACCGACAAGAAACTCAAGGGCATCCTGCCGAGCTTTGCCACCACCACCAATCCGATCGATCTGACGGCGGCGCTGTTGTCCAATAGCCGGCTATTCGGCGACATCCTGCCGGTGATCGCCGAAGACCCCGCGGCCGACGCGTTTCTGATCGGCGTCCCCGTCGCCGGACCCGGTTACGATGTGGAGGCCTTCGCCCGCGACGCCGCCGCCTTCGGCAAGCAGACTGGAAAGCCGCTGGTGATCGCCGCGACCCAACGCAGCGTCGCCGATCAATTCGCCGCCGAAGGTTCGTCGGTATTTCCGACCGAGACCGAGGCGGTCACCGCGCTGCACCAGTTCCTGGCGCATCGCGAGTTGATGGCGCGCACACTTGCGCGCAAAGCGCAGCGGGTAAAGCCTGGCCCGCCGCTGATATCGGCGGCGACGACGATGCTGAACGAAGCCGAAAGCCTTGCCTTGTTGGCGGCACGCAGCATTCCGGTGGTGCCGCACCGGCTGTGCCGGCCGCGCGCCGAGGCGATTGCGGCGTTCGAGATGATCGGCGGCCCGGTCGTGGTCAAGGGATGCTCGGCCGATATCGCGCACAAGTCGGAGCTCGGCCTGGTGAAGCTCGGCATCACCACCCGCGAGGAGGCCGGCGAGATCTGGGCGCAGATGGAAGGCATCATTCGCAAGCACGGTGCGCGTTTCGACGGCGTCATCATCGCGGCGATGGCGGTTGGCCGGCGCGAGATCATGATCGGCGCGCACCGCGATCCCGTGTTCGGCCCGGTGGTGGCGGTTGGCGATGGCGGCAAATATGTCGAAATCTTCCGCGATACCGCGCTGCTGCTGCCGCCGTTTTCGAAAGACGACGTCAGGGAGGCCCTTGGCAGGTTGAGGATGGCGCCACTCTTCGCGGGCGTGCGCGGGGAGCCGCCGATGGATGTCGATGCGCTCTGCGACGCCGTCGTCAAGATCGGTGAATTGATGCTCGATCCCGCGGCCAGGGTGATGAGCCTCGATCTCAATCCTGTGCTGCTCGATAGCGCCGGCAAGGGCTGCGTGGTCGTGGATGCCGTCGTGTTTCAGGGCTGATTTGAGTTGTCACTGCGAATGCAACAAAGCAATCTCCCCGGTTACGCAAAACTATGTCCCGGATCACTTCGTCGCATTCGCATCCCGCCATGACGGTTTTGAGGTTCACCGCCAGTAGAAGACGACGCTGGCGATGACGAGCATAGCCGTCACCGCCAGCGTTTGCGCGAGCACTTCCGAGGTCGCCCTTTTGATGGCATCCTTCATGCCGTTCTCCCTGGACACCGCCCCCCTAGACTCGGGCGCGATTCATCGTTGCCCGCAAAGGCCCGACGATCTGGTTTGCTTTACTCGGAACACCCCGCGACGAGTATTCGCTTTGACGAGTCCCCACTCAGCGAATATCGACCGCGACAAGTTCGAATAGCAATGCGGCGGCATTTTGACTCGCTTGCAGCCGGTTTATGCGCGTGGG
>DASQOU010000385.1:0-9395 GCA_035644295.1 Bradyrhizobium sp.
ATTGATCCAGCCGATCGTCACTGGCCTCGAATACCGGATTTTCCTGCTCGACGACGAGATAGCCTTTTCGGTGAGAAAATATCCACCCGTTGTGCTGGGCGACGGGGTGCGCTCCATCCGCGAGCTCCTGATCGCGCACAATGCGGCTTTGCAGGCGCGGGGTCTATCATCGGTCTCCGCCACCGAAATCGCCGCGCCTTCGCTCGACGCCGTATTGCCCGAGGGCGAACGCTGGGAGATTCCGGGGCGGATGAACCTGAGCGCCGGGGGAAAGATGCTGTTCGAGGCGCCCGGCAGCACGGCAGCATCCACGGTCGCGAAGCGGGCGGCAAAGGCACTCGGCCTGCGCGTTGCCGCCGTCGACTTGTTTACGAATATCGGTGGAGATCCGGACGCAATCCGGGTCATCGAAGTGAATTCCAATCCGTCGATCCGAATATTGGAAGAGTTGGAGCGGAGCGATCTGATTCTGAAAATCTGGCGTCACACGTTTTCCACCGCGGGACTATTGGATGTTTGATCTGCCGAAATACGGCGAAGGCGTCTGTTTGGCGCGGATGGCGGAGCTGCTTGAACTCCTTGCCATTGATCGCCTCGCCCTGCAGCGCAACTCCATCGTGGTCGCTGGGTCCAACGGCAAGGGTTCAACGGCTGCGTTCTGCGCCAGCATCGCCCGCGCCTATGGCTTGCGAACCGGCCTGTTCACCTCGCCGCATCTGTTTCGCTTCAACGAACGATTTCAAATCGACGGTGCACCCGTTGGCGAGGACGATCTGATGCGGCTTGTGGCGCGGATCGGAGCGGCCATTGCCGATATCGCGAAGCGCAGAGGCGAACAATTCGGCGCCTTCGAAGCCATGTTCGCGTTGGCCTGCCTGTACTTCCAGGAGAGCGAATGTGAATTGGCGGTGTTCGAGGCCGGTATCGGTGGCCGCTACGATCCGGTTCGCCTGGCCGGCGTGCCCGTGACCTGCGTTACGTCCGTCGATTACGAACATGTTGAATTGCTTGGTGATTCGCTGGAATTGATTGTTTCCGACAAGAGCGACGCCTGCGCCTCGGGCGGCACCGTCATCTACGGCGAGAATTGCCGGAGCTTGAGGCCGCACATCGTCGAATATAATCGCAACCGCAAGGTAACGAGCCTGTTTGTCCGCGACGAGATCAGGATCGGCGGCGAAGCCGTGTCGGCGTCAAGGCAGCGGTTCAATTTCGGGCTCAGAGATTATGAATTCCGTTCCCTCGACACGGCGCTACTCGGCGCATACCAGTTCAACAACGCCGCCATCGCGGTCACGCTGTTCGTGCTTTGGCTGGAACGGGCGCGGCCTGGAGAAGCTTCCGCCGGAATCGAAGCCGCTGTGAGATCGGGCCTCCGCGACACGCGCTGGCCCGGCCGCCTCGAAGTCATCGCGCAAAACCCGTTGACCGTTATCGATGTCGGTCACACGCCGGATGCCATCCGGCAATCGCTCACCAGCCTCAAGCAAGCTTTCGGCGCGCAGGCGTGGATTCTCGTGGTCGGCGTTTCCTTTGACAAGAAGATAGACGAGATCGTCGGCGCGCTGGCGCCCTCATTCGACACGATCATATGCACGTCAGCGCACCACAAGGGCGGGGACGCGGCGGCGCTCGCCGGCCTCGTGCGGGCGGTCAATCCACAGGCAAGTGTCCATATCGCCGCAACGATCCAGGATGCGTTCAGCACCAGCCAGACACTCGCCGCTTCCCTCAACCGGAAAATCTACGTGGCTGGCGGCTTGTTCACCGCGATCGAATTCGCCGCCGTCGCCCACGGGATCTGCGCCAAGGATCTGGATTTTTTCTAACGCAGCAGCGTTACTCAAATCCCGGCCGTTAACGGCTCATTAACCATAGCGGACCGATGTTTCCCTGAGGCAGGGAGGCTTTCCATGACCGATATATCAGCAGTGGCATCGTCAGCCGTCACATTCGTGGCGAAGCAGGCGGCCGATCTGAACAAAGCCGCGGGCGCGACCGCAACAAGTTTTGCGAATGTCCTGGCCAGGGTGCCGACCGCCATCGGAATCCCGCCTAAAACGGGGTTCGTCGCGGGCCCCACTTACGAGGCCAACACGCTCGCCGGTCAAACCAAGGCGGCTTTCAACAACACGCTGAACGCGACAAAATCCGCGCTCCACATCAAGCCGTGAGGCCGGCGGCCTCATGGTTCGAGACGGCGCAAGAGCGCCTCCTGACCGTGAGGGGATGGGGAATTCCTCATCCTGAGGCGCGGCTTCAGCCGCGTCTCGAAGGACGAGGCCCTGCTGTAAAACGCCCCTAATTGCTCACGCCCTCGCTGTCGTCGAGCGCCTTGAAGGCATCTTCAAGCTGCGGCGAGATCGCGACATTGAGTCTCTCCCCGGTGGGCAGGCGGGAGACAAACCATTTGTTGTAGAGCGGGACCAGATCGTGGTTGGTGCCGAGCTTGCGGAACGTTCGTTCCACCACCGCGGTCAATTGCGGTTCTCCCTTGCGGAACATGATGCCGTAGGGATCGTAGGACAAATAGTCGCCGGTGACGCGAAACTTGTCCTGCGACTTGTGCCGCGCGATCAGGCCGTACAGCAGGATATCGTCGGTGGCGAATGCGTCGGCCTTGCCATCCACCAGCATCTGATAGGATTGCTCGTGATCCGGCGCCGTCACGATCTTGAGGCCGAGCGCGAACTTCTTGTCGGCCGCATACATGGCCTGTTCGTTGGTGGTGCCCTTGGTGACCACGACGGTCTTGCCCTGCAAGTCTTTCGGCGCCGAAATTGTTGAATTCTTCGGCACCATCAACTTGGTGCCGGCCACGAACATCAGCGGCGAAAACGCCACCTGCTTGGCGCGCTCGGCGTTGGCCGTCGTCGATCCGCATTCCAGGTCTATCTTGCCTTGCACCACCGCCGGGATGCGGTCATCCGAGGTGACCTTGACGTAATCGATCTTGAGGTTGGGGTCGTCGACCTCGACGCCGATTTCCTCGACGATGGCTTCGCACAGCTCCAGGCTGTAGCCGATCGGCCGGTTGGCCTGATCCAGAAACGAGAACGGCGGCGAGCTCTCGCGATAACCGAGATGCACGACGTGCCTGCTCTTGATACCGGCAAGCGTCGGGCTAAGCCCTTCGCCCCCGGTCTGGGCACCGGCCGCCGTCGTCAGCAGCCACCCCGCCAGCAACAGGCCGCAGGCCCAAAACGATCTCCCAAGGGGTTGGCGCATGCACCGCTCCCGTCAGTGGCCGGCCATTGCGGGGATTTCACCGGGGATCATGTCCGGCGGCACCACGTCGTCGGGGCCGAGCGCGTGTTCGGGGGCGAGTTCGCCTTCCCACTTCGCCACCACGGCAGTAGCGAGCGAGTTGCCGATCACATTGGTGGCGCTGCGTCCCATGTCGAGGAAGGTATCGATACCCATGATCATCAACAGGCCCGCCTCGGGGATGCCGAACTGGCTCAGCGTCGAGGCGATCACCACCAGCGAGGCGCGCGGAACACCCGCGACACCCTTGGAGGTGATCATCAGGGTCGCCAGCATCGCCAACTGCGTGCCGAGCGACATTTCGATATGATAGGTCTGCGCGATGAAGATGCTGGCAAACGTGCAGTACATCATCGTGCCGTCGAGGTTGAACGAATAGCCGAGCGGCAGCACGAAGCTCGATATCCGTGACGAGGCGCCGAAGCGGTTGAGCCCCTCGAGCGTCTTGGGATAGGCGGCTTCCGAACTCGCCGTCGAGAACGCGATCATCAGCGGTTCACGGATCAGCCGCAGCAGATGGCTGTATCTGGGCCCGATGACAATGAAGCCGACCACGACGAGGATGCCCCACAGGATCGCCAGCGAGAGATAGAAGCCGCCCATGAAGACGATCAGCTTCCACAAGACGCCGAGGCCATTCTTCGACACCGTCGCCATGATCGCCGCCCACACCGCGATCGGCGCGAACAACATCACATAACCCGTTACCTTCAGCATGATGTGGCCGAGATCATCGATCAGCGTGAGCAACAGCTTGGAGCGCTCCGGCATCGCACCCAGCGCGACCGAGAAGAACACCGCGAAAACCACGATCTGCAGGATCTCATTCTGCGCCATCGCATCCGCGATCGATGTCGGGATCAAATGGGTCAGGAATTTCTCGATCGAGAATGCCGACACCGGCAGTCCCGTCGATTGCGCCTTGTCCGGCAGGGTGCCCGGGAAATTCGCCCCCGGCTGCAGCAGGTTGACCATCACCAGACCGAGCAGCAGGGAGACAAACGACGCGCTGACAAACCAGCCCATGGTCTTGGCGAAGATTCGACCCAGTTTGGAGCCGCTTCCCATGTGAGCGATGCCCCCGACCAGCGTCGCGAACACCAGCGGCGCGATGATCATCTTGATCAGGCGCAGGAACAGCATCGCGACCAGGTTTACGCTTGATGCGATATCGGCCCGGATGTCCGGCAGATAATTGAAGACCAGCGTCCCCATCACGATGCCAAGCGCCATCGCAATCAGAATGTACTGTGTAAACCGGTTCGACATCGTCTTACCCCCATAGGTTCCCCAGCAACACCGAGTTTGGCAGATTTCACCGCCGACGCAACACGCTTCCACCGCGGGGCGGGTTTGCCACAATGTTTCCATTGTAGAATGAGCGCCCGCCGATTAGCCTCGCATGCAACGCACCATGTGCGGAACGTGCGCGCCTCTCGCGCGCCGACTGCACAAGAACAACCAATTTGACCGGAGGGAAACGCTATGCGTGACGGTGTCAATCGCCAGATCCTGCTGGTGGAAAAGCCGACCGGAAAATTGGCGCCCGAGCATTTCAAGATGTCAGAGGGCGCGATCCCGGAGCCACGAGACGGCGAGGCTTTGCTGAGGGTGCGCTATATTTCGCTCGACGCCGCCAATCGGGCATGGATGCACGGCGCGACCTATCGCGCGGCGGTCGAGGCCAACACGGTAATGGCCGGCGGCGGCATTGCCGAGGTCGTTGCTTCCAATGCGCCCGGACTTGCGCCGGGCGACATCGTGTTCGGCGATACCGGCTGGCAGGACTACGCGGTGGTGCCGGCAAAGCATCTGTCGAAGTTGCCTAAGGTCGAACCGATGACGCATCTATTGAGCGTCTACGGCATCGCTGGCCTCACGGCCTATTTCGGACTGCTCGACGTCGGCAAGCCGAAGGCAGGTGAGACGGTCGTGGTTTCGGCTGCCGCCGGCTCGGTGGGCTCGATCGTCGGCCAGATCGCCAAGATCAAGGGCTGTCGCGTCGTCGGCATCGCCGGCGGCAAGGACAAGTGCGCCTGGCTGACCTCCGAACTCGGCTTCGATGCCGCGGTCGACTACAAGGATGGTGCGGTGTTCAAGGCGCTCAGAGCCGCGGCGCCCAGTGGCATCGATGTCTATTTCGACAATGTCGGCGGCGACATTCTCGAGGCGTGCCTGGCGCAGATGAACAATCGCGGCCGCATCGCCTGCTGCGGTGCGATCTCGCAATATGACGGCGTACCGTCGGCCACCGGGCCACGCGGCGTGCCCGGCCTGATCGTGGTCAAGCGCCTGACCATGCAGGGCTTCATCGTGATGGACTACATGGCTCGGCGCGATGAGGCGTTGCGCGACCTGCAATCTTGGGTCACTTCGGGCAAACTGAAAGTCCAGGAGGACGTCATCAATGGCCTCGAGAACACACCCAAGGCGCTGATCGGACTGCTCGCCGGCGAAAACCGGGGCAAGCGGATGGTCAAGGTGTGAGGGCCGGGCCGATCGGTCCTCGATTGCGTTGCCGCCAGCTGCAAAGGGCCCCTTTCGCACGCCCTTGAGGCGAACCGGTCGCCGCCATGCAATTCTAAGTGTTTGAGCTAATTCAACGAAAAACTTTAATTAACCTCTAGCTACTATTGTAGCCGCTGTCGTCTGCGTGAGAAGCGCTCTCGCATTGTAGCTCCGGTCCGGTCCCCGGCACCGTCTTCAAGGATGCAGCATGCCTGAACCCCCCTTTGGTCGACCAGCCTTGCTTGGAACGGCGGTCGCAGCAACCGCTCTCGGCTTGCTCGGCTTTGCGGGCACGGGCCTTGGGTCGGCAATCGTCGGCGAGACGCGCCACCTCGGGGTCGAGCAGAAAGCTGCGGCCGGCATCGACGCGATGAAGACGCAGTATCGGCGGCCCGCCTCGATCCCTTTCCCCAAGGAAAATCCGTACACGCCGCTGAAGATGGAACTCGGCAAAAAGCTCTATTTCGACACACGTATCTCGGTATCCTCAGCGCAATCCTGCGCAAGTTGCCATAGCCCGGCCTTTGGTTGGGCCGACGGATTGGCGGTCGGCGTCGGTAACGGCATGGCAAAGCTTGGCCGGCACTCGCCCACCATCGTCAACGCCGCATGGGGCGCGATCTTCATGTGGGACGGCCGGCTCGCCGACCTCGAGGAGCAGGCCCTCGGTCCGATTACGTCCCCGGGCGAGATGAACATGCCGATCGAGCAGCTCATGGGGCGGCTTGAAGCCATCGCCGAATACAAGCCGCTGTTCGCGGCGGCCTTTCCCGGCGAGAAGATGAGCCCCAAGACGCTTGCTCAGGCGATCGCGACCTACGAACGGACGGTCGTTTCCCAACGCGCGCCTTTCGATGACTGGATCGACGGAAACGAGAAAGCCATCTCCGAAGAGGCCAAGCGCGGTTTTGCCCTCTTCAACGCGAAGGCCCAGTGCTCTTCGTGTCACGAGGGGTGGAATTTCACCAATGACGGCTTTCAGGACGTCGGGCTGCCGAGCGACGACATCGGGCGCGGGCAGTTCATGCCTGGCGTCATCAAGATGCAGCATGCCTTCAAGACACCGGGCTTGCGCGAAATCACCCGCCGAAGCCCCTACATGCACGATGGATCGCTCGCAACCCTCGAGCAGGTGGTCGAGCATTACGACAAGGGAGGCGTCGACCGGCCGAGCCGCTCCGACCTGATGAAGCCTCTCGGCCTTACGCCGCAGGAAAAGTCCGATCTGGTGACCTTCCTGAAGACGTTGACCAGCGATCTCAACCCAACCTCTATGCCGGTTCTCCCGCGCTAACCAATGCCAAAGGACTATCCATGCGACTAACTGCTCTCATCCCTGTCGTTTTCCTGGGCCTGTCGGCCGGCGCGCTCGCCGCCAACCTGACGATATCCCAGAAAGGCCGCACGTTCTCATCCGAGACCGCCACCCTCAAAAAGGGCGGGACCCTGACGTTCATGAACGACGACAGCATTCCCCACAACATCATGTCGACGAGCGCTGGCAATGAATTCAATCTCGGATCTCAACCTCCGGGCGCCTCGACCGACGTAACCTTCAAGGAAGCAGGCGATGTGCTGGTCATCTGCGCCATCCACCCGCGAATGAAGATGACGGTGAAGGTTACGGAATAGCTTGCTTGGTTGTTATCAGTAGGGGCGCGCGCTGATGTCGATTCGTTACAAGCTTTTCGGGATTGTTTGCATCGTCATCAGCCTCACCTGCGGGCTCGCCTTTTACGGCATTCGGGCAATCTCCTCATCGGGCGACATGGTGGTGCGGCTCTACGATGGGCCGCTGATGGCGATCAACTATGCGCGTTCGGCGCATGCCACGATGAACGAGGCCCGCGTTCTCGTGGTTCGGAGCCAGAGCGACGGTGCGCCGAAGGAGACCGTGGCCAAACTTGAAAAGCTGATCAGCGGCATCTCGGACGATCTCAAGGTCGTCCGCGAGCGTGTCGCGGGCAAGGATGTGGTTGCGGCGCTGGATCGCGCGGAGAATCAAGTTCGCGGATGGTCGGACGCCGAATTGAAGGTTCTCAAGCCTCAGGCCGGCGGAGTAACCGAACTTCCGGCAGCCTTCGCCCTCGTGCAGAAGGCCGGCGAAGCCGCGGCTGCACTGGATGATCTTGTGGAAGTGGTCGCGGCCTACGGCTTCAGCTTTCGCACCGACGCGGAGGCGGCGGTGGTGGAGGCGCGCAGCACCATGATCACACTCACGATCGGCACGGCGCTGATCGGCCTGGTGCTCGCGCTCGCCTTTGCGTACTCCATGAGCAAACCGATCTTCGCCGCCATGCACGTCGCCGAACGCGTCGCAGCGGGTATCTTCACCGACCAGATCGTGGTGCGCCGGCGCGACGAACTCGGTCGGCTGCTGAAATCGCTTGCCGTGATGCAGGCCAACCTGAAGACCCGCGCCGACGAGGATGTCGCCCTGATGTCCACCAAGGACCAGATGACTTCGGAACAGGTCAGCCGGCGGCAGCGCATCGAGGCCGAAGTCGCGGCCTTCCGTTCCGCCATCACTGCCGCCCTGACCAATACCGATGCCATGACCGGCAAGCTCACCGAAACCGCACGAACGCTGTCATCGATCGCCCACGCGGCCGGTCAGCAGTCGAACGAGATGGCATCTACCGCCGGTGTGACCTCCAGCAACGTCCAGACGGTAGCGGCGGCCGCAGACCAGCTTGGCGATTCCGTGCAGACCATCACGGCGCAGCTTCAGGACGCCACCGGGGTCGTCCAGCGCGCCTCAGTCATGGCCGGGGAAGCCAATGAGACGATTGGAGCGCTCGCCAGCGCCGCCCAGCATATCGACGAAGTCGTGGGCTTCATCCGCAACATCGCCGGCCAGACCAACCTGCTGGCGCTCAATGCCACGATCGAGGCGGCGCGCGCCGGCGAGGCCGGACGGGGCTTTGCGGTGGTGGCCTCCGAAGTCAAGGCGCTCGCCATTCAGACCGCGAAGGCCACCGAGGAAATCTCCTCTCAGATCGCCGAGGTGCAGGTCGCGACCAAGCGCGCCGTGGACAACGTCGGCGCCATCACCTCCGTCATGTCGGATATCGACAGCTTTACCGCGTCGATCGCGCGCGCCATGAATCAGCAGAATACGGCGGCGATCGAAATATCGGAAAATATCCGCCAGGCCGCCGCCGGCACAGCGAGCGTCGCGCAACGCATTGCGGGCACCGCCGCGGCGAGCGAGAATACCAACCGCTCGGCCGATCTGGTGCTGGCCACCGCCCAGGAGTTATCGAGCCAGGCTGCGGAACTGCGCTCGTCGGTCGATCATTTCCTGGCCAACGCCGCGGCTTGAAGCTACGCCGGCATCGGCCACCGCCAGCGGGCGCGCACTTCAGCGCGCGGTAATCCAACCGCTTTTGCGCGCGACCATCCGGACTTGGCCGCTATGCGGCTCCATCCCGACGGCGATGACGGACGCCAGCCGTCCCATACGATTTTTTTGAGTGTGCTCCGGAAAGACCATCTATATTGCAAACTCTCCACGCCGCGGGCCATTGGGGAGGAAGATCGTGCGTATCGCCGTCATCGGCGGAGGCCCCGGGGGCCTCTACTTCAGCTATCTCTGGAAGAAGCGCCACCCGGACGCG
>DASQOU010000386.1:0-18275 GCA_035644295.1 Bradyrhizobium sp.
GTCGTTCACCGAGCGCGCGCCGAAACTCGGCGGGCTGATCGAGTTCTATCGCTCGCCGGCGCGCGTGCAGTGGACCCCGACCGGCAACAACGTGCCGGATTATCCGAAGCTCGCGCAATTGTGGTGGCAGAACATCGGCGACGCGTCGTCCGGTGCGAAGACGCCGCAGGCGGCGATGGACTCGCTGGCCGCAGCCCAGGACTCGGTGATGGAACGACTGGAGAAATCCGGCGTGCAGGGTGCTTGCGGACCGAAGATGAACAAGAAGGAGACAGCCGAGCACTGGTTCGCGAAGTCGGCCAAGGAGGGCAACATCGCGCCCCAGCGCAAGCTCGCCAACGAGAAGCCGAAGGGCGAAACCGTCGACTACGACACGCTGATCAAGTCGTGGCCGGCCTCGCCCCCGAAGCGGGCCTCGAACTGAGGAAGAAGCGTGTCCTGGACGCGACGCGGCGCTTGCGCCGCTTCGCAGAGCCGGGACCCCCACGGTGGGTGGACCCCGGATCAGCTACGCAACACCATAGTGCGTCGAAGACGCGCGTAAACGCGCTAATGGCGCTGCGCAGCATCCGGGGAACGCAAACAGCCAAGGCCGGGAGCGATCCCGGCCTTTTTTTGTTATACTCCGTCATCGTCCGGCTTGACCGGACGATCCAGTACGCTGCGGCTTCTCGATTCGGTCTCGGGCGCCGGTGATTACTGGATGCCCCGCCTTCGCGGGGCATGACGGCTCGGGAGCCCGCCATGCGCATGATCTTTCGCTGCGATCCGGCATTGTCGGATCATCTGCCGCGGCCGGTTTACGCGCGCGGCATGCTTCCCGATTGGCTGCGGGCGATGCCGGCAAAAGCGCATTCGGACATCCACGGGCGGGACATTCGCACCGTGAAGCAGTGCCCGCCTTTTGTCGACGCGATGGCCTATGGGGTCTTGATCCTGCTTCCCTGCGACGTCACGGTCGATCGAGGTTCGTTTTCGTGGGCCTGGAATATTCCGGAGCCATCGACTTCCGGCCATCCCCGCGCTCCCCTGAGTTTTCATGCCGCGGCACAGTTTCCCGATGCGCCGTTCGCGAGAGACGGACAGGCGGCGATCAAGTTCAACAGCTTCTGGACCATCGAGCTTGAGCCGGGCTGGTCGTTGTTTGCAACCCATCCCGTCAACCGCGACGATCTGCCGTTTCGCACGATCACGGGACTGGTCGACGCCGATCGTTTCCACGATGGCGGCATCAATTTTCCGGCGGTCTGGACGCAACCGGAGTTCTCCGGCGTGCTGTCGAAGGGCACGCCGGTGGCGCAAGTCTTCGCAGTGCCGCGCGACGCCCCGCAGCTTGAATTCGAATGCTTCGATGAGGCGCATCAACAGGCTTACGAAAAAACCGTCACCGAGGTGCTGGCGAGTCCCAACGTCTATCGCAAGCGTTTCCGCGCGCGGCGGGGGCGGGCGTGATTGCGGCCATCATCCTTCGAGACGCGCACAAGCGTGCGCTCCTCAGGATGAGGGTCTCTTAGCTCCTCGTGGTGAGGAGCGCGGCAACGCCGCGCGTCTCGAACCATGAGGCCGCGGTCGAGATTCAACGTCTCATTCCAACGGGGCATCAATCAACGTCAAGCGCGCGCCGCAACGCCGCCTCATCGAGCCAGAGGCGGCCGTGGGATGCCGAGGTCAGCGCCATCGCGATGACGCCAAAACTCTCGGGGCGCATGCGATAGGCGTCGCGGTAGGCGTGCATGGCGGCGTCGAGATCTCCGGATTCCTGGAGCACGACGCCGAGATTGAGTGCGGCCTCCGCATGGTCAGGCTTCATCTCGATCGCCTTGCGATAGGCTTCCGCAGCGCCGCCATAGTCGCGCAAATCCTGACGGACGAGGCCGAGATCGAACCAGACGGAAGCTGGTGCGTCACCTTGCACCGCGCGTGCGAGCAAGGAAGCGGCGGTAGCATGGTCGCCATCTTCCCATGCCAGCCGTCCCAGCCGCGCCGCGGCTTCGACGTTTTCCGGAATGACGTCGAGGATGGCCCGCCACGCCTGCCGCGCCTGCGGCGGAAGTCCGGCCTGATCGAGTGTGCGCGCCTTTTCGAGAAAGGCTTCCCGCTGCGGCGCGAGTGCGATCGCTCGGTCGAGATGCGACAGCGCGTCCTCAAGCTTCTTGCCGGCGCGCGCGATGCGCGCCGCGAGCAGGTGCGCGGCAGCGTTGTCAGGGCGCCTGGCGAGGCTGGCCTCGATGTGACTGTGCGCCGCTTTGATCTCGTCCTTGGAAAACAAGATGGCCGCCATGAGGTGACTCAGCATCGGCTCGCCGGGCGCGCCGCTCAAACCCTGTTCGCACAGCTGAACCGCCTCGTCGCGACGGCCGGCGTTGAAGGCGGCCGTGGCGCGGCGGACGATGTCTTCGGCGGCTTCTTTCATGCTGCTGACATTAGAACAAAGCAGCAGGGCCGCAACCCGTCGTCATCGTCCGGCTTGACCGGACGATCCAGTACGCCGCGGCTTCTCGGCGATCGCTGACGGTTGTGTTTACTGGATGCCCGCCTTCGCGGGCATGACGAGGGAAAGAGAAGCCGGAACCAATCTCTCTGTCATTCCGGGGCGACGCGAAGCGTCGAACTACGATGTGCATTGCACATCGGAGAATCTCGAGATTCCGGGTCTGGTGCTCGCGCACCCGCCCGGAATGACAATGGTTGCTAGCTGGGACTACTCCGCCGCGTCGGCGGCTTCCAGCGCCGGATAATCCGTGTATCCCTTGGCGCCGCCGCCATAGAACGTCGCCTTGTCGGGTGCGTTGAGCGGCGCGCCGCGTTTGAGGCGTTCGACCAGATCGGGATTGGCGATGAACAATTTTCCGAACGCGATCAGGTCGGCCTCGCTTGCCGACAACACCTTGTTGGCGAGTTCGAAATCATAGCCGTTGTTGGTGATATAGGCGCCCTTGAAACGCTTGCGCAGGGAGGCGTAGTCGAACGGCGCAATGTCGCGCGGGCCGCCGGTCGCCCCCTCGATGACGTGGATGTAGACGAGCTTCAAGGCGTTGAGGTGATCGACGATGTAGTCAAACAACGGTTGCGGATTGGAGTCGGAGATGTCGTTCGACGGCGTCACCGGCGAAATCCGGATGCCGGTCCGCTCCGCGCCCGCCTCGGTGGTCACGGCCTTGGCGACTTCGAGCATCAGCCTGGCGCGGTTCTCGATCGACCCGCCGTAAGCGTCGGTGCGCTTGTTGGAGCCGTCCTTGGCGAATTGATCGAGCAGATAACCGTTGGCGCCATGGATCTCGACGCCGTCGAAACCCGCTTCCAGCGCATTCGCGGCGCCGCGTCTGAAACTCCCGATGATGCCGGGAATTTCCGAAAGCTCCAGCGCACGCGGTTCGGAAATATCGGTGAAGGTGCCGCCGACGAAGGTCTTGCCCTTGGCGCGAATGGCCGACGGTCCCACCGGCGCGCCGCCATTCGGTTGCAGCGAGGTATGCGAGATGCGGCCGACATGCCAGAGCTGCAGGAAGATTCGCCCGCCGCGCGCGTGCACGCGGTCGGTGACCTTGCGCCAGCCCGCGACCTGCTCCCTGGAATAGATGCCGGGGGTGTCCTGATATCCCTGGCCCTGTTGCGAAACCTGGCTTGCTTCGGTGATCAAGAGACCGGCGGAGGCGCGCTGCCCGTAATACTCAACCGCCAACGGGCTCGGCACCAGACCTTCGACCGCGCGGTTGCGGGTCAGCGGCGCCATCACAAGGCGGTTAGGCAACGTGATCGGGCCAAGCTTAAAAGGCTCGAGGAGTTTGGGCGGCGTGGTCATTTTGGTACTCTCGGTGAATGGCAGGGAGGCGGTGCTAACGGAGGAACACTGAAGTATCAATTGAGGTGTGCATTCCTGCCAGACCCGGCAAGACGCGAGCTATCACGATCACGCAGGCTAGCCCCGCGCGAAACCGCCGCACCTCGCGGCAATCGGAAAGATAAGCAATGGGCCAGATAGCAGGATTTGTTTGAACTTGGCTTGGTGCGGGAAAGACACCGCCTTTCGATGGGTACTGTTTTGGTTGAAATTTGCCTGGGACGCTGCCGCGGTCTCCCTCATCCCTCATCCTGATGAGCGGCCGCCAGGCCGCGTCTCGAAGGATGGGCCACGGGCCTCATGGTTCGAGACGGCGCATGTGCGCCTCCTCACCATGAGGGGTGGAATATCTCAACTAACTCCCAGATAATCGCGCTTGCCGATTTCCACGCCGTTATGCCGGAGAATGCCGTGCGCGGTCGCGGCGTGGAAATAGAAATTCGGAAACGCAAAGCGGTTGAGGAACTGCTGGCCCTTGAGCGTGATGGTTCGGTCGGGCCCGGCGGGGAAGGTGACGTCGCGGCTATCTGCGCCTTCGAATTGCGCGGGCTTGAACGTCTTCAAATAGTCGCTGGTCTTCGAAAGCCGCTGTCGCAATTCTTCGAAGGTCTTCTCGGTATCAGGCGTCGAGGGCACATCGCTGTGGGTCAATCGCGCGCAGCCTTTGGCGGCGAAATCGCACGCCAGCTGGATCTGCCGCGATAGCGGCAGCATGTCCGGATAGAGCCGCGCGCCGAGCAGCACCTCGGGCGCAATATTCTTCGCCTTACAGTGCGCCTCGGCCTTGGTGAGCAGGCCTTGGAGGCTGCCGAGGATTTGCTGGAACGCGGGGACGGAGGCTTCGTAGAAGGACATGGGTGCTCTTTCGGTTGTCGCTGTCATTCCGGGGCGTCGCGAAGCGATGAGCCCGGAATCTCGAGATTCTTCGATGTGCAATAGCACATCGTAGTTCGCGTTTCACGCGCCCCGGAATGACGGGATACCAGTTTCACTCGGTCATTGCGAGCCAATGGGTAGGCGCACGCTGACCGCCCCTTGTGTCGGCGGCGCCACGCGGGGGCCGCGCATCCGCGCCAGCAATTCGGCCGTGGGCCAGGAATCCGCCGGCAGGCCGTATTTGATCTGCATCGCCTTCACTGCGCTGCGGCTTTGCTGGCCCATCACGCCGTCGACCTTGCCGACATTAAATCCCGCGCGCACCAGAAGTTGCTGCAGCTCGCGCAGCTCGTTGAAGGGCAGTTGCGCCACCGGCGCCGCCGGCCGCTGCATCGGCGGCGCGCCCGCGATACGAGTGGCGAGATAGCCGGCGGTGGTCGAATAGATCAGCGAATTATTCCATTCGGTGTAGGCGGCGAAATTGGCGTAGGCAAGGAACGCCGGCCCGGTCCTTCCCATCGGCAACAGCAGCGAGGCCGGCATGTCGTCGTTCGGCAATGGCCTGCCATCCGGATAGGTGACGCCGAGCTGCGCCCATTTGGAGCGCGGCAAACGGATCGTGAGGTCGGCCTGTTCCCAGGGAAAATTGGTTGCAAGGTTGCTTGAAGCGACGCGCACTTCCTGCAGCCAGGGTTCGCCGCGCCGCCATTTCAGCCCGTTGGCGATGTAGTTTGCGGTCGAGCCGATCACGTCCTCCGCGCTATGCAGGAGATTGCGGCGGCCGCCGTAATCCACGGCATAGTTGAAATAATGCGTCGGCAGAAATTGTGTCTGGCCGAGTTCGCCGGCCCAGGAGCCGACCATCTCGGCGGGTGCAAGATCGCCGCGGTCGATGATCTTCAGTGCCGCGATGGTCTCGCCGACGAAACGTTCCGAGCGGCGGCAATCATAGGCCAGCGATACCAGCGAGCGCAGCGTCGACAGGTTGCCCATATTGGCGCCGAAGTCGCTTTCGAGTCCCCAGAACGCGGCGATCACCGCCGGCGGCACGCCATATTCCTTTTCGGCGCGCGCGAACGCAGCAGCGTAAGTCTTGATCCGCGCCTGGCCCTGTTGCATCCGGTAGGGAGCTGCCATGCGGCCGGCGAATTCGGAAAATACCTGCCCAAACACCCGCTGGCCGCGATCGCGGTTGACGATGCCCTGGTCGTAGACGAGATACGGCGCGGCTTCGCTGAGTGCGCTTTGCGACACCCCGGCGGCGACAGCCTGTTGTTTCAAATCAGCGAGGAAGCGATCGAAGCTTGCGCCATTGTGGCAGGCGGCCGCGCGCGGGGAGGGCGCGGAAGGTGGTCTGGCAGGGAGCGCCATTGGCTGGCCCGGAGGCGCGAGGAGTTGAGCCGCCGCCGGCTGTGGCGCGCACAGCATCGCCGACAGCAAAGCGCCGAGCCAAAATCGTGTGGTCGAAGAAATCCGCATGCATGTACCGATGGAGCGTGAAGTGAGCCTCTCGTAGCATCATTTGGGGCCCGCCGTCATGCCTGGCCTGTCGGGACGGTTGGCGGTGGGAGCTTACTCCGCGCGCCGTCATACCGGACAGACCGGATTCACCCGCGACTCGTGGCTGCCAACTCAATATAGTCGCTTCGTTGCTGGCGTTATGATGAAATTTCGATCATCGACAGAGGGTCCTTAACAAGGGATATTTTCATATCAAGGCGGGCGTAGGACTCTTCATGGATCATTTGCGCGGCAAGGCCCTTATTGCATCGGGCTTTCATACGACCAGGCGCGGCGACATCGACATTCTTCAGAATGCGCTGATTTCTATCGGCGATGACGGCACCATTGTTTCCGTGCTCCACCCGAACGACATCGCCTACGGCGAACAGAAGGACAGGCAGAAGGCCGCAGGGAAACTCATGACCTTGCCGGAAGGCTCGTATTTGCTGCCGGGTTTCGTTGATCTACATATTCACGCGCCGCAATACCCGCAACTCGGCAGTGCGCTCGATGTCCCGCTCGAGGTCTGGCTGCAGAAATACACCTTTCCGCTGGAGGCGCGATACGCCGACACGGCCTTTGCCCGGAAAAGCTATCGCCTGCTGGTCGATGACCTCATTGCCAATGGCACCACCACGGCGCTTTATTTTGCGACCATCCATCAGGAGGCGACGCGCATTCTCGCCGATATCTGCCTGGAGGCCGGCCAGCGCGCGCTGATCGGCAAGGTGGTGATGGACAATGCCGAGGAGTGTCCCGATTTTTACCGCGACGCCTCGCCCGATGAGGCCATGCGCGGCACCGAAGATCTGATCGGTTACATCAGGCACCATCCGGAAAACGTCGCGGCGCTGGTGAAGCCGGTGGTGACGCCGCGCTTCATTCCCTCCTGTACCGACGCGACGCTGGAGGGTCTGGGCGCGCTGGCCAAGCAGTGCGGCTGTCATGTCCAGACCCATTGTTCGGAAAGCGATTGGGAGCATGGCTATGTGCTCGAACGTCACGGCATCACCGACACCGAAAGCCTGGACCGCTTCGGACTGCTCGGCCGCCACACCGTGCTGGCGCATTCCAACCTGATCACTGCCACTAATATGGACACTATCCGCGCCCGCCGCTCAGGCGTGGCGCATTGTCCGCTTTCCAATGCCTATTTTTCCAGCGCGGTGTTTCCGCTCAAGGCAGCGCTGGAGAAGGGGCTGCACGTTGGGCTCGGGTCGGACATTTCGGGTGGGCCGAGCGGGTCGCTGTTCGACAACATGCGCAGCGCGCTCATGGTCGCGCGACTATTGGAAAGCGGCGTCGACCCCAACCTCGGACCAGCCGAGCGCAGCCGCCAGGCCGGCGTGTGGATCGACTTTCGCGACGCCTTCTATCTGGCGACCACCGGCGGCGCCATCGCGCTCGATCTTCCGGTCGGCCAATTCTCCCCGGGCTACCAGTTCGACGCGATGGTGATCGACACGGCCGCGCCGCACGGCACGATCCGGCTTTGGGACGATCTCGATCAAGGTGAGAACATACTGCAAAAAATCATCTATACTGCGTCGAAGTCGAATATCGCGCAGGTCTGGATCGGCGGCCGTGACGTGTCACGATCGCCGGACCTCAAACGAGATTACCGGGCATGACCAGAAACTGCATCCAATTTCGCAGGCAAGACCGGATCATTCGGCTCAATGAGTTTTTGCCGCAGTCCACGATACTCGACTGGCTCCGGCTCGAGGAACGCTCGACCGGAACCAAGGAAGGCTGCGCCGAAGGCGATTGCGGCGCGTGCACCGTCGTCATCGCAAGGGAGCGCGGTGGCCGCCTGCTTTATGAACCGGTCAACGCCTGCATCGCGACGCTTGGCCAGTTGGACGGCTGTGAACTCATCACGGTCGAGGACCTCGCGCACGAAGGAAAATTGCATCCGGTGCAGACGGCGATGGCGGCGGGTCATGGATCGCAATGCGGGTTTTGCACGCCGGGAATCGTCATGAGCCTGTTCGCGCATTTCCACAGCGAAGGCGAGCGAACCGAGCGCGCCAAAATCAACGATGCGCTGGCGGGCAACCTTTGCCGCTGCACCGGTTACCGGTCGATTGTCGACGCCGCCCGTGAAGCCTGCGCCGGCCCCATGATGGATCGCTTCGTCGCCAAGGAGGCCGACACCATCGCCGCGTTGCGCCAGTTGCAGGACGATGCCGACGTGTTCGTCGGCAACGACGCCGGCTTCTTCGCCTCGCCCGCAAGCGAAGATTCACTCGCCTCGCTCTATCAGCGCCATCCCGATGCCACGATCATCGCCGGCGCGACCGACGTCGGTCTGTGGATCACCAAGAAGCTCGCTACCCTCGACAAGATCATTCACGTCGGCCGAGCCGGCCTCGACCGGATCGAGGAGGCGGCCGATGCAATCCATGTTGGTGCAGCGGTGACGCTGGCAGACGCAACGTCACCGCTTGCATCGATCGATCCTGACATCGCGGAAATCCTGCGGCGGTTCGGCTCGGTTCAGGTGCGCGCGGCAGGCACTGTCGGCGGCAGCATCGCCAATGCTTCACCGATCGGGGATCTGGCGCCGCTTTTTATCGCGCTCGGCGGCAGTGTCGAACTGCGCAACGGCGAGCGGATACGCACAATGCCGCTCGAGCAATTTTTCATCAGCTACGGCAAGCAGGATCGCGAGCCGAGCGAATTCGTGCGGCGCCTGATCGTCCCAAAGCTTCCTGCCGCCACTTTCTTCCGGGCCTTCAAGGTCAGCAAGCGGTTCGACGAGGATATCACCGCCGTGCTCGGTGCGTTCCGGATCGGTCTCGACGGTGGCCGGATCACCTCGGCGCGAGTCGCCTTTGGCGGCATGGCCGGGACGCCGAAACGTGCGACGGCGGTCGAGGGTCAGCTCGTCGGCGCGGCGCTGCATGATATTAGCGCCTGGCGCCGTGCTGCGATGCGGATCGGCGACGATTTCACGCCGCTGACCGACATGCGCGCCAGCGCCGAATACCGCCTCGGTGTCGCCCGCAATCTCGTGATCAAGGCGCTGGCGGAGATCGCCGGCGTGTCGAGCCCGATGACACGCGTGCTGGATCGAAGGGAGAGCGTTGATGTCTCGTCTTGAACCGGTCGATCCGTCCTTGCGTCATGTGCATCGGGCGATGCCGCACGACAGCGCGTTCAAGCATGTGCAAGGCGCCGCTGACTACATCGACGACATGCTTGAACCGGAAGGGACGCTGCATGTGGCGATCGGCGGCTCGCCGGCGGCGCGGGGACGCATCATCCGGCTTGATCTCGGCCCGGTGCGCGCATTCCCCGGAGTCCACGCCGTCATTACCGGCAACGATGTTCCCGGTAAAAACGATATCTCGCCCACCCATGCCGATGAGCCGGCGTTCGCCACCGAGCGCGTGATGTTTCACGGCCAGCCGATCTTCGCCGTCATCGCAACCACGCGCGATATCGCGCGTCGCGCGGCAACGCTTGCTGTCATCGATATCGAGCGCGAGAGAGCGAATGTCACCGTCGAGCAGGGTCTTGGCTCCGGGGAGACCGTGCTGCCCGATTACGCTCTTGTCGGCGGTGATGCCGACGCGGTCATCGCCAAGGCGCCTCACCGCTTGAACGGCGTTTTCCACATCGGCGGTCAGGAGCACTTTTATCTCGAAGGCCAGGTCGCCTTCGCCATACCGGGCGAGGACCAAGACATGCTGGTCCATTCATCAACCCAGCATCCTTCCGAAGTCCAGCACGTGGTGGCGCGCGTGCTCGGCGTCGCCGACTCCTATGTCACTTGCCAGGTACGCCGCATGGGCGGCGGCTTCGGCGGCAAGGAAACCCAGGCAACGCAATGGGCCGCGATCGCCGCTCTCGCCGCACACGCGACGGGCCGGCCATGCAAGCTGCGTCTCGACCGCGACGACGACATGATGATGACCGGCAAGCGGCATGATTTTCGGGTCGACTGGTCGGTCGGCTTCGACACCCGCGGCGTCATCGATGGCGTCAATCTTGAGCTTGCCGCGCGCTGTGGATGTTCCGCCGACCTCAGCGGCGGCGTCGTGGACCGCGCGATGTTCCACGCCGACAATGCCTACTTCTTGCCGGCGTTTCGGATTCATTCAAAGCGCGTCAAAACCGACACCGTCTCCAACACCGCGTTCCGCGGCTTCGGCGGGCCGCAGGGCGTGCTCGCGATCGAGCGCGTCATCGATGCCATCGCCCACCACCTCGGCCGCGATCCGCTCGATGTGCGCAAGGCCAATTTCTACCGCGGCGGCGGTGACGTCACGCCCTACGGCCAGACGGTGGAAGACCACGACGTGATCCAACGGCTGATCGAGCAACTGGAGCGGACCTCGGATTACCGCAGCCGCAGGAGCGACATCGCGAAATTCAACGCCTCGTCGCCGATTCTCAAGCGCGGGATCGCGCTGACGCCTGTGAAGTTCGGCATTTCCTTCACGCTCACCATCCTCAATCAGGCTGGCGCCCTGGTTCACGTCTACCAGGATGGTTCGGTTCATCTCAATCATGGCGGCACCGAAATGGGCCAGGGCCTGTTTCAAAAAGTAGCTCAGATCGCCGCCGAAGAATTCGGCATCGGCCTTGAGCGCGTGCGCATCACCGCGACATCGACCGACAAGGTGCCGAATACCTCGCCCACGGCAGCGTCCGCCGGAACCGACTTGAATGGAATGGCGGTGCAAATCGCCTGCCGCGAAATCAAGGCGCGGCTTACGCAGTTCGCCGCCACCGCCTGGAACGTGTCGGAGGAGTTGATCGAATTTCGCGACGACCAGGTTTTCATCGGCAACGAGAGCGTCTCCTTCGGGGAGCTCGCCAAGCGCGCCTATGGCGCGCGTATCCATCTCTCCGCGGCCGGCTTTTACAAGACGCCAAAGCTGCATTGGGACCGCGCCAAGGCCAAGGGCAGGCCATTTTTGTACTTCGCCCATGGTGCTGCCTGCAGCGAGGTCATCGTCGATGTCACGACCGGCGAAATGAAGGTCGAGCGCGTCGACATCCTGCACGATGTCGGCCGGTCGCTTAATCCGGCGATCGACATCGGTCAGATCGAGGGCGGCTTCGTGCAGGGCATGGGCTGGCTGACCACCGAAGAACTCGTCTATGACGCCGACGGCCGTCTGCTGACGCATGCGCCTTCGACCTACAAGATTCCCGTGTCCTCCGACGTGCCGGATGATTTCCGCGTCGCGCTGTTCGACAACGAAAACCAGGAGCCGACCATCTACCGCTCGAAAGCCGTCGGCGAACCGCCATTGATGCTGGCGACTTCGGTATTCGCGGCGATCGCCGACGCGATCCATTCCGTCCATCCGGGCCAACCCGTGTTGCTGGACGCGCCGGCGACGCCGGAATCGATTCTGAAAGCGGTAGGAACCTTCGATGCGGCGGCGGCATTGGCAAATGGCCACGGCATCCCCAGTGCATGATCCGGACCCGAAGGGCCGCGCTAGCGCAAAGTGGGAACCGGTTTTTCCTCGCGACAAACGCGTGGCGTTTGCGCGGAGATCATGCTCAAACAGAGAGATGAGATCGTGATGCGATTCAACTTGATCACATCACGATCGAACGGGCCGACTTGAATGCAACTGGTGTGGCGACGTATCCAGGAATCGCTTGAGAAGCACCGCCGCGCTGCCTTGGTCAGCATCATCAAGGTGGAGGGCTCGGCGCCCCGCGAGGTCGGCGCGCGGATGGTGGTGCAGAAGGACGCTGGCTTTTTCGGAACCATCGGCGGCGGCCGTCTCGAATACGAAACGCTGGCCGTGGCGGAGGCCGCGCTGTCGGAGGAAACCCCTGCGGCATCAGTGCGGGTTTGGCCGCTGGGTCCTAATCTCGGCCAATGTTGCGGCGGGTCGGTGACCACCCTGATCGAGACCTTTGATGCCGGCGATCTCGACAGGGTGCGCGAACTTGCGGCCGCCGAGGAGGCCGGCCCCTTTGTCACCTTGAGCCGCATGACGGAGCAAGGCCGCATCGCGCGGGACATCCGGGATGGCGAGGTTGGCGGTAAGGATATGGCAGAAGGCAGCAAGCAGCGGTTCGTGGAGAGGTTCGGCGAAGCGCGCAAGACGGTCCTGCTTTTTGGGGCAGGCCATGTCGGCCGCGCGGTCGTGCTTGCGCTGTCGCAGCTTCCGTTTTCGGTGCGCTGGATCGATAGCCGGGCCGATCAGTTTCCAGGCCACGTGCCGGCCAACGTCACGATTGTGAGGACCGACGCGCCCGAGCGCGAGATCGACGCCGCCCCGCGCGGCGCCTTCGCCCTGATCATGACCCACTCGCATCCGCTCGATTATTCGATCGCGGCGGCGGCGCTGCGCCGAGTGGACCTTGGCTTCGTCGGCTTGATCGGATCCGCCACCAAGCGGGCGCGATTTGCAAGTCAGGCGCAAAAACTCGGCATCTCCGAGCCACAGATTGCGCGGCTGGTCTGTCCAATCGGACTGCCCGACATCCGCGGCAAGGAGCCCAGCATCATCGCGGCGGCGGTTGCGGCGCAGCTCCTGATCGAACGCGAGCGCGCGACATCGGAACGATCATGACGACACCAGGAAACAACGGCGCCGCCGCACCGGCGCATATCGAGACCGACGTGCTCGTGATCGGCGCCGGTGGCGCCGGCATGTACGCCGCGCTTGAGGCCGCACGGGCGGGTGTGGCCGTGGTGCTGGCGGACCGCAGCCTGATCGGGCGCGGCGGCGCCACCGTCATGGCGCAGATGACGGTCGCCGCCGCCCTTTCCGAGCAGACACCGGATCACTGGGAGCATCATCTCGCCGATACGCTCGCCGCCGGCCGCGGTCTGTGCGACCAGCCGTTGGCCGCGCTATTGTGCGAGGACGGGCCGCATCGGCTGCACGAGATGGACGGCTGGAAGGTCGGCTGGGCGCGCGAGGACGGCCACATCAAGCAGGCTCAGGCGCCGGGCCACGACCGGCCGCGCTGCGCCTATGTCGATTTTCTCTCTACGGGCCCAGCGGTGTCGCGCACTTTGCGCGCGCAGCTCAATCTGGTGAACGGCATCCGCCGCATCGGCGAGCTTGTGGTCGTCGATATCGCGCTTCGCGACGGTGTGGCCTGCGGCGCCACCGCGCTGCATCTGCCGACCGGCGAAGCCGTTACACTCGCGGCCAAGGCCGTGGTGATCGCGACCGGCGGATTGACCGGGCTGTACCGGCGCAACAGCGCCTCCGCCAATATGGGCGGCGACGGTTATGCGCTGGCGCTGCGCGCCGGCGCCGAACTGATCGACATGGAGTTCGTGCAGTTCTTTCCCATCGGTCATCTCGCGCCGAGGCTGGTCGGCATGGACCCGATCATGTGGGATCCGTTCCGCTACAAGCTCGGCGGCAAGCTGCTCAATGCCGAGATGCGGGAATTCGAGCAGGACTATGCGACGCAGGATACCCGCAGCGACGGCCGTTACGTCCTGACGCGGGATCTTGCGACCTACGCCATCACCAGGGAAGTCGAGGCCGGCCGCGGCAGCCCCGCCGGCGGCGCTTACCTCAGTTTCCAGCACGTGCCCGAGGCCGAGATCCGTCGCGCCTTCGGCCCCGTGGTGGACCGGCTCGCCGCCAATGGCATCGATCTTGCCAAACGCCCGGTCGAAGTCGCGCCGATCGCGCATTATCACATGGGCGGCGTGCGGGTCGACGCGACGCTGCGTACCGCTGTGCCCGGCCTTTATGCCTGTGGCGAGGCGGTCGGCGGCGCCGGTGGCGCTAACCGCCTCTCGGGCAACGCGATCACCGAAGCGCTGGTGTTCGGCGCACGTGCCGGTCACAACGCCGCGCGGCATGCGCTGAAAAGCACTTCTTCGCTCTGGTCCGCGCAGGCTACTCAGTCGGCGCTCGATCTGTTGCGCGGCGCCGTGCGCCGCGACGCGCCCAACCCGGCGGCAGTGATAAGAGACTTGAAGGCGCTGATGGCCGACGAGGTCGGGCCATTCCGCACCCGAGCAAAGCTGCAATCGGCGTTGCAGGCGATCGCTCGATTGAAAAATGAAATCGGCGAGGTCCCGTTTTCGTCGGCATCCGCGTTCGATCCCGTACTGGTCGACTGGCTCGACCTGCGCAATATGCTCCTGGTCGCGCAATCGGTCGCGGTGCCGGCGCTTGCGCGCAACGAAAGCCGTGGCGCGCATCAGCGCGAGGATCATCCGGGTCTCGATGACGCATGGTGCGTCAATCAGATCGTGGCGCTTTCACGCAACAACGAACTCAAGCTCGGCCGCGTTGCGCCCTCAACCGGGAGGGTTGCGGCATGAAGGCGACGCTCGCCGTCCAGCGCGGTGTGCCCGGCGAGCCGCCACGCATCGAAAACTTCGAAGTCACCTTCGAGCCCGGCCAGTCCGTGCTCGACGGCTTGCGCGCGCTGCGCTGCGAGACCGATCCGTCGCTGGGGTTTCGATTCTCCTGCATCAATGCCAACGCCTGCAAGGAATGCATGATGCTGATCGACGGCAAGGTCGACTACGCCTGCACGGTGCGGCTGAAGGAAGGCGTGATGGCGCTGGCGCCGTTGCCGAAGAAAGCCCTGATTCGCGATCTTGTCACCGAAATTGCTCCGCCGGACGAGCGGCTCCGGCCACGGCCGTAACGGCCGCAAAAGCAATGATACGGCGAGGTGTCGCGCTTGGCAGCACACAACACCTCGCCGCAGGTGCACCCGCCGGAAACCACGTACCTTGCGGACCATCGTTGGTGGTCCACAGCTACTGAGTCGCCAGCCGATGACTGAAATCTATCTCAGGCTGACGGCAAACCGAAATTAAAGAATGTTTAGGAGGAGCCGGCAACAGCCACAATAGTCGCCAATATCCACAAATACGGAGCATAGTAGTAACATCATACGGCGAACAACGGGTGTGGCCTTGCTTGTTCTATTCCCGCATATCGTGGAGCCTGTCAGCGGCGGTGCTTGCACCGACCCGTTGGCTCATGCGGCAACGTGAGTGCCTCACCGCTCCTCGTCCGGATGACCCAAATGCCGTGATCTGCGCGCGCGCCGCGATGGCAGCGTGTTTTACCAGCCGACGAAGAAGGTCGATCCGCCCTTGACGGGTGGCCCGACAAGACGGCCGAAGGGCGCAACGCCTTCATAATAGGTGGGGCCGTAATCCCGGCCGCCATGGTCGCCGACAAAGCGCCGGCCGCTCCAGCCATGACGGTATCCTGAAAAGCCGCGGACGCCAGCGAATCTACTGCCGTTCCTGGCGGCAACGCTGCCATCGCCGCCACGGTCAAAGGCCATCGCACTGGTCGTCATACCTGCTGCGAGAGCCACGGCCATTGCGCCTGCGAGAAGCTGTTTAGTCATTAAAACCTCCTGCACCCGATCGTTCACCAATATCGGCTCATGAACCAACTGCAACCGGGCACGGGCGGTTGCAAGGAAGGCGCGACAGAACAGAAAAATTGTTGTGATCAGGCGGGCGTGACGTACGCGGTGTACGTGACAATACGCTCCGCGCGATGAAGTAATATCGGGCCGATGACCCAGCTCACCGCTCCTCGTCCGGATGCACCCATAGATAGGGCGTGATCTCCCGCGCTTCCGTCAATTTGATCATATGCACCGGCGGCGCATAGCGGCCCCTCCGGCATGACCGGCACTTCAGCGAAGCCTCGAGCTTCCAGAGCGGCGTGTCGCGCGGCCGGCGGATCGCGTTGAGCGGCAGGCTTGCGCGGGTCTTGCAGCGGTTGCATTCCACCTCGAGCCAGCCGAGCCCGCCATGGAGGCATTGCGCGATCGTCGGCGACGGCTGAGCGGGTCCGCCATAGCCCTCCATCCGGATCGACCAGGCTTCCGCTTCCGCGCGGTCGGCCTCGCGAAGCGCCTTGTTGGCGACCTCGCGCGCGTGCGTAGCGCGGATTTTCGCGCCCATGATCGGGCCGCCAAAGATCGATTGGCGAGACTTCGTGCTCATGGCGCAAGATTACAGCCGCGCTTTCGGCCGCATGCAACACCACCAGGATTAGAGGCAGGGAACGAACCGACCACACCACCGCTTTGTGCCTGCGCCCTTCGGTTGCGAAGGCGTGGTGTTTACATCCGAGTCGGGCGCGTCACGTTGTCGTCATTGCGAGGAGCGCAAGCGACGAAGCAATCCATTGGCGATCTTGCTGTAGCTGGATTGCTTCGCGGAGCCCGTCATCGGGCGCGCATTCGCGCGACCCGTTGGCTCGCAATGACGATCGGAAAATGAAGGCGGCCATCACAACGACATCGGCTCCGTCCGTGTCTCGATCGAGGGCAGGGGCTCGCCCCCGATCTTGGCCTCGAAGGCGCGCAATCGCTTATAGATGGAAATCAGTTCGACGATCGTGCTCCACGAATTGACGAGATACTGAAACGCGTGTCTGACCTGTTCGAACGCGTTCAGAATTTGTTGCAGTAGGCCGAACGTAATCTTGCCGGCGGCGATCGTCGGCACCAGAAGAATATAAGGAAAGATGACGTCAGTCTGCAGATAAACGTAGCGGCCTACATTGAAGTACATGAAGTTCAGATAAAGGCGGAAGTAGTTGTGGCGGATTTTGGCGAACAGCATCGAAAGCGTCGGCGGGCTGGCATGAGTTGGATCATCTTCGCCGAGCACAAGCTCCTTGCGATAGGCGGCTTCGACCCGCTGGTTGAAGAATTCGATCCCAGGAAGGCGAATTCCAATCAGCGCGAGAAGGCCAGTTCCGAACACCGACCAGATCACCGCGGCAAAAACCAGCGGGTAGGGGATCGATCCGACCAGTGGCAGCTCGGGGATATTGCTGGAAAGTTTGACCAGAACCGGCAAGAATGCCAACAGCGTGAGCGCGGCACTGATGAGATTGACGCCAAGTCCTTCCATGATGGTCGCAAACCGCATGGTGTCTTCCTGCACCCGCTGCGAGGCGCCCTCGATGGCGCGCAGACGCGGCCAGTTGGCGACATAGAAATCGTTCATCGCCGTGCGCCAGCGGAAGATGTAATGGCTGACGAAGAACCGCGTCAGCACAACGACCACGATCGCGACCGTTGCGATGCTCGCGAAAGTAAGAATTACGGCGTACAACTCCTCGCGTGTGACGGACCCCGGTTTCGTAAGCGCCGCCTGGATGAGGTTATAGAATGGCCCGCGCCAGTCGTTGAGGGCGACGCTGACCTGAACCTGGAAGTAAGAGGTGAACAGGATCAACGCGGAACCGATAATCGACCATACGGCCCAGGGGTGCGGTGCGAGCATCATCCAGAAACCGGCGAAGACCGCCACGCTGATCGCGAAATAGAGGTGGAACCACAGCGATGGCGCCGACCAAAATCGCGCTACCTCGATGATTTCGGGAGCCGTCAACGCCACCAAGTCACTCGCATAGCTGTACCAAAACGCCATCGAAAGCGCCGTCCAGATGATGGCCGACAGAAAGAACGGCTTGGGGCGGGGGAAGAACGAAACGAACATTTTGCTGTATCCACTCTCGGGTCAGTTGCGGCGAAGGCTGAAGACACCATAGCGGGTAGGGCGGATTAGCCAACAGGGATGCGTGTGACGTGATCGTCATTGCCTGCGACAAACGCAAAGGGTTTGCGCAAGGGAGCCAACGGGTCGCGCGAATGCGCGCCCGATGACAGGCTCCGCGACGAAGCAATCCATTCTGGCTTTCTTGTTGTCTTATGGATTGCTTCGCTGACGGGCGCCTCTTGGCTGTGCCAACTGATTTGCCCGTCGGGTGCCGTCCGTGACTTTGCGTCCAGCCCATTTGTCCAGCCCCTTTCGAAAAAATATTTCTGTTTTTCCGAAATGCAAATCCGGTGTATATCTAGTCCCTTCCCGTACCCCGCAGGAGGGGCGTTGCGCATCGTCACGACGTTGGGTGCGGGATGCGGTGGACGCGGGGCACGCTTCTGACGAGGGCGCGTTTCCGCGGACGGCGAAGTCGTGTGGTCCTGACGCCCCGACGCTGGTGTCAAGTTCTCGAGAAGCAAAGCTTCTTGGGGATGACGGTGGCAAGAAAGCCCGGTCACCGGGGAGAGCCCGAAGGAAGCCGTTAAAACCATTGCGCAG
>DASQOU010000387.1:0-3867 GCA_035644295.1 Bradyrhizobium sp.
ATAGACGATCAGGGCGAAGCCCGCGAAGGCGATCAGCACCAGCGAGATCCGCGCGATGCCGGAAGCGACCGCGGGATCGAACAGCGCCAGCGCCACCAGCGAACCGAGGAAGGCGAGCCAGCCGACCGTGATGTGGGAGTACCGCACGTGCCAGCGGGAAAGATTGAGATAGGCGAATAAAAACACCAGCAGCGTCGCGGCAAGGATCGCTTCGCCGCCGGCGCGCCAGACCCGCTCGGCATTGTTCGACATGTCGAGCACCTTGCCCCAGAAACCGAAATCGACGCCGATATAAATCAGCACCGCCCATGCCAGTGCGGCGGCGGCGGGAAACATGATGCTGCCCTTGACCACGAACAGAATGGTCAGCACAAGCGCCAGCAGGCCGGAGATGCCGATCACGATGCCGTGGTACAGCGTGAAGGAGTTGACCTTGTCTTTGTAGGCGTCGGGCTCCCACAGATAGAGCTGCGGCAATTTATCGGTGCGCAATTCCGCGACGAAGGTGATGACGGCGCCGGGATCGAGCGTGATGCGGAAAATGTCCGCGGTCGCACTTTCCTGCCGCTCCGGACGGTCGCCGGTCGACGGCGTGATAGTTGCGATGCGTGATAATCCGAGATCGGGCCACAACAGCCCTGACGACACGATGCGATAGTGAGGTGCAACGATCAGGCGGTCGAGCTGGTCGTCGGTATTGTTGGCGAGCGCGAATACCACCCAGTTCTGGCCGCCTTCGCGGGCACGGACTTCGATGCGGCGGACGATGCCGTCGGTGCCCGGCGCGGTGGAGACCTGGATGCGGTCGGAGTCGCTGCGTTGATGATCAAGCACCGCGGTCAAGTCGATCGCGGGCGCGTCGCCGCGGACGCTGACGGCGTCGATGGCGCGGGCCGGCGGCGCGGCCGCAAACATCATGAGGCCCAGCGCAAGTGCCGCCGATTTGAAGTCCCTGCAGCGCAAGCGGCGAGTCCGAACCAGGGACTTCAAATCGAGAAGCGGCACTCGAATGATATGTTTGCTAGTGCCCATGATTTTCCGAAGTTCGCGAAATGTGGGTGCAGCGACGGAGTGCGAACTTCGGAAAGTGGGCACTAGTCGGCGCAAGGCACCTGATCAGACGCAATGTCGGTTCTCCGCGATCAACATCGTTTGCGGGCGAGGCCCTGTCGCCCGACGCTGCGGGATAAATGACATGAATGCGAAGGAAATCAAAGGGTTTCCGGCCGGCTATCGTGCGCCAGCGTTAAGGCGTTAACACAATTTTGCCAATATGTTCGCTGGTCTCCATGCGCCGGTGCGCGTCCGCCGCCTTTTCCAGCGCGAAAGTGCTGTCGATCAGGGGCTTGACGCGGCCTTCGCGCAGCAGCGGCATCACCTTGGCCTCGATCGCCGCGACCATCGCCGCCTTGTCCGCATTACTACGGGGCCGCAGCGTCGAGCCGGTGTGGTGCAGCCTTTTCACCATCAGCTTGGCAAAATTGACGGTGGCCTTGGGCCCGCCAAGCAACGCGATCTGGACGATGCGTCCGTCGATCGCGGCCGCGTCGTAATTACGTTCGATGTAGTCGCCGCCGACCATGTCGAGAATGACGTTGGGACCCGTCCCTGACGTCGCGCTCTTGACGGCTGCAACGAAGTCCTCGGTCTTGTAATTGATGGCGTGGTCGGCGCCGAGTTTGAGGCAGGCACTGGCCTTTTCCTTCGATCCGACGGTGACGACCACTTTTGAGCCGAAGGCCTTGGCGAGCTGGATCGCCATGGTGCCGATGCCGGAGGAGCCGCCGTGAATCAGAATTGTCTCGCCTGGTTTCAAGGCGCCGCGCTCGAACACGTTGTGCCAGACCGTCATCAACGTTTCCGGAGTTGCGCCGGCTTCGAGCATCGACAAAGCCTGTGGCACCCCCATCGCCTGGGCATCTTGCGCGATGCAATAGGGCGCATAACCGCCGCCGGCCACCAGCGACATCACCTTGTCGCCGAGCTTGTGTTTTGTCACGCCGGGGCCGACGGCGACGACCTCACCGGCAACCTCAAGGCCGGGCAAATCGCTGGCCCCTGGCGGCGGCGGATAGGCGCCGGATCGCTGGGCGACGTCGGGGCGGTTGACGCCGCTGGCTTCGACCTTGATCAGGATTTCGCTCGGCCCCGGCGCCGGCACGTTGCGGGTTTCCGGCAACAGCACTTCCGGACCGCCGGGCTTGCTGATGCCGATGACGGTCATTTGGACGGGCAGTTTTTCCATGATTTGTCCTTGGCCAAGCGATAAAGCATGATCCGGAAAAGTGGGAACCGATTTTCCGGATGAACGAGGCATCTGATTAGCCAGCGGCGTTGTGGCTGGCAACCGGTTCGCTGCCTTCGAGCACGGAGCAGGGCGCATGGCCATCGAGGACGACGACAACAAGCCGAGAAAGAAGATCACCCACGAGATCGGGCAGGACCTCTCGCTCCTGTCGGTCGAGGAGCTCACCGAGCGGATCGCGCTGATGACCTCCGAGATCGAGCGGTTGCAAGCGGCCGCGGCCAAAAAGCGCGCTTCGAAGCAAGCGGCCGACAGTTTCTTCAAGTCGTAGCGACGTCCAGGGCTCGTGTTCCGGGTGCGATGCAGCGCCATAAAACGCGTTCACGCGCGTCTGCGACGCACTATGGCGATGCTTCGCAGAACCGGGACCCGCACTAGATTAAGCGAGCTGGGCCCCGGATCAGCAGCGCACCGCTCGCGCGCTGCGCAACATCCGGGGCACGAATGGGGCAACTCGGCCAATGGCCGACATGGCTAACGAACGCTGAAAAAAATCGCTCGTTTACGATTGATTAAGCTTTCTCGCTTATGACTAAGCCGTCCTCGTTTGGACACCGAGTGGCTCCTGTCCACTCTGTTTGACGCCTCCCTGTTATCAACTTCAAAAGCCGCCGGAAACGGCGGCTCTTTTTTTGGGGCGTCTTCGCTCTCCCTCACCCCACCAGCTGGAAACCATAAAAGCGCTTGCGGCTGGACTTCGGCCTGAGGGCGCGCAATGATTTGTTCATCATAATCCGGCTGCCAAGTCTGCGGCCAAGCCGGGGGTGTTACAGTGGCGTGAGGCGTTAACGATGTCAGACCGTTCGCAAGGCGAAACCGCGCTCGTACAATTCAGCGAGCGGTTGACCAATTCGGCGGCATTCGGAACCCTGTTCCGCGAAGGCATGGACCTGGTTGAGGAAACCGCCGCCTACCTCGATGGGGCCGGCCGCGCCCAGGCCAAGGCGCTCGATCGTTCCGTCAGCCTTACCTACGCAACCGAAAGCATGCGCCTGACCACCCGGCTGATGCAATTGGCGTCGTGGCTGTTGCTGCATCGCGCGGTGAAGGAAGGCGAGATGACGCTGACCCAGGCCAATCGCGAAAAAACCAAGGTCAAGCTCTCGGCCGCCGATCCCGGCCCCGAGGAGATGATCGAAAAGCTGCCCCGGCAATTGCAGGATCTGATCGCCCGCTCGATGGCCCTGCAGACCAAAGTGCGACGGCTCGATGCGACGATCCATGCGCCGGCCACCGAACGCGCCCCGATTGGCAATCCGCTGGTGCCCCAGCTCAACCGCCTGAAAGCCGCGTTCGAGCAGTAATGGGGATCGTCGGCCGCCGTGCTTTACTCCGCGCGCGCCGAGTACCGACACAATAAATGATCCGGCTTTGCTGACCCCCTTTTCCATCGTGCTGGTGCTATCGTCCGCGTTCCTGCACGCAAGCTGGAATGCGCTGCTACGCGGCGGCGCTGACCGTACGCAGTCGATGCTGATCATGAACATCACGGTCGGCATCACCGGACTTGCGATGGTGGCGGCGGCCGGTTTGCCGTCAAGGGCGAGCGCGATCTACGTGTG
>DASQOU010000388.1:0-9994 GCA_035644295.1 Bradyrhizobium sp.
AATCTGGAGCGGGCGAAGGGATTCGAACCCTCGACCCCGACCTTGGCAAGGTCGTGCTCTACCCCTGAGCTACACCCGCATCCGAGAGATTGACGACGCGTGATCGCCGACAACGGGCAGAGCTATGCCAAATGCGGCCCTCGAATGCAACAGCCGGCACGTGCCCTCGGACAGCCGAATGACACGATCTGCGAGGGTAATGGGCCGAAATTGGCCGGAATGGCATGCAAATCGCCGCCAAAGCTCTTTTGCCCGATCTTCAGGCTGGACCCGCGGCAAAACGGCCAACATGGCGCAATGGCAGTCTGCGGCTCACCGGGCTTTTGCAGGAGTGGGCTCAGCCGACCCGGGAACCAATTGAAATTTCCGGTCAAACCGCCATTTGGGTTAAGTGAACTTCTGAACCGTGACGCCGGGCCGTGCTAGCATGGCCCCATTTACAGGACATCAGGCGAGGATCCCGTGACGATAGTAGAGCAGGGCAGTGGACCGGCGCCGCAGGCAGCGCCCGATCTGATCAAGGAGACGACCACCCAGACGTTCGTGAAGGACGTTATCGAGGAGTCAAAGCGCCAGCCAGTGCTGATCGACTTCTGGGCGCCGTGGTGCGGCCCTTGCCGCCAGCTCACGCCGATCCTCGAAAAGGCGGTTCGTGCAGCCAAAGGCAAGGTCAAGCTGGTCAAGATGAATATCGACGAACATCCGACGATACCCGGCCAGATGGGAATCCAGTCGATCCCGGCCGTGATCGCGTTCGCCAATGGCCAACCCGCCGATGGTTTCATGGGTGCGGTGCCGGAAAGCCAGGTCACCGCCTTCATCAACAAGCTGACCGCGAGCATGCCGGGCGAGCCCAACGTCGCGGAAATCCTGAAAGAGGCCGAAACCGTTCTGGCCGAGGGCGATCCCGCCACTGCCGCCTCGATCTACGCCGAGGTGCTGGCGGCCGACGCCACCAATATTGCAGCCCTGGCAGGGCTCGCAAAATGCTACGTCGCGACCGGCGCCATCGAGCAGGCCAAGCAGACGCTGGCCATGGTGCCGGAATCGAAGCGCGGCGATGCGGCGGTGAAGGCCGTGCAGGCATCGATTGATCTTGCCGAACAGGCCAAGGCGCTCGGTCCGGTGACCGAACTTGAACAGAAAGTCGCCGCAAACCCGCTCGATCATCAGGCACGATTCGATCTTGCGACCGCGCTCAACGCCAGCGGCAAGCGCACCGAGGCTACGCATCAGTTGCTCGAAATCGTCAAGCGTGACCGCAAATGGAACGACGACGGCGCCCGAAAGCAGCTGGTGCAATTTTTCGACGCGTGGGGCCCGGCCGACGAGGCCACGGTTGAGGGACGAAAGCGGCTGTCGACGATTTTGTTTGCATAAGTCTTGTTCTGCGAGGATGGGCGTCGGTTTTGCCGCGCAATCGGGTTAACCCAAATTGCGTGGGCTGACCTGCCACATCATAGGCGCCAAACCTGATGCCCCAGAGGCCAGCACCGGAACTGCAAAATGCCGATCAATGCTGAATACCGCGGACCCGGCGACCTTCCTGAGGTGATCCCGGTGTTTCCGCTACCCGGCGCGCTGTTGCTGCCGCGCGGGCAGATGCCGCTCAATATCTTTGAGCCGCGTTATCTGGCGATGGTAGACGACGCATTTCGCGATGGTCATCGCCTGATCGGCATGATCCAGCCCGACGTCTCCCACTCGCCGGACGAGGCCCATCCGAAGCTTTTTCGCGTCGGCTGCGTCGGCCGCATCACCCAGCTCGCCGAGGCCGGGGACGGCCGCTACATCCTCGAACTCACCGGCATCTCGCGCTTCAAGGTGATCGAGGAAATGACGGTGCTGACCCAGTATCGGCAATGCAAGGTGGATTACTTTCCCTACCTCGACGATTTCACCGCCCGCAAGGGCGAGGAGGCGGTCGATCGCGAGGCCTTGCTCGACGTGCTGACGGATTTTCTCAAGGCCAACAATCTCAAGGTCGATTGGGAAGGCGTCGAGAGTGCGCCCAATGAGGCACTGGTCAACGCGCTTGCGATGATGTCGCCCTACGGCCCGCCGGAAAAACAGGCCATGTTGGAGGCGCCCGATCTGAAAACCCGCGCGGAAATTCTGATCGCGGTCACCGAAATGGATCTCGCCAAGAAGCGCACCAGCGGCGACACCGGGTTGCAGTAATCAGGCCGCTGGCAACGTTACCGCAACGCCCGTCTGCCCAAGAAAATATGAACGGGAAGCCAGAGCGACAGGGAAAACCCGGCGGCGATGTGGATCCAGCTCATCCACGGCCGCAACGTTTCCGATCCTAGGTAATAAAGCCCAAACGCGGTTGCGATCAGTATCGCGTTGAACGTGGCCATGGCCGATCCTGAAGCGCGATTTTTTCGGCTCCGCCAGGCGCGCATTACATGTACCGGGATGAGGGCACCCAGCACCAACAGGGTCACCATTGCGGCACCACCATGCACCATCAGCAAATACGCTACGCTCTGCTGCCAGAACTCGTCGCCGGAAATATCCTTTTGCCAATCCGCCAGAAGCCAACCGACGCCTGTCAGGAGCAGGACCGCGAAAGCCGCATAGATCGCGAAGCGGAATGAAGATTTAAGCCGCAAGGTACACTGCGTGTTGCCAGTCAGGGGTGATCTGAACGTCGCCGTCCGTCGAAATCAGTAGCGCACTTGCATTGTAGTGCTCAAGCAATTCGGTTGCGTCGGTTCCGGCAATCATCACAATTTTCGTCAGCGCGTCGGCAATCAGGCAAGAAGAGGCGCGTACGGTGGCCCCGACGATGGCCTGGGCCGGCTTGCGGCTACCGGGATCGATGACCGCTGAGCCCACCGTATCCGTGGATTGAAAGGGATCGAAGCGGCGCGCCGTCGAGGCCAGCGCTTGATCGGTGACCTCGACACTGCAGATCAAGCGGCGGGGATCGCGCGGATGACGAATATGTATCGTTTGCAGCTCGAGTCCAAACGCGGCGAGATCGCCGCCGGCATTCACCAGGCCGCTGGCTGCGCTGAATCCGCGCAAAATCTCCAGCGCCCGATCGACCGCGAAGCCTTTTGCGATTCCCCCTAGGTCGATCCTGATGTTAGCATCTCGAAAACGGACCCTTCGACCTTCCAGCAATTGGATTGCATCAAGTGGCCGCGCATTTTCGTCGACCGGAGCATCGTCGTTTACCCGAGGCAGAAATCCCATGGTCTGCAACGCCGGTGCGACAGAGATATCAAAAATGCCGTTTGACCGGCGATGCATCTCAACGGCTGCTTCCAGGACCTGGAACGTCCAGGCATGAACGCTGACCGGCCTAACAGAGGCTTCTCGGTTGAGACGGCTGACGTCGCTGTCCGGCTCGTGAAAGCTCATCAGGCGGTGGACACCGGCGACAGCCTCGAACGCCGCATCGATGGCCGCGTTGATGTCGGATTTGACCGCCCCCGCGGCCTCGATCTCGACGAAGGTGCCAAGCAGCGGTCTGGCGCGGCGTATTTTATCGGAGGCGATTGCCATAGGCTGCCAATACTCTCTTCACCCCTTCGGTGACATGCGTCGATGACAGGGTCGCGCCGGCGATATTTCTGATATCGCCGTTGATCTTGAGCGCGCTGCCGCTTGTCTTTCCGACGAACTGCGCGAGCCAGCTCGGGCTTCTGATCTCGCCCCCGTAGGACTCCCGGTATTGCAGAATCTCGACGCTGTGCACGGCCCCGCCTGGTGTCAGCGCCACCGCGTAGTCGATATAAAGGTGCTTTCCAACCACCCGATCGAAGATGAAAAAGCCAGCGACGCGTCCACCGGCTTCGGCTTTCCAGACCCGTCCCGCCTGCACTTCGGTGAAATGCGTTGCCGACGGAAATGCCTGCTTCTGCGCCTCTTCAATCGAAAGATACTGCATCGCATAGGAAGGCGAAGCGATCGACACGATTGCTGCTGCCGGCAGTGTATATCGAACCCATTGCGTCATCATTCACCTTAGTTCCCGGTATTTCCAATCAACCGCCGCACGACCTTTGCCGATGCCCCTGCGGCTGTCCCACAAGCGCGTAGCCGTCGCGTTCAAAAGAAAAACCCGACGCCGCCAAGAAACGAGTCCGAAAGAGCGCCGGCGATACTCCTGTCGATCACCCTCTGATAAGTCGCCTTCAGTACCACTTTGGGGGACGGGAAGATCGCAAAGCCCGCGGTGTGGAATTGGCGCTGGCCAGCGCCGGTTGGCATATTTGTGTCGGTTCCGGCAAATCCGCCAGTCTGCAGATTCTCGTACGTGTAGCGATAGAACGGCACCGCCTCCCAGTCGCTTTTCAAGATCGTCCCAAGCGGCACGTGATAGGCAATTTCACCGGAAACGCCGAACATCGACTTGCCGACATTGTTGGTGGGGTCGGTATCGTTGTTCGCTCGCAGGTCCTCCGGATGGCTGAAGTCGACGCGGACGTATTCGCCGCGCAGTTCGAGACCGGTCTCAGGCACGCGGTAGCGAAATTCGGCGTCGAATATTCCTACACTGTTGCGTCCGAGCAGAGCGCCCGTATCCGCATAGGCGCCGCGCGGCGTTATGTCGGGACTAAAATAGCCGCTTATGCTTCCGGCAAAGCCGGGCAAAGATGGGGGCGCAAAATCCAGCTTGCCCGCATAGGCGAGGGTGTCGCTGAGCTGCGCAAATCCACCGCGCACTGGGCGGGAGAAACCGAGCGCGTTGAGACCGTCAATGCCGGCCATATAGCCTGCAGGGAAGGCCGGGACGGCATTCCCTGCAGTACGCAGCCCGAAGTCGCCGCCAAAGTCCTCGATGCTGGTACTGATCTGGAACTGATAGCTGAGACCGTCCGCAATCCTGCCATAGACGCTGCTCGCCCCCGCAAAGAACGTGGACGGGATAAGGCCGTTGTAGAGCTCGGGCCGGTTGACGCTGTAAAATTGGGTCGGCTCATGATGTTGATTGATATAACCGATCGGTACCAGATCGATGCCAGGAGAGCGCCAGTTGAATTGATCGACGATCTTGAAATCAATCCAGATCTGCTCGATCTCGGCCGTTCCATGCAGCTTGTCATCGGCGTCGAAACCTGAGCCGGCGTGCTCAAACTCGATCTCGGCATTGAAGATGATATTGTCGGTAATCGCATAGGTCGGCAGCAGTACGAAACGCGCGGCATCGAAGCCGTTCTGCCACCGGCCGTTGGCCGCCGGATTTTGCATCGCGCCGAATTTGATTTCGCCGTAAGCCCCTATGCTCAGTCCTGCCACGGGCGAAGGCGCCAGCCCGAGAATCGGGAGATCAGACGGTTGTCTCGAAACATCGAGTGGTTTGGTCTTTGGCGACGGCTTGCCTCGTGAGTCCTGCGGTGGGTCCGCCTGTACCACGGCGTTGGCGTTTTTTTTCGGGTCGGGAGCAGGTGCCTTTTTTGGCATCTTTTCGGAGGAAGCGGTCGGCTTGTCGGCGGGGGCGGTTTGTTTTTCGGGCGCAGAAGTCTGCTTCTTCTTGAGTTCAGCTTCGAGCGATTGGATGCGCTGCTCCATCATCTCCAGCTTTTTGAGCAAGGCTTCGTTCGCGTCACCGTCCGCTGCCCTGGCGCCGCTACAAACAAGGATGGACATCGCGGTTGCCGCAAGCAGCGCCTTTTGCCTGGAAAGTCGATCCGGGTTGAATATCGATACAGACAATCGCGGAAACTGGTGCAACGACATAAGGCCTCCGATCTGCGGAGATCAAAAGCTCCGCGACTTCTTGGGCACCTATTACCGTTGCAAGATATTTTGGGAATCGGAAATGAAAGGGCGCGACTGGAATCTCTCCAATCTGCAGACTGGAACGATTCTAGTTCTTCCGGATAACGCCAACAAACTGCGCAGGCATCGAACCCGGGCGCATCGTCGGGGAAGTGGCTAACCGGCGCCGAGCGCGACGGCGATGTTGTAGGTCGCAAGGCTCGCGGCATAGGCGAGCGCGAACATATAGGCGAAGGTGATCGCCATCCATTTCGAGCTTCCGGTTTCGCGGCGGATCACCGCCAGCGTAGAGGCGCATTGCGGGGCGAAGATGTACCAGGCCAGCAGCGACAGCGCCGTCGCCAGGCTCCACTTGGTGGCAAGCACCTGCCCGATTTGATCGGCGGCTTGCTTGCCGCCCTCGATCGCATAGACGGTGCCCAGCGCGGCGACCGCGACCTCCCGCGCCGCCATGCCGGGGATCAGCGCGACCACGATCTGCCAGTTGAAGCCCAACGGAGCGAACAGCGGCTCCAGCGCCCTGCCGATCATGGCGGCCAGGCTGTAGTTGATGGCGGGCCCCTCGGCGCCTGCGGGCGCGGATGGGAACGACGCCAGGAACCAGATCAGCACCATCATCGAGAAAATCGTGGTACCCGCCCGCTGCAGGAACATTTTCGCCCGCGTATAGACCCCGATGGCGATGCTACGGGCGCGCGGCATTTTGTAGTCGGGTAGTTCCAGCATGAACGGCGCCGGCGCGTAGTCGCGCAACATGAAAAACTTGATCAGGAACGAAACGCCCAATGCGCTGGTAATGCCGGCCGCATAAAGGCCGAACATCACCAGGCCTCGCAGATCGACCCAGCCCCAAACCTGTTCGGCGGGGATGAAGGCGGAAATGATCAGCGTGTAAACCGGGATACGCGCCGAACAGGTCATCAGCGGCGCGATCAGGATGGTGGTCAGCCTGTCGCGGCGATTGTCGATCACCCGCGTCGCCATGATGCCGGGGATGGCGCAGGCGAAACTTGAGAGCAGGGGAATGAAAGCCCGGCCGTGCAGGCCAGCGCCGCCCATGATGCGATCCATCAGGAACGCCGCGCGCGCCATGTAACCGAAATCTTCCAATAGCAGGATGAACAGGAAGATGATGATGATCTGAGGCAGGAACACGATGACGCTGCCAACGCCGGAAATCACGCCGTTCTGCAGGAAGCTTTGCAGCAAGCCTGCGGGCAAGGTGTCGTGCACAAGGTGACCCAAAGCTGCGAAGGCGGACGACAAAAGCTCCATCAGCGGCTGCGCCCACGCGAACACCGCCTGAAACATGACGAACAGGACCAGCGCCAGGATGGCGAGCCCAGCCACCGGGTGCAGCACCACGGCATCGATCCGTGCGGTCCAGGTGTCGGGTCTCGCCGGCAGGCTGATGGTCGCCGCAATGATCCGGTCGGCCTCGCGCTGGGTGGCACGCAGCTCGGCCACGGTGAGCGGGCGCCAGAGATTTTGCTGCAAGGGAATCGGTGCTTGGCTGCCGATCTCGTCGGTTTTCGAAAGCAGATCGGAGATGCCGCCCTTGCGCACCGCGATCGACGTTACGACCGGTATCCCCAACATCTCGGACAGTGGGGCGACATCCACGGTGACGCCGCGTCGTGTGGCGATGTCGAACATGTTGAGCACCAGCATCAACGGCCGGCCGGTCAACTTGAGTTCCAGTACCAGACGAATGGTCAGCCGCAGATTGGTGGAATCGGCCACGCAGAGCACGAGGTCGGGCAGGGTTTCACCCGCGCTGCGCCCAAGCACGATATCACGCGTGATTTCTTCATCGGGGCTGCGGCCACGCAGCGAATAGGTGCCGGGCAGATCGACCACCGATACCTGTCGCCCCAGCGGGGTGACAAAGAAGCCTTCTTTGCGCTCCACGGTCACGCCGGGATAGTTCGCGACCTTTTGGCGGCCGCCGGTCAGGGCGTTGAACAGCGAGGTTTTGCCACTGTTGGGCGTGCCCACCAAGGCGAGATGCAATAACGGGGCTTCCATGGCACCTTACCGCTTCGTCAGCCGACAATGACGGCCATCGCCTCGCGCCGGCGTACCGCGATCGTGACGTTCTCGATGCGGACCGCGATAGGGTCGCGGCCGACGATGCCTTCGTGGACCACCTCGACCTTGGCGCCTTCCACGAAGCCAAGTTCGATCAGGCGGCTTTCGAGCTCGATCGCGGAAAGCGCGGACGAGGCTTCATCGGCGGCGAGGCGATGGATCACGCCGGAGTAGCCGCGCTTGGCCAACCCCAGCGGCATTTGCTGGCGCGCGGCGGTCTGTTTGTTTGTGGTCATGGTTTGTATTTCCAGCCGCGGACGGAGAGGTCAAGCGTGGCGCGCACGACACCCATCTACCTTAGAGAGATTGTAAATCGGCACAGGCGCGTGTTGCCGCAAGGGCAAAGAGACCCTCTTTAACCTAGAGAAGTTCTAAGTAGTTGTGATCGATCAATCGTGGTTACCGCGTCGGTTCCGCGGTTAGTAGCCGGCCGCCGCCATTGCGATGACGGCGCAGAGCGCCATCCATCCAAAGTGCCGGCCGTGAAAAACCCAGGCATTGCCGATCATTCCGAAGCCGTACATCGCGGCCATCGTGATGATGATCCAGTGCCGCGCCGAGGTCGAAGTCATCGAGGGCGCTGCGATCAGCAGCACGCCGCCGCAAATCCAGCCGATCGTGCCGATCTGCCAGCACAGCCGGATCAGGTTGCGCAGCCGCGGCGGCTCGATGGTCGCGCGGGCAAATACCCTGGTTTCACCGAGGACGCCATGGATAAGGGCCACCGCGATGGCGGCGAGCCCTGAGCATTGCAACAGCAGATCTCGCATCGGGCCGCTCTCCATACACAACTGTATGGCAAGTTGGGCGGATTGCTGGCGTCTGTCAATACAGTAGTGTATGGTAGATTGCCGCAGGAGGTGTCATGGCCGATCAACTCTCTGCCAAAGACTGGCTTGACCAGGGACTCAAGGCCCTGGCGAGGGACGGCTTCACGGCGCTCAAGGCCGAACCGCTGGCAAAGGCGCTGGGCGTGTCGCGCGGCAGTTTTTACTGGCATTTCGCCGACGTCGAGGCCTTTCACGGGGCCATGCTCAAGCATTGGCGCGAGGTTGCTGCAGAGCGGATCATCAGTGCTGTCGAGGCCGCCTCGCCGGACCGGAACGCCTTGCCGGCGCTATTGCGCCAGGCCTTCGGCACTAGGTCGGCGCTCGAAAGCGCGGTCCGCAGCTGGGCCACGATCGACCCCGCGGCGCGTGCAGCGGTGCATGCCGTCGACCGCCGCCGTCTCAGTTACGTGGAAGGTTTGCTCCAGGCGGCCGGACTTTCAGCCAAAGTGGCCCGCGCCAGAGCCCAGATTCTCTATTGGGCCTTTCTCGGCTTTGCCTTGTCGGACCGGGCCTTACCCCCATCACGGCAGGTCGCCCTGCTCGACGAACTGCTCCGGATGGCGTTGCGATAGCGCTGCACCACTGGCGCGATGCGCCGTCTTCGCGCCTTTTGCTCGCATGGTGAATCGTTAAGTCTTGGCGGCGGTGGCGCCAGCGAGCGCCGTTGGCCGACCATTTCAACGCGCCGGGACTTCGAGTCTGTTTGCGACTTGGCTGCCCAAACCCTTCCATTGCTCATCTACCTGGAGTTCACCGGTGGGCGGACGCTTCGCGGGTTCGAACGATAACCCTACGTTCACCATGAGGACAAATCCCCTCATCGCTGTCCGCAAACTTTTCGGCTCTCAAGTCCGCTTATACTTTTACTGCTTAGTCATCCTTAGGGGAGAGGCTGCGGCCAAGACAGAGTTCAGTATCCCAGCGTAACAGTAGATAGCGTAATGAATATCGCCCGCATTGTCGTCTTGACCATCGCCCTCAGTGCCGGCGGCGTCGCGGCCTATCTTGCGAGTGGATCGGATAGCAAGCCCCCAGCAGCACCGGTCGCACAATTGCAGACCGTCGATGTTCTGGTCGCCAAATCCGACATCGGCCTTGGCCAGACGGTCACCCCCAACGACATGCAGTGGCAGAGCTGGCCGGCGGCAGCGGCAAGCAACACTTTCATTCGCCGCAGCGAACGTCCCGACGCTACCACCCAGATCGCCGGCTCGATCGCCCGCTCGCCCTTTATCGCTGGCGAGCCGATCCGGGAAGCGAAACTGGTGAAGGCCGATGGTTCGGGCTTCATGGCGGCGATCCTGCCCACCGGGATGCGCGCCGTCTCGACCGAA
>DASQOU010000389.1:0-11719 GCA_035644295.1 Bradyrhizobium sp.
CAGACGCCTACCCTCTCCGCCGCGCGTCAGGCCGGCACGCTGTCGCTGGCGTTGCGCAGCATTGCCGACCTCAACCAGGTCGACATCGGGTCGGACGACCGGGCTCGTCAGCGCGGCAGCATCAACGTGGTTCGCTACGGCGTCGGAACCCCGACCACGATACAGAAGTGACCAAAACGACGCACGTGACCAGAAGGACTTGACGTCATGAAATGCAGGGGAAATCAGCAGATGCGGACGCTTCTGATCCGCGCCCTGTCGTGCTCGGCCGCAGCCGCGATGGCGCTTAATCCGGCGTTGGTTCCGGCCGTGGCGGGCGACTATCGCCCCATCGCGCCGGTCGCCATGGACGGACAGCTGAACGCGCGCTTTCTCTCACTCGGCATCGGCAAATCGATCGTGATCGACTTGCCGCGCGACATCAAGGATGTACTGGTCGCCGACCCGAAAATTGCCAACGCCGTCGTGCGGTCGGCGCAGCGCGCCTACATCATCGGCGCGGCGATCGGTCAAACCAACATCGTGTTCTTCGATTCCGCAGGCCAGCAGATCGCGGCCTACGACATCGCCGTCAAACGCGACCTCAACGGCGTGCGCGCCGCGCTGAAGCAGACCCTGCCAACCTCCGACATTCAGGTCGATGGCCTTGGTGACGGCGTGATACTTACCGGCACCGCGGCGAGCCCGATCGAGGCACAGCAGGCGGGCGATCTCGCCGCGCGGCTGGCGGGCGGTGCCGAAAAGGTCGTCAACTCCATCGTGGTCCGCGGTCGCGATCAGGTGATGTTGAAGGTCACAGTCGCCGAAGTCGCGCGATCGACCATCAAGCAGCTGGGCATCGACCTCAGCGGCAAATTCAATTACGGCACTGCGGTGGTGAATTTCAACAATGCCAACCCGTTCACCGCAAACAACGCCGCGCTCGTCCCCGGCAACAACATTACCGGCTCATTCGGCACGACCTCGTCGGTCCAGGCTACGCTACGGGCGATGGAAAGCGCAGGTGTGGTGCGGACGCTGGCGGAGCCGAATCTGACGGCCATCTCCGGCGAGTCCGCGACATTCATTTCGGGCGGCGAATTTCCAATTCCGGCCGGCGTAACCTGCCAAACGACGACGGCGGGCGCGATCGGACAATGCCTTCAAACCGTCGTTTTCAAGAAATTCGGCATCTCGCTCAACTTCACGCCGGTGGTGCTGACCGAAGGGCGGATCAGCCTGCGGGTGATGACCGAAGTGTCGGAAGTCTCCCAGGACAACGCTTTGCAGGGCGGTGTGGGCGGAACGACCATTCCCTCGATCAAGACGCGCCGCGCGGAAACCACACTGGAAATTCCCTCGGGTGGCTCGATGGCGATGGCGGGCCTGATCCAGGACCAGACCAAGCAGGCGATCAACGGGCTTCCCGGTCTCTCGCAGCTGCCGGTCCTGGGCGCGCTGTTCCGCAGCCGCGACTATCTTAACAGCCAGACCGAGCTGATGGTTCTGGTGACCCCCTATATCGTTCGCGCCGTCGCGCAGAAGGACCTGTCGCGCCCGGATGACGGATTTGCCGCAGCCTCGGATCAACAAGCCGATCTTCTAGGCAGCATCAATCGCATCTACGGCGTACCCGGCCGCGTCGAACCGGCCCGGAATTATCGTGGCTCCTACGGCTTTATCACTGACTGAGGCGGGACAAGGACGAAAAAGATGACAGCCAAGTTAGCCGCCGATCGCAGGCGCGCCTTCCGCACCGCGGGGGCGCTCGTTAGTCTCGCCGTCGTGCTCGGCGCCTGCAACCATACCACCGACGTGGTGGCGACCGCGAGCGTTCCTGACGACTACCGGCTGCGGCATCCGATCGCGATCCAGGAATCCCAACGTTCCGTGGTGATTTTCGTCGGTCATGCGCGCGGCGGCTTGTCGGCCGATCAGCGCGCCGATGTCATCGGATTGGCGCAGACCTGGCTTAATGAGGGAACCGGTGTGATTGTCGCCGACGTGCCGGTCGGAACGCCGAACGCGCACGCCGCTGCGGATGCATTCCGGGAAGCCCATGCGCTGCTTTCGGCGGCCGGCGTGCCGCCACGCGGCATCACGGTCCGGCATTACCATCCAGACGATTCCCGCCAGCTGGCAACCGTTCGATTGAACTATCCAAAAATCTCGGCCGTGGCCGGGCCGTGCGGGTTGTGGCCCGAGGATCTCGGCCCCTCGATCAAAAACAAAAGCTACTTCGACAACGTGCCATATTACAATTTCGGCTGCGCCTATCAGCGCAATATGGCGGCGATGATCGACAATCCGTCAGACCTGGTTCAGCCGCGGCCCGAGACCCCCGCCTATACGATCCGGCGCACGGAGGGCTTTGAAAAATATCGCAAGGGCACCACGACCACCACCACCTATCCCGAGGCCGAAAAGGCCAAACTCAGCGATACAGGCAAATGATCAGTTACGCGCGCCAAAATACCGAACTGCAGGCGGACGCCGCTCCGCCGCCCGTGGACGATCATATCGCCCCGGCGCCGCGCGTGTCGGTGCAGGCCTTCTGCGACACCGTGGAGACTGCCGCGGCGGTGCAGGCGGCGGGTGAAGATCGGCGCCTCGGCAAGGCTCATCTCAAGATTCAAATGGGCGGCATGGCGGCCGCCATCGAAGCCTATCGCAGCGCGCCCACCCCGAACGTGATCGTTATCGAGACCGAAGGCCGCACCGACATCCTCACCGGCCTCGATCAACTCGCAACCGTCTGCGATTCCGGAACGCGCGTCATCGTGATCGGCCGCATCAATGACGTCATGCTGTATCGCGAGTTGGTGCGTCGCGGCGTCAGCGACTATGTGATCTCGCCCGTTAGCGCCATTGACGTGGTGCGCTCGATCTGCGGGCTGTTTTCCTCGCCGGAAGCAAAGGCGGTCGGCCGCATCATCGCCGTCGTCGGCGCAAAGGGCGGCGTAGGCGCGTCCACCATCGCGCACAATGTGGCCTGGGCGATCGCACGCGATCTTGCGCTGGATTCGGTAGTGGCCGATCTCGACCTCGCGTTCGGCACCGCCGGCCTCGATTACAACCAGGACCCGCCGCAAGGGATCGCCGACGCGGTATTTTCTCCCGATCGCGTCGATACCGCGTTTATGGACCGCCTGCTGTCGAAATGCACCGACCATCTTAGCCTGCTGGCGGCGCCAGCGACGCTCGATCGGGTCTACGACTTCGGCATTGAGGCCTTCGATGCAATCTTCGATACACTTCGTACAACGATGCCGTGCATCGTGCTCGATGTCCCCCATCAATGGTCGGGATGGACCAAGCGCGCCCTCGTGGGCGCGGATGATATCCTGATCGTGGCGGCGCCGGATCTTGCAAACCTGCGCAACACCAAGAACATATTCGACCTTCTGAAGGCGTCGCGGCCCAACGACCGGACGCCGCTCTATTGTCTCAATCAGGTCGGCGTACCCAAACGGCCGGAAATCAATTCAAGCGAGTTCGCCAAGGCGATCGAGAGTGAACCGATCGCGTCGATTTCGTTCGACCCGCAAATGTTCGGCTCGGCGGCCAACAATGGCCAGATGATTGCGGAAATCTCTGCAACCCATCGCAGCACCGAAATGTTCCTGCAGATCGCGCAACGGCTGACAGGCCGCGGCGAGACCAAAAAGCCGCGGGGTTCGTTCCTGTCGCCCCTGATCGAGAAGCTGCGGGGAAAGTAATCTAACCCGCCTGGAGTGTCGTCGTGTTTGGTAAGCGTAGCGGAGCAGAAGGCGATTCGAGGATTGCGAGGCCTGTCGCTAGCGCGCCGGAACCTGCTTCCGGCGCCGCGCTTGCGCCGCGGACTCCCTCTCCGCCCACCGTGTCTTCCCCACCTCTGGCGCCGGTCAAGGCCGCGCCGCCGCCGCCGGTTGTCGAAGCGCGGCGTTCGGACACCTATTATCAGGTCAAGGCTACGATCTTCGGTGCTTTGATCGAAGCGATCGACCTTGCCCAGCTCGCCAAACTTGACGGCGAATCGGCGCGCGAGGAAATCCGCGATATCGTCAACGAAATTATCGCGATCAAGAACATCATCATGTCGATCGCCGAGCAGGAGGAACTGCTCGACGACATCTGCAACGACGTTCTCGGATACGGTCCGCTTGAACCGCTTTTGTCGCGCGACGATATCTCCGACATTATGGTGAACGGCGCCGGCACGGTGTTCATCGAAGTCGCCGGACGAATCCAGCGCACCGGAATTCGTTTCCGCGATAATCAACAATTGCTGAATATCTGCCAGCGCATCGTCAGCCAGGTTGGCCGACGCGTTGACGAATCCTCGCCGATCTGCGACGCGCGCCTCGCCGACGGCTCCCGCGTCAACGCCATCGTTCCGCCGCTGGCGCTTGACGGCCCCGCGCTGACGATCCGCAAGTTCAAAAAGGACAAACTGACCCTCGACCAACTGGTCAAGTTCGGCTCGATCACGCCGGAAGGCGCGGAAATTCTGCAAATCATCGGGCGCTGCCGCGCCAATGTCCTGATTTCAGGCGGTACCGGCTCCGGCAAGACGACGTTGCTGAATTGCCTGACCAATTACATCGACGACGAAGAGCGCATCATCACCTGCGAAGACGCAGCTGAGCTTCAGCTTCAGCAGCCGCACGTGGTGCGACTGGAAACCCGTCCGCCCAATATCGAGGGCGAGGGTCAGATCACCATGCGCGAACTGGTCCGCAACTGCCTGCGTATGCGGCCGGAACGCATCATAGTCGGCGAAGTTCGCGGACCGGAAGCGTTCGACCTCCTGCAGGCGATGAACACGGGCCACGACGGATCGATGGGAACGCTGCATGCCAACAATCCCCGGGAAGCGCTATCACGGTGCGAATCGATGATCACGATGGGTGGATTTTCACTGCCCTCGCGGACCATTCGCGAGATGATCTGCGCCTCGATCGACGTCATCATTCAGGCCGCTCGTCTGCGCGACGGATCCCGGCGCATCACCCACGTTACAGAGGTGATGGGCATGGAAGGCGACACCATCATCACCCAGGACCTGTTCCTGTACGACATGATCGGCGAGGATGCCAACGGCAAGATCATAGGCCGGCATCGCTCGACCGGCATCGGACGGCCGCGCTTCTGGGATCGCGCGCGGTACTATGGCGAAGAGAAGCGGCTCGCCGCGGCGCTCGACGCCGCTGAAGTCATCACGGAGGTTTGAGGGAGGCCGCCATGAAAATGCAAGCACTCGCAGTGGCCTTTCTCGCCGCCGCCGCCATCGGCGGCCTGGCATGGGTTTTTATCTATCCTTTGCTGTCGGGGGAAAAGAAGGCCGAGGGCCGCCGCGCGTCGGTGGCCAAGGCGGAGCCCATTGCGGATCGGCAGGTTCAAAAAGACCAGCGTACGCGCCGCGAAAAGGTCGAAGGATCATTGAGGGAACTCGAAGCCCGGCGGGTGAAGGACAAGAAGGTCCCGCTGCCCACGCGTCTCATGCAAGCCGGCCTGGACTGGACCTCGCAGAAGTTCATGATCGTTTCCGGCATTCTGGCGGCCGTCGCCTTTGGCTTGGCGATGCTGGCCGGGGGCGGACCGCTTGGGGCCGTTGGCATGGCGTTCGCCGCCGGTTTCGGGCTGCCGCGCTGGACGCTGAGTTTTCTCAAGAAGCGGCGGGAAAAGAACTTCCTTCGCGCGCTGCCGGACGCCGTCGACGTGATCGTTCGCGGCATCAAAGCCGGCCTGCCGCTGTTTGAATCCATCAAGGTGGTCGCAGCCGACTCGCCGGAGCCGCTCAAGAGCGAGTTTTTGGCAATCATCGAAACCCAGGCCATCGGCATGCCGCTTGGCGAAGCATGCACGCGCCTGTTCGAGCGGATGCCGGTACCGGAGGCGAACTTCTTCGGGATTGTCATCGCGATTCAGCAAAAATCCGGCGGCAATCTCTCCGAGGCCCTGGGCAACCTTTCCAAGGTGCTGCGCGACCGCAAGAAGATGGCCGAGAAGATTCAAGCCATGTCGATGGAAGCCAAGGCATCCGCGGGCATTATCGGAGCGTTGCCCCCGATCGTCATGCTGCTCGTCTATCTCACCACCCCCGAATATATCTCGCTGCTATGGACGCATCCGACCGGTCAACTGATGCTGGTCGTCTGCCTGGTGTGGATGTCCGCGGGCGTCTTCGTGATGAAGAAAATGATCAACTTCGACTTCTGACGGTGCAGCATGATTGGATTTCTAGTCGACAAGCTCCACGACCCGCGGTTCATGACCATGCTGCTGGCTGCAGTCGCCGCAGCCGCGACGGCCTACACGCTGATCATGCCGTTGTTAGCGGGCGAAGGGCTGGAAAAGCGCATGAAGGCGGTTGCCAGCGAACGCGAGCGGATTCGCGCGCGGGAGCGCGAACGTCTCTCCAAGACCGAAAAGGTTTCGCTGCGTCAAACGCCGAAGCAGATCGTCTCCAAGGTGGTGGAAGACTTCAATCTTGGAAAATGGCTGGCCCAGGAGGCGGCGCGTGAAAAGCTTATCATGGCGGGTTACCGCGGCCATGCGCCTTACGTCACATTCCTGTTCTTCCGTCTCGTGACGCCTATCATAATGTTCGCAGCCGCGGTGCTGTATGTGTTCGTTATCTCGCACATGGAGAAGTCGTTCCCGGTCAAGATCGGCATGTGCATCGGCGCGGCCTATCTCGGCCTGCAGGCGCCGATGCTTTTCCTTCGAAATCTCATTTCGAAGCGGCAGCTCTCGATCAAGCGCGCGTTTCCGGACGCGCTCGATCTGCTGCTGATCTGTATCGAATCCGGCATGTCGATCGAAACCGCTTTTCGCAAGGTCAGCGTCGAGATCGTGGGCCAGTCGGTGGCGCTGTCGGAGGAATTCACCCTGACCACCGCAGAACTCTCTTACCTGCAGGATCGCAAGGTCGCCTACGAGAACCTGGCGAAACGAACCGGCCTTGAGGGCGTCAAATCGGTCTGCCTGGCCTTGCAGCAGTCGGAACGCTACGGAACGCCACTGGGTCAGAGCTTGCGCGTTATGGCGCAGGAAAATCGCGACATGCGCATGAACGAGGCCGAGAAGAAGGCTGCCGCCCTGCCGCCGAAACTGACGGTGCCGATGATCCTGTTTTTCCTGCCGGTGCTGTTCATCGTCATCCTCGGGCCGACCTACATCAAGATCTCCGCGATGCAATGACGTGATCGGCGTGGCCAAGCCGCGCCGATCCTCCTGGCCACGATCACGCCATCAGCCGCGCGAGCGGGCAGCAGGCGCCAGCCAACGTTGATCGAGCGATCCGTTATTCGGGACGGCTGAGAGACGCAACCGGCAGTCTGACCCGGGGGCCTTTGCGCAGGTCGTCCTTGCGGTCCAGCATCTGCTTGAGATAGGCGACGTTCGCCGCAGCCTCTTCCGCGGGCAAATCGGCCCGGACGATCTGCTCGGCCTCGGCAAAGCGCCCCTGCAGCCCAACCACGAGACCCAGATTCTGCCGCACCCGCGCATCGGCCTTGGTGCTGGCATGGGCCTGGCGAAGTATCTCTTCCGCCTTGGGCAGGTCCTTCGAGAGAACATACGACAGGCCGAGATTGGAGAGCACCGAGGGCTCGTCGGGCACAATTTTCAAGGCGCTCGCGTAATATCGGCGCGCTTCCTCGTGCCGGCCAAGCTGATCGAGCGCCGTGCCCTGCACCGAGAGAATCCGCCAATCGGGGTTATCGGGTGAATGGGCGCGGCCGAGCACGTCGAACGCCTGCTGGAAATTACCATTGTCGGCAAGCGCCCTGCCGTAGCCGGCGAGCAGCGCTTTGTCGCCCGGGTGGGCGATGGTGGCCTGTTCAAGCATGGCGACGGCTTGGCTGCGCTGCCCGGTGGCACGCAGCGCCTGGCCATAGGCCAGCGCGGCCTCGGCATTTTTGGGATCGGCGCGGTAGCGCTCACCGTAGACTTCCACCGCGCGGTGCGGGTCAGATTCCGGCTTGGCTTCAGCCTTCGACGTAATCGATCCCGTGATATCCGACATGGTCTGGCAGCCGCCGAGCCCCGCGGCCAAAATCGCCGTCAAGGCCGCGGACGCAAGAAGCCGCGCAAGACTGGACTGCTGACGCATGGCACTTTGACTCATGATGGCTGGCGATGGATCGAGCCGAATGTGCCCAGCAATAGTCTGTTAACCCTAACGCGGGGTTAACGCCGCTTCCCGGCAAAAACCTTCGATTTTCCTGCGAATTGAACCCTGGTGGCCGTGGATTCTCCACAAAGCGCGCGGGCCACGTCGGCATAGCCGACCCGGCACGCCGGCAAGTCGCCAGCGGGGGCCACCGCCCACGACCCGACCGGCGCATCCGTCAAAGCTCAACGGCGAGACGCTTCCTGACCTCGTCGACCCGCTTTTCCAGCGCGTCGAACCTGGCATGAACCGCCCGATCGTGAAGGTAGAAGACATAGCCGCCCGCGAGAAACGCGAAAATCCAGTGGTGGGTCTCCACGTAGATCAACACCAGCTCAATCGCGTGCCCCACGGCGGCAACTGCACCCAACAGAACGTCCATCGGACTCCTCGTCGTCGAAACAAATGAAGTCTCAGCCCTATCACGGTCACGCGCAAACGTGGAGAGGCGCAGCCGCCGGCTGGCACGGCGATCAATCAGTATTGCTTGATCGCCAGACAACAGCAGGCGGATTTGCGCGCCATTCAGACTGGTTTGGCCTAATATGCCATTGTAGAATTTCAAAAAGCCCAGCGACATCGAGCCATGGCGCGACAGACCTACCCGCCACAGTCCGTTTCAGTTGAAGACCGAGAGAAGCATGCCTTCAGTGTTCGAGACCGCGCCCACGACGCCGGCTATTCCCATTACGTTCGCAACCAAGGCGACGTGGGACGCGATTTCCGCCGAGCTTCCCGCGCCGGGGCGGCAATTCGCGCTGGCCAATGGTTTTGCGGCCAAACCCGGTGCATGTCTGACGCTGCCTGATGCGAATGGCGAGATCGCGCAGGTCGTGTTCGGCGTGGAGAACGCGACCAGCAAATTCCGCGACCCTTTCCGACCCGGTCAGTTACCGGGCCTGCTGCCGCCCGGTGTCTATCGTTTCGCCAACGTCGCGCCGTCTGATGCACGCCTCGCTGCGCTTGCCTTCGCGCTCGGCAGCTATCGCTTCGGCCGCTACCGCAAGACCGATGCAGCGGCGGTCCGACTGGCGCCCCCGGACGGCGTTGACGTCACGGACATCGCGCGCATCGCCGAAGCGGCAGCCCTTGCCCGCGATCTCATCAATACGCCTTCCAACCACATGGGACCGGAGGAACTGGCGCTGGCGGCACAACAATTGGCGCAGCGCTTTGGCGCAAACTACAACTGCGTCGTCGGCGACGAGCTGCCGCGACAGAATTTTCCGCTGATTCATGCGGTCGGCATGGCGTCACCACGCGCGCCCCGGCTGATTGATTTCAGCTGGGGCGATCCCGCGCATCCCAAGGTGACTCTGGTCGGCAAGGGCGTTTGCTTCGACACCGGCGGGCTCGACCTGAAGCCATCCAGCGGCATGCTGATCATGAAGAAGGACATGGGCGGTGCCGCCAATGTGCTGGCACTGGCGTTGATGGTGATGGATGCCAGCCTCAAGGTGCGGCTGCGGGTGTTGATCCCCGCAGTCGAGAACGCGGTTGCCGGCAACGCCTTCCGCCCACTCGACATCATTCCCTCGCGCAAGGGCCCCACCGTGGAAGTCGGCAACACCGACGCCGAAGGACGGCTGGTGCTTGCGGACGCGCTTGCCCTCGCCGACGAGGAGAAGCCTGATCTCTTGATCGATCTCGGCACGCTGACGGGCGCTGCGCGAGTAGCGCTCGGTCCGGATTTGCCGCCGTTCTATACCGACGATGAGGGGTTGGCTCAGGAATTGGCAGCCTGCGCGAAACGGGAGAGCGATCCGTTGTGGCGACTGCCGCTTTGGCCGCCCTACGACAGCTGGCTCGATTCGAAAGTCGCCGATGTCAACAACGCGCCATCGGGCACCTTTGCCGGCTCGATTACTTGCGCGCTGTTCCTGCAGCGCTTCGTCGAAGCCGCCAAAAGCTGGCTGCATGTGGATATCTACGGCTGGACGCCGTCAGCCAAACCGGCACGACCGGAAGGTGGCGAATGCCAGGCCGCACGCGCCATCTACAAACTGCTGAGCGACCGCTATGGATGATCCGCGCACGACGCCGGCACGACCCGACCTTGCCGCGAAATATCTCGAAGGCAGGGTCGAAGCGAAGCGTTTTGTCGAAGGCGACGTATTCGAGATCGTCGAGGCGCTCGCGCCGATGCGCGAAGCGCCGTCTTCCGATGCCACGCTTTTGACGCAGGCGCTGAGGGGCGAGCGCGTCACCATCTACGACCGCGACGGCGAAGGCTGGAGCTGGGGCCAACTCAACAGCGACGGCTATGTCGGCTGGCTTCCCGATCGGGCGCTCACAAAGCCCGGCCCAAAGCCGACGCACAAGATCACGGGCTTGCGGACCTTCGCCTTTCCCGGTCCCTCGATCAAGCTGCCGCCGGCCGATACGCTGGTGATGGGAGCGATGATCACGGTGGTACGTGAGGAAGGCTCCTTCGCCGTGACGCGCGAGGGCTGGTATTTGCCGCGGCAACATGTCGGCCTTATCGATCGCCATGTGCCGGACTTCGTCGCGGTCGCCGAGCAGTTCGCCGGCACGCCCTATCTGTGGGGCGGCAAAAGCAGTCTTGGGATCGATTGTTCCGGCCTCGTCCAGGTCTCGCTGAACGCCGCGGGCACCGGCTGCCCGCGCGATAGCGACATGCAACGGGATGGCCTCGGCCGGAGGTTAGACCCGACTGAGGCGAAGAAACTCAAGCGCGGCGATCTGATTTTTTGGAATGGCCATGTGGCGATCGTACGCGACGCCGATAGCATCGTTCACGCCAACGCCCATCACATGACCACCGTGATCGAAGACACCCGCGAGGCGATCGCGCGCATCAAAGCTGCGGGTAGCGAGATCACGGCGATCAAGCGGCCGGCCTAAAGCCCAAAAATTCTACTGCGCAACCTCCCCGCCGTTCGCGGTCTCCAGCCGGAACGCGGCGGCGAACAGCGCGCGGGTGTAGTCGGTCTTCGGGTTCTTGAACAATTCTGAAGCCGGCCCCTCCTCCACTACCTTGCCGTGGCGCATCACGATCAGGTGGCTTGCGAGCGAGGCAACCACGCGCAGATCATGCGAGATGAACATGTAGGTCAAGTCGCGCTTGCGCTGCAATTCACGAAGCAGATCGACCATCTGCGCCTGGAATAGCATGTCGAGCGCACTGGTCGGCTCATCCAGCACGACGAAATTCGGCTCAAGCACCACGGCGCGAGCAATGCTGATGCGCTGACGCTGGCCGCCGGAGAATTCATGCGGATAGCGGAACCGCGTCGCCGGATCCATGCCGACATCCCGCAGCGCCTTGATCACGCGCACCTCGCGCTCCGATTCCGAAAGCGATTTCTGGTGCACGCTGAGACCTTCGGCAACAATGTCGCCAACCGACATTCGCGGGCTTAGGGAGCCGAACGGATCCTGAAACACGATCTGCATGTCGCGGCGGAACGGCCGCATCGCCTTGAAACGCAGACCCTGGATGCCCTTGCCGAGGAACACGATCGGGCCGTCCGACGAAATCAGCCGCAGCAGCGCCAGCCCGAGCGTGGTCTTGCCGGAACCGGATTCGCCGACCACGCCGAGCGTCTCGCCCTTGCGCAC
>DASQOU010000390.1:0-6652 GCA_035644295.1 Bradyrhizobium sp.
CCACGCTGACCGAGTCCGCGAAGTCGTTGTGCGGCGCATCGCTGGGAATCATTACCCTGCGCGACGGCGAAGTCATGCGGCTGCGCGCCGAATCGGGTTGCACGCCGGCCTTTATCGATTTCATGAACGCCAACCCGATCAAGTCCGGTCGTGAGACGATCACCGGCCGGGTCTTTAGCGATGGCAAACCTGTCCACGTCGCGGACGTGCAACTCGACCCAGAATACAATTTTGGTAACGCGCCAACGATCGGCGCCTACAGGGCGGTGCTCGCGGTGCCGCTAATGCGCGACGGCGCGGTCGAAGGCGTGCTGTTGCTCGGAAGGCCCGAGCCCGGACCGTTCAACCAGCGTCAGGTCGATCTGGTACAGACCTTTGCCGACCAGGCCGTCATCGCCATCGAGAACGTGCGTTTGTTCGAACAGGTCGAGGCGCGCACCAAGGAGCTTTCGCTTTCCCTGGAAGACCTGCGCACCGCGCAGGATCGCCTGGTGCAGACCGAAAAACTCGCGTCACTCGGCCAGCTCACCGCCGGCATCGCCCATGAGATCAAGAACCCGCTCAACTTCGTCAACAATTTCTCGGCGCTGTCGGCCGAATTGATCGACGAACTGAACGAGGTGCTCAAATCGTCCGCGCTCGACGACAAGGCCAGGGAGGAGATCGACGAGCTCACCCATATGCTCAAAGGCAATCTCGAAAAGGTGGTGCAGCACGGCAAGCGCGCCGATTCGATCGTCAAGAACATGCTCTTGCATTCGCGAGAGGGCTCCGGCGAACATCGGCCCGCCGACATCAACGCGATCGTCGAGGAGAGCCTTAATCTTGCCTATCACGGCGCGCGGGCGGAAAAGTCTGGTTTCAACATCACCCTTCGCCGCGAGCTCGACCCTGCTGCCGGAATGATCGACCTTTACCCGCAGGAGATCACGCGGGTGTTCCTCAATCTGATTTCCAACGGCTTTTACGCCGCCACCAAGCGCAAGGAAGCCGGCGTCGAGGGCTTTGAGCCGACGCTGAGCGCGACCACGAAAAACCTCGGCAACAAGGTCGAGATCCGGATTCGCGATAACGGCACCGGTATCCCGGCACACGTGAAGGAGAAGATGTTCAATCCCTTCTTCACCACCAAACCCGCGGGCGAGGGCACTGGGCTCGGCCTGTCGATGAGCCACGACATCATTGTGAAACAGCACGGCGGCAAGATTGACGTCGATACCGAACCCGGTGCATTTACCGAATTCATCATCACGCTGCCGCGCACGGCGGCGACACAACTACAGGTTGGAGGCGGAAATTGAGCGTTTACATACTCGTCGTCGATGACGAGCCGGATGTCGAAGCCCTGTTCCGTCAGCAGTTCCGGCGTGACATCAAGTCCGGCCGCTTTACGATGGAGTTTGCTCCGTCGGCGCCTGATGCGCTGGTTCGCGCCGTCGAGATCAAGGATCCGTCGCTGATCCTGATCCTGTCCGACATCAATATGCCCGGGATGAGCGGGCTCGAAATGCTGCCGAAGGTGCGCGCCCAGCGGCCCGATGTTCCCGTCATCATGATCACCGCTTATGGCGACGCCGAGACCCGCCGCAAGGCGATCGAGCGCGGCGCAGTGGGACTACTGACCAAACCGATCGATTTTGCGCTGCTGCGCCACGAGATCGATACACGGCTCGAGCAGGCCGCATGACCGCAACTATCCTCGTCGTCGATGATGAGCCCGATCTCGAGGCTCTGGTCTTGCAGAAATTCCGCAAGCAAATTCGCGATGGGGTGGTGACCTTCGTGTTCGCCCACGATGGACTGGAAGCGCTGCAGTCGATCGAGAATCATCCGCATGTCGACATGGTGGTGTCCGACATCAATATGCCGCGGATGGACGGCCTGTCCTTGCTGCAGAAATTACAGGAATGCGAGGACAAGAAATCGACCATCATCGTTTCGGCCTATGGCGACATGAGCAACATCCGCACCGCGATGAACCGCGGGGCATTCGACTTCCTGACCAAGCCGATCGATTTCGGCGATCTCGAAATGACCATCGAAAAGACCATGCGCCACGTCGAGATGATGCGCGAGGCACGGCGCCGTCAGCTCGAGGCCGAGCGTGCGCATGCTTCCCTCTCGCGGTATTTCTCGCCGCAGATCGCCTCAAGACTCGCTGCCGAAGGCGAGGGCGGCGGCATGGAGGTGCATTGGCGTGACGTCGCGGCGATTTTCACCGACATCGCCGGTTTCACATCACTGGTGGAAACGGCAGCGCCCGAGGTGCTCGGCACGCTGCTCAACGAATATGTGGGCGGCATGACCGACGTCGTCTTTGCGCACGAAGGCACCGTCGCCAAGGTTATCGGTGACGCGATCCAGATTCTCTTCAACGCGCCGGGCGACCAGCCTGATTATGCGACCCGCGCGATCGCCTGCGCACATGATCTCGACGCCTGGTCGGAGAAATTTCGCGAGCGCTGGACATCCAAGGGCGTGAATTTCGGTGTAACCCGCATCGGCGTTCACGCCGGGCCCGCGCTGGTGGGCAATTTCGGCGGCGGGCGCTTCTTCGATTACACCGCCTATGGCGATACCATCAACACCACGGCGCGGCTCGAGACCGCCAACAAGTTCCTCGGCACCCGCATCTGTGCCAGTGCCACGGTCGCCGAAGGCGCCGAGAAGTTCAAGGGTCGGCCGATTGGCGATCTGATGCTGCGCGGACGCAGCGAGCCGCTTCGTGCCTATGAGCCCTTGCCGCCGGCGAAATTCGCAGGGCCGGTGACGGCGCAATACGGCGAGGCCTTTGCCAAGCTCGAGGCCGGGGATGCGGCTGCGATGCCGGCGTTCGCGGCGCTGGTCGGCCAGTATGCCGACGATGCACTCGCCGGTTTTCACCTGCGAAGGCTGCTCAACGGCGCCAAGGGCGTGCGGATGCAGCTTGAATGACGCGAATCTGAGGACGCCTGACGTGATACGCGATTTTGCGACCGGTAATTATCGCTTCATCCCGGCAGTGTTCCAGTATTCAAGCGGCGCTGCGGCTCATTCCGGCTTTGAGATCGAGCGCGTGCGTTTCGACAGGCTGACGCCGCTGGCGGAGGGATTTGCGCTAGCCGCGAAGCATATAGCGGCCGCAGGACAACCGCTGACGTCGTTTTGCGCCTGCGAGTTACGTTCGCCCGCGGCCTTTACCGAGGCAGGCTTCCTGGCCTTCAACCAGCATTACGTCAAGACGCTTGCGGAATGGGGCATTTTCGACGGCACGACCAATCCGGTGGCGCGCAGCAATGTCTGCCCGGAGGTCGATCCTCCTTCCGAGCCCTCATTTTACGCCTTCTCCTTCACGCGCCCGAGCCAAGGCGTCACGGCGTCATTCGTCATCGCCGGCGGCGCCGAATTGCGCGGCGGGAGCGGGAGCTATCCCGAGCGGATCGTGCGCTATCGTGATCTCGGCCCGGATGGGCTGAAGGAGAAGGTTGGCTTTACCGTCCGCGAAATGGAAGGCCGCCTTGCGGCGTTCGGGTTCGGTTGGAAAGACACCACGGCGGTGCAGGCCTACACCGTCCATGACTTTCATCCTGTCATCGTCGATGAACTGGTTCGCCGCGGCGCCGCGCGATCCGGCCTGACCTGGCATTTTGCCCGGCCTCCCGTGATTGATCTCGAATTCGAGATGGACTGCCGCCGCGTGACGCGGGAAGTGGTGATTTGAAAATTCCGAGGTGGGAGCCGCCTGGGGCCTCGTGGTTCGAGACGCGCGGCGCTGCCGCGCTCCTCACCATGAGGGTCTAAGACTTCATCCTGAGGAGCGCGCACGAGCGCGCGTCTCGAAGGATGAAGCCACCGAACGGAGAGCTTTTCACCGCTGCCGCGGATCGAGCGCGTCGCGCAGGCCGTCGCCGACTAGATTGAACGACAGCACCACAAGAAAGATCGCCAGTCCCGGCCACAGCGCCATCCATGGCGCATTGGTCAGAAAGCGCTGCGCCGAATTGAGCATGCTGCCCCAGGACGGCGCCGGCGGCTGCTGCCCGAGGCCCAGAAACGACAGTGCCGCCTCGGCGATGATCGCGGCGGCGATCGACAACGTCGCCTGCACCAACAGCGCCGGCATGATGTTCGGCAAGATATGAAACAGCGCGATCCGCCAGCGCGGATTGCCCATGGCGCGCGCGGCCTCGATATAGTCCTCGACCTTGACGCTCATGGTCTGGCCACGGGTGAGCCGGACAAAGATCGGCGTCGTCGAGATGCCGATGGCGATCATGGCATTGCCGAGGCTGGGTCCGAGAAATGCCGCCAGCGCAATGGCGAGGATCAGGAACGGGCAGGCCAGCATCGCGTCAGTGATCCGGCTGATGAGGGCGTCGATGAATCCGCCGCGATAGCCCGACAACAGTCCGAACGGCACGCCGATGCCAAGTGCAATCCCGACCGAGATCGCGCCGGCCACGAGCGAGGCTCGCGCGCCGTAGATCACGCGGCTGAGGACATCGCGGCCGAGATCGTCGGTACCGAACCAATGCAGCGCGGAGGGCGGCTTGCGGACCAGCGTCCAGCTGGTGGCGATCGGATCGTTTGGCACGATCCAGGGAGCAAACACCGCAAGCACGATGAAGGTCGCGATCACGACCAGTCCCACCACCGCGCCCTTGCGCGCAAACAGGCGGCGGAGCGCGCGCCGCGCCGGACTTTCCAGCTCGTGAGCGCCAGAGGTGGAGAACGCGGGAAGGGCTGCGTCGGTCATGCGGCTTACGCCCTCAGCCGCGGATTGACGAGGATATAGGCGATGTCGGCGATCAGGTTCAGCGTGATGTAAATCGTCGCCGTCACCAGCACCACGCCCTGCACGACCGCATAGTCGCGGTTGAACACGGCATCGACGATCAACTTGCCGAAGCCGGGAATCGAAAAAATCTGCTCGGTCAGCACCGCGCCCGACAACAGCGTGCCGAGTTCGAGCGCCCCCAACGTGATGATCGGCGTCAGCGCGTTGCGCATCGCATGCTTGAGGATGACCGTGCGTTCGGAAAGCCCCTTGGCGCGAGCGGTGCGGACATAATCGCTCTCGAGTACCTGCAGCATCGCGCTGCGGGTGTGCCGCATCAGGATCGCGGCGATGGCGTTTCCGAGCACAAAGGCCGGCATGATGGTGGCGGCAAGACTCGCGCGCCAGTTCTCGGAGAGGGGGACGTAGCCCGACGCCGGCAGCCAGCCGAGTTCGATCGAGAACAGGAAGATCAGCATGATGCCGAGCCAGAAATTCGGCGTCGAGATGCCCCACAGCGCAAACAGATTCGCGCCATAATCCCAAGCGGTGCCCTTTTTCACCGCCGAGACGATACCGGCAGGGATTCCGATCAGGAAGGCGATCAAGATCGCCATCGACGCCAACTGCATCGTCACCGGCAGCTTTTGCACGATCAGGTCGAGCACCGGAACCTTGATGCGCAGCGACTCGCCAAAGTCGCCCGACATCACGCCCTTGACCCAGTAGACATATTGCACCGGGATCGGCTGATCGAGCCGATACTGCTCGCGGATTTTCGCGATCACATGGGGATCGCGCTCCTCACCGGCCATCACCAGCGCCGGATCGCCGGGCAATAGATGCTGCAGCGAAAAGATCAGGAGCGACACGAAGAACAGAGTCGGGATCAGTTGCAGGATGCGCTTGCCGAGGAAGTTCAGCATGGGACGGCACGTTTCCCGGGCGCAGCGCAGCTTGCAACGGTGCGATGCAGACCCGGGATCCATCTTGAGCCGGTGGGTCCCGGATCAGCAGCGCACCGCTGAGGCGCTGCACTGCATCCGGGATACCAGACGGTCTGCGCGATCGAGAAAGGTCTCGATGCAGCCGTTCCCTCCCCCCTTGCGGGGGAGGGACGGGGAGGGGGGTGGCCACATCGGCAGTCCCCGTGGGGATCCCCCACCCCGACCCATGAGAGCGAGCTTCGCTCGTCTCGACCCCACAAGGGGGGAGGGAGCAGGGAAGGGCAACGCGAAAACATCATCACTTCAGCTTCAGTCCAACGACCCGCACCAATCCGTCCGGCATCGGCCGGTAGCCTTCGAGCTTGGTGGTATGCGCGATCAGGAGTTTGCGGTGATAGAGATAGATGATCGGCTCATCACGCAGCACGGATGCCGTCGCCTTTTCGTAGATCGCCTTGCGCTGCGCCGGATCGCTGATCAGGCGCGCATCTTCAAACGCCTTGTCGGCTTCGGGGTTGGAGTAGACGCCGTCGTTCTGCGGCGCCTTGGTGTGCAGAAAGACGTAGGAATTGCCGTCGGGATCGATGCGGCCGCTCCAGCCGATCAGGAACGCCTGGAATTCACCGGCCTGGGCCTGCTTGAAGGAGGTCGCAAATTCGATCAGGCGAATCCTGAGGTCGAAGCCGGCTTCCGCCGCCATCGACTGAATGACCTGGGCTACCGCTTCGTTCTCCGCGCCCTTGGGCACCATCACATCGACGCTGACCGGCAAGGAGATGCCGGATTCCTTCAACAACGCCTTGGCTTTGGCGATGTCGCGCTTTGGGATCGGAAACGCCTTTTGATAATAGGGATGTTCCGGGCTGATCCACTGATTGCCGGGCTTGAACTCGCCGTTGAACACGACCTCGTTGATGGCCTCGCGATCGATCGACAGATCGAGCGCCTG
>DASQOU010000391.1:0-24950 GCA_035644295.1 Bradyrhizobium sp.
ACGGCGGCGAATGGACCGAGGGAGCCATCGCCTTGCTGGGAGACGCCGCCCACGCCATGCTGCCTTTTGCGGCCCAGGGCGCAGGCATGGCGATCGAGGACGCCGCGGTGCTCGCCAAATGCATCGGCGAGACCCAACAGCAAGGCGGCCCGACCATCCCCGCCGCGCTGAAGCGCTACGCCCGCCTGCGCCAACCCCGCGTTGCACGGGTTGCGCGCGCCGCGCGGCAGGCGGGACGCATCTATCACCTCCCGGGCCCGCTGGCCTTCGCACGCGACCTCGTCATCAAGGGGATGGGTCCAAAGCGCATGCTGACACGACAGCACTGGATCTACGACTGGCGCGCGTGAGGCGACGCTGGTGCGGACGCCAGAGCATGATCCGGAAAAGTGGGAACCGGTTTTCCCTCGCGACAAACGCGAATGCGTTTGCGCGGAGATCATCCGATTCAGTCGAATCGGACCATGATCGTGCTCAGTAGACGACGTTACCAGATCGCACCAACGAATGCGCCGGCTTGTCATTGGCCGGCGGGGCCGATGACGCCGAAGGCGTGGCCGCCGATGGCGGCGTCTCATGGCACTTGTTGCGCCGCCAGGCTTCCTCGGCATTGTTCGCCTGCCCGCGCACCGCGATATATTCGTTGCGATAGGCGATCTCGGCCACCACGGGACCGGCGACGCCAGTCTGCGCCTTCGCGATCAGGCCCTGCAATTCCGCCCCGCGCGTCGCAAGGTTTTTGCGTTCGGACTCCAGTTGCTTGCACTCATAAAGATCGTATTTGGCGGGATCGGCGAACGCGGACGCCATGCCGTCGCTCATGTTGGCGCAACCGCCAAGTCCGCAGCCGAGCGCCAGCAGCGCCACGCCCGCGGCGCGCGGCACCAAGCGGGAACAGCAAAGCGAGGCAATCATACGACCTTGGTAAGCCGACAACATTGAGGTTGCGTAAAGCAGGCACAGGTGTCGGGATTGAGGCTTTGCCTTGTTGGCGCGCCGGGGGCGGGATTTGCTTAGCCCCCGTAGCCCTTTAGCACCTCGCCTAGGGCACCGTAGCGGGAGCAAACTCAAACGTCGCCCGATCCCCCATAAGGGTCGATGGCGCTAAAGGGATGCGATCGACGACATCGCGGAACCAGCCTTTCGGCGGCGTTGAATCCGTCAAGATTTTGACCCACTGCGACCAGAATCTCAAGGCAGACCTGATATTTAGATCAATTATAGGATGGGAAATATGATGATTCAGAAAGCCCATAAAGTTGGTTTGGAGAGTTGCGTTCTTCGCCTGTTGCCCTTTGGACTGGCCATTTTCATCGGGGTGCAAACAGCCGATGCAAGACAATGTAGCGTCGCGCTGCCATCAAGTCCGCAGGGGCACTGGTCCTATCGGCTCATCGATGGGCGGAAATGCTGGTACCAGGGCGAAAATAACTTTCCGAAATCGTTGCTGCAGTGGCCTGAGCAGGCTTCAGCCCTCTCGGCTTTCGATAAGGTAGAGCCGAGCCGCGACCAGGAACTGCTGCCCTCCCAAGCGGAGAGCGTGGGGACCAACGCGGAGCCCAATAACCAATCCGTCCCAGATCAGTGTTGCAGCAGGACGCTGCTCAATGATCCCGACAGCTTTGAGGTTAGGTGGCGCGCCCTTGGGATGACGCGCTAGCTGCCACAATCGGCGGCCTTTAGGGCCTTAGCTTCCAGACGGCCTAAGCGATGGCTCCAGGCCGCCCACCCTCGATGGGTCCCTTCCCAGGCTCCAGAGCAGGAGCGGTCCCGGGCACGGCCCGGAACCGGGACCTTGAATGCAAGCCCGGGTGTGATGCGGCCAGGGCTGCGGTCCCACGACCCTGCGGCTTCCCGGACTGACTGCGTCCTGGGAGAACACAGGCGTAGCGATGGCGGCGGAAAGGATAACGACAGCGCTCAGTGCTTTAATTTTCGTCATTGGTTTCTCCGTAGGCTGTCGTGGCGAAACCGCCTGACGCGAAGGTCGTTCCGGTCTTCAAACGAACGTGACATCTGTGGTCCGCGGCTCCCGGGATTTTTTGAGTCATCTGGGGCATTCCCCGACTAAAGAGACCGCCGCGTCAATCGACATTGAGAGAAGCCGTTTTGCAAAACACGATGGGTTGGTTGCAAAACACTCGTTGACCAAATCGAAAAAACCCTTGAGATACCAAGGGCGCGGACGTGGCGGAACTGGTAGACGCAAGGGACTTAAAATCCCTCGATGGCAACGTCGTGTGGGTTCGAGTCCCACCGCCCGCACCACCAATGGGTGGATCACCGAGCTGATCTCGGCTCTTCCGGCAACACATCCAGATGACACGCCACCGACTGACCGTCGCCGGTTGATCGAAGCTCCGGCTCTTCGGTGCGGCAGCGGTCGAACACGTAGGGACACCTTGTGTGGAAGCGGCATCCGCTGGGTGGATTGATCGGGCTCGGCACGTCGCCCTTCAGGATGATCGGGTTCCGGGCGGCGCCCGGCTCGGGCACCGGCACCGCCGAAAGCAAAGCCCTGGTGTAGGGATGCCTTGGCGCGGCGAAGATTTGCTGCCTGCCCGCCATCTCGACGATCTTGCCGAGATACATGACGGCGACACGGTGCGTCATGTGTTCGACGATCGCCAGATCATGGCTGATGAACAATAGAGCAAGGCCGAACTCCCGCTGCAGATCCTGCAGCAGGTTGACGATCTGCGCCTTGACCGAGACGTCGAGCGCCGAGACCGCTTCGTCGCAGACGATCAGTTCGGGGTCCGCCGCCAGTGCCCTTGCGATGCAGATACGTTGGCGCTGACCGCCCGAGAATTCGTGAGGCCGACGGTTCAGCGCATCACGTGGCAGGCGCACGGTATCCATCAGCGCCGCCACCCGCGCCTCGAGTTCGGCGGGAGACTTGGCGAGACCGAAATTGCGGATTGGCTCGGCCAGGATATCGCGCACGCGCATCCGCGGATTGAGACTGGAGAACGGGTCCTGGAACACCACCTGCACGCGTCGGCGCATGCTGCGCAACTTGTCGGGCGAAAGATCGTCGATACGCTGGCCATCGAGCACCACCTGGCCGGCGGTGATGTCGAACAGGCGCAGGATGGCGCGGCCGACCGTCGACTTGCCGCAGCCGGACTCCCCGACCAGCGACAGCGTCTCGCCCCGCTCGACTTCGAACGACACGCCGTCTACGGCGTACACCCAGTTCGACTTGCGGCTGAACAGGCCGCCGCGAACTGGAAAATGCTTTTTGAGGTCGTTGACCTGCAGCAGCGGGACACTCATGCCGCGGCCGCCGCTTTAGCCGCATAATGGCAGGCGGCGATGTGGCGAGGACCCTTCTCTTCCAACCCCGGCGCGACCTCGCGACAGAGATCGGTCGCAAGCGGACACCGCCCGGCAAAGGCGCAGCCGTCGATGCGCTGCTTGAGGCTCGGCACTTGGCCGGGAATCTCGGCCAGCCGCCGCGCCGAGCCGGTGAGCGAGGAGCCGAGCTTCGGCACCGCGCCAAGCAGGCCTTGGGTATAGGGATGACGCGGCGAGCGGAAAAGCTCGACCACCGGCGCCTCCTCGACTTTGCGGCCGGCATACATCACCATGACGCGCTCGGCGATTTCGGCGACCACGCCGAGGTCATGGGTGATCAAAATGACCGCCGCCCCGACACGGCGCTTGAGGTCCAGCATCAACTGCAGGATCTGCGCCTGGATCGTGACGTCCAGCGCGGTGGTCGGCTCGTCCGCGATCAGGAGTTTTGGGCTACAGGCGAGTGAAATCGCGATCATCACGCGCTGGCGCATGCCACCGGACAGCTGATGCGGATATTCCCGCATGCGCCGCGCCGGCTCCGGGATACCGACCAATGTCAGCATCTCCAGCGCGCGCGCCTCTGCGGCTTGCTTGTCGAAGCCCTGATGCATCCGCAGCGTCTCGCCGATCTGACGGCCGACGGTCAGCACCGGATTGAGGCTCGTCATCGGCTCCTGGAAGATCATCGAAATGTCGTTGCCCCGGATGTCGCGCATCTCACGCTCGGACAATTGCAGGAGATCCCTGCCCTGGAAGCGGACGGAGCCCGCGATCTTGCCTGGCGGCTCGGGGATGAGCCGCATCAGCGACATCGCGGTGACCGACTTGCCGCAGCCGGATTCCCCGACGATGGCCAGCGTCTCGCCTTCCTCGATATGGAAAGAGACGCCGTCCACCGCGCGATTGATACCCTCGGGGGTGCGGAAATGGGTTTGCAGATTCTGGACTTCGAGCAATGCCATCTTACAGGCTTTTGGCCATGCGGGGATCGAGCGCGTCACGCAAGCCGTCGCCGAGCAGGTTGACGGCGAGCACGGTGACGGACAGGAACGCGGCGGGAAAGAACACGATGTAGGGCTTTATCTGCCACAGCGCCCTGCCCTCGGCCATGATGTTGCCCCAGGACGGAATGGTGGGCGGCGTGCCGGCGCCGATGAAGGAGAGGATGGACTCCACGATCATGGCGCTGGCGCAGACGTAAGTGGCCTGGACCAGCATCGGCGCCAGCGTGTTGGGCAGGATATGGCGCAGGATGATCATCGGCGTCCGCGTGCCGGAGGCTGTGGCTGCGTCCACGTAAGGTTGATCGCGCAGCGACAGCACGACACCGCGTACCAGACGCGACACACGCGGGATTTCGGCGATGGTGATCGCCATGATGACGTTGCCGACGCTGCCGCGCGTCAATGCCATCAGCGCGACGGCGAGCAGGATCGGCGGGATCGACATCAGCCCGTCCATGAACCGCATGATGATGCTATCGGCCAATCGCACGAACCCGGACACGAGACCGATGGCAAGACCGGCGAGCGAAGCGAGCAGCGCCACCGAAAGCCCTACGGCGAGCGAGACCCGTGCGCCGTAGAGCACGCGGGAATAGATGTCGCGGCCCAGCAAGTCCGTGCCAAACCAAAAGTCCGCCGAAGGCGCGCGCAAACGCTTGGCGGGCGCCAGCGCGGTCGGGTCAACGGTCCCGAGATAGGGCGCAAATATGCCGATCAATGCCAGGCAGATCAGCAAAGCCCCGCCGATCGCAACCGTCGGATTGCTGCGCAGGAAGCCAAGCACGCCGCGCCGGAGTTTCGGCGGCAGCAGCAGGTCGGGCAGTTGCTGGGCGATGACAAGGCCCGGCGGCACCGGCATGGAGCTCGTGGTCGAAACGGTCAATAGCGGATCCTCGGATCGATCAGGGTGTAGGTGACGTCGACCATCAGATTGACCAGCGTATAGAGGAAGCTGAACATCAAGACGATGCCCTGGATGACGGGATAGTCGCGGCGCAGGATCGCATCGACCGTCAAGCGGCCGAGGCCCGGAATGGCGAATACACTTTCGGTCACCACCGCGCCGCCGATCAGCAACGCAACACCGATGCCGATCACCGTCACGATCGGAACGGCTGCATTTTTCAGCGCATGAACGAAAAGGATGCTGCGCTGGTCCAAACCCTTGGCGCGGGCGGTGCGGATATAGTCCTGCTGCAACACTTCGAGCATCGAGGCTCGGGTGATGCGCGCGATCAGCGCGATGTAGACGCCGCCGAGCGCGACGGCCGGCAGGATCAGGTTCTCCAGCCAGGGCCAGAAACCCTGGGCCAGCGGCGTATAGCCCTGCACGGGAAGCCATTCGAACTCCAGCGCGAACACGTAGGCGAGGAGGTATCCGACAACAAAGACTGGAAGCGAGAAGGCGAGCACGGCGAATGCCATGATGGCGCGATCGACAAAGCTTCCCGCCTTCCACGCCGCCATCACGCCGAGCGGCACTGCGATGAGAATGGTGAGGACGAGGGTAAGCACCATCAGCGAAAGCGTCGGCTCGATCCGCTGCGCGATCAACGAGGCGACCGGCAGGTTGGTAAAGATCGAGGTGCCGAGATCGCCGTGCAGGATTCGCCACACCCAGGTCCCGAACTGAACCAGAAACGGCCGGTCGAGGCCGAGGCTCTGCCGAATCCGCTCAACGTCGGCAGGGCTCGCCTGGTCGCCCGCGATCACCGCCGCCGGATCGCCCGGCGCGATGTAGAGCAGGCTGAAGACCAAGAGCGCGACGATCGCCATCACGGGCAAGGTCGCGACAACGCGCCGGAAGATGTACGAGACCATGTCGGTTCACCGCACCGTCATGCGGTCTTTGATACGCCCCAGAAGAAGGGCAGCGGCCCCTTTGCGATACCGGAGACGTTCTTGCGCCACGCCGTATAACTCAGGAAGAAGCCCGTCGGTGCATAGATGACATCCTCGAGCGCCGCCTTGTTGAGGCGACTGACCGCGGCCTTCTCCTCATCGAGGTTCTTGGCTTCGAACCATCCCGCGACTTCCTTTTCCACCGCCGGACTCGAGGGCCAGCCAAACCACGCCTTGTCGCCAGTGCCGCGAATGCCGAAATAGGCGGCTGGATTGAGGCAATCCGCACCCGCGTGCCAGGTGTGAAACATCTGCCAGCCTCCCTGGCCCGGAGGCGATTTCTGGGCGCGGCGGGAACCGACCGTGCCCCAATCGGTCGCGACGAAATCGACATTCATGCCCATTTGCTTCAACAGATCGGCGGTGACATCGCCCTGCGCCTTGGTGATCGGTTGATCCTGCGCCACGATGCAGGAGACCGGCTGGTTGGTATAACCGCTCTCGGCCAGGAGCTTCTTGGCGGCCGCGAAATCGCGCTTGCCCTTCAGGATTTCGCCGCCCTCTTCGGTGTAAAGCGGCGTATTCGGCGTGAAGAAACCCGGCAGCGGCTTCCAGAGCGAGGTATCATCGCCAACCATCGCCCGCATGTAGTCTTCCTGGCTCAGTGCCGTGAGCACCGCGCGCCGCGCCCTCACATCGTTGAAGGGCGGGTGGAGGTGGTTCATCCGGAACACACCGATGTTGCCGAGCGGATCGGCGATGTCGACGCCGACGTTGCGGTTCTTCCGCAGCACCGGCACAAGATCGGGAATCGGATTCTCCCACCAGTCGATCTCGCCGTTCTGCAGCGCGGCTGCCGCCGTGGCAGGATCCGGGATCACCACCCATTCCACGCGGTCGACCAGCATCTGCTTGCCGCCGGCGAGCCAAGACGCCTTCTCCTGCCGCGGCACGTAATCGGCGAACTTTTCAAACACCGACTTGGCGCCGGGCACCCACTCGCTCCTGGCGAACTTCATTGGGCCCGAGCCCACATATTCGGTGATTTGCTTGAATGGGTCGGTCTGGGCGATGCGCTCAGGCATGATGAAGGCGCAGGGCCCATTGGTCTTACCCAGCGCCAACAGCATCTTCGGATAGGGCTGCTTCAGCGCCCATTTGAAGGTCTTGTCGTCGACAGCGGTAAGTTCGTTCTGGATCGCCCGGAGCATCTGCCCCATGCCATCGCGCGCCGACCAGCGCGTCAGGCTCGCCACCGCATCCTTGCTCCGGACCGGCTCGCCGTCGTGGAATTTCAATCCTGGTCTGAGGCGAAAGGTCCAGGTCAGCCCGTCAGCGGACACCTCCTCGCTCTCGATCATCTGGCGCTGCAGCTGCAGCGTGGCGTCGATGCCGTAGAGGGTATCCCACACCAGCGCGGCGGCGTTGCGCACCACATACTGGGTTCCCCAGATGGGATCGAAATTCGCCAGGTCGGCCTGGGGCACGAAGCGCAAGGTACGCGCTGCGGCGCCTTGGGAAAGGGCCGGCATCGAAAGGCCGCCGGTAGCCGCCAGGCTGCCCGCCCCGGCCAACCCTTTCAACACAGTCCTGCGGTCCATGGAACTCTCCCAGTCTCAAGTTGTGATAGCGATCGCGCCCGTTTCACGCGGCCCGAGGGATCGGCGCCGACGAGGTGAATTGAGCCGGTCAGACCATGATGGCCACCAGTCCCGCTTGCTTGCAAGTGGTATGCCAGCGCCGCCCGCCCGCGCGCCCCTTAAAATCCGGTCGCAGAAGCATTTTCGACGCCCTCAGCTTCCAACGGATTATATCAATTTACAACCCGGCCTGGCCCGCGAGCTGCTTGAATTTCGATGATTGCTTCGGATGCCACCAGCGACCGCCAATCACGACGCCTTCGGATATGATCTTGCGGTCGCCGGTCAGGTGCTCGCCGACAACGTCAACGTAATCGAACTGGCCTTCCCTGACGGAAATGAGGGTGGCGTCGCCGACACTCCCCGGCTTGAGGCTGCCGAGTTCCGGACGCCGCAGCGCCATCGCCGCATTGACCGTCGAAGCCTTCACCACATCGGGGAGCGGCATGCCCATGCAGAGGAACTTGGACATGGTCGTCACCTGATCGAACGCCGGACCGTTGATACACAGGATGTGGACATCCGAGGAGATGGTGTCCGGATAGAAGCCGTTGGCGAGCATCGCGCGGGCGGTCTTGAAGGCGAATGAGCCTTTGCCGTGGCCGATGTCGAACAACACGCCGCGTTCGCGCGCCTCCAGCACCACCTTTTTCACCGTGCCCTGCGCAGTGGCGGGCGAATTGGGAAATGGCCGGAATGCGTGGGTGAGAACGTCACCTGGACGCAGGCGCGCGACCACCTCCTCGTAGCTCGGCGGCGGATGGTCGATGTGCGCCATCAACGGCATGCCGACTTCCTCGGCGACCTCGAGCGCGATGTCGAGCGGCACGATCCCCGAGGTGCCCGAGGAGTTGCGGCCCACCCGCACCTTGATGCCGACGATGAGGTCGCGGTTGGCCTCCGCAACCTGAACGGCATCGATCGGATTCATCAGCCGGATCTCCTCACTCTCGCCAACCATGACGCGATGCGAGTAGCCGTAGATGCCGGCATGCGAGACATGGAGATACGCAAGAATGCGGACCTGGCTCGGCTCGATCACGTGCTTGCGAAAGCCTGCGAAATTACCCGGCCCGGCGCTGCCGGTGTCGACCGCGGTGGTGACGCCGGAGGTGCGGCAGAACTCCTCGGCGTCGATGCCGATCGAGGTGCCGCCCCAATAAACGTGGGTGTGCAGATCGATCAGGCCCGGGGTGACAATGGTGCCCGACACGTCGCGCACGTCGGTTGCGCCATCCACCTTGAGCGCGTTTCCGACCGCGGCCACCTTGCCGGCGGCAAAGGCGACATCCGTTACGGCGTCGAGCTTCTGGGAGGGGTCGATCACCCGACCGCCGCGCAGCACCAAATCGAAAGGCATTGTCATCTCCGAATGCGAAATAGGAGGAAGTGGCCGGAGCCCATCAGTAGCGCATGAATGATTTTGTAAATACTTGCAACTCTGTCATTCTGACGCCAAAGTGATTTTACCACTTCTTTTGGTCGGCTGGAGAACCCAACATGCAGCCGAGCGACATCTCCTTCGAAACGGCCCTCGAAGCGCGCGTCGAGCAGATGCTCGACGCCTGTACGCGGTGCGGCAAGTGCGTCGAGGTCTGTCCGAGCGTGAAGCCGGCCGGCATCGCCGAAGCTCGCCCCCAAGCCATCATCACCGGCGTCATCGATATCGTGCGCAACGGGGACGGCCCGGAGGCGTCGCGAAAATGGGCGCAGTGCTGCATGCTCAGCGGCGAATGCATCAAGGCGTGCGACGAGGGCGTCAATCCGCGCTTCCTGCTGGCGATGGCGCGCGTCGCCATGACCAAGGCCGGGCACAAACTGCCGGAACGGCGGCGCCAGGCGATCGAAAAATACCGCAATCTCGGCCGCGACGTGGCTGTGCTGTCACGGCTGCAGCTCGATGGCGAGGTGCTGGAGCGGTTGGGTCAGAAATCGGCGTCGGTGGCGACGCCGGCGGACGCGCCGGACTTTGTGTTTTACACCGGCTGCAATGTGTTGAAAACGCCGCACATCGCGCTTTTGGCGCTCGATATCATGGATGCGCTCGGCATCAGTTATCAGGTCATGGGCGGGCCAAGCCATTGCTGCGGCATCCTGCAGATGCGATCTGGCGATGTCGAGACGTCCGGCCGCATGGGTACAAGCTCTATCGATAAACTGTCGCAGTCAAAATCCGGTCAGGTGATCTCGTGGTGCCCGAGCTGTTATGTCCAGTTCACGGAGACGACACTGCCGGCGATGGAACGCCAGCGCGGCGCGCGGCCGTTCGAGATGACGCCTTTCATGCGCTTCCTTCACGGCCGGCTCGCCGATCTGACGGCGCATTTGCGCGGGCGCATCGACATGCGCGTCGCGCTGCACCGCCACCCCGGAGTCGAAGGCGTGATGGAGGCTGCCGCTGCCGTCCTCAAGACCATCCCTGGGATCACACTGGTCGACCTGAACCAGCCGGCCGTGGGGTTACAGAGCGTCAGCCTCGGCGTGTTGCCCGCATTCAAGCGCGAACTCCAGCTCAGCGAGCTTCGCGCCGCGGACGAAGCGGGCATCGATGCGCTGGTGACGGTCTATCATTCCGAGCATCGCGAACTCTGCGCGCACGAACGCGACTGGCCATTCCAGATCGTCAACCTGCTTGAACTGGTCGGCGCCAGCATGGGATTGCAACGCAGGGATCGCTACAAGGAACTCAAGATCTTGCAGGATGCCGACCAGATCGTCAACGAATGCGGCGACCTGATCGCGCAGCACGCGCTCGATCCCGCCAAGGCGCGCGACGTCGTCGTCAAGGCGATGCTCGGCGACCAGCCGTTGCCGTTGAGGGCGAGCGTATAATCAGCGCTCTGAGAAGACCCCCGGCAGCCGCCTTCCTCACTCCGACTTGTCGATATTCCAGAAGATCGGCGTCGCCGGACCGTCGAGCACGCCGGAGAGCGATTTCCGCCACGCGCTCGGGATGAGGTATTGCCCGAGCGGGATGTAGATCACCTCGTCGTAGACTTCCTTCTGGATGTCAGCCGCGATCTTCTTCTGCTCTTCCGGCGAAGAAGAACGCGCAAACGCATCGCGCATCGCTTCCATCTTGGGATCATCGGGCCAGCCGAACCAGGCGCCGGCCTTGCCTTTGCCACTGATCGACAGATTGGCAACGGGATTGACCACATCGGCGCCGACCCAGTTGGTAAAGAACATATTCCAGCCGCCCTCCTTCGGCGGCTTCTGGCTGGCGCGGCGGGTGACGACGGTCTGCCAGTCGGTGGCCTGCACATCGACCTTGAAGCCGGCCGCGCGCAGCAATTGCGCAGCCACAATCGGCTGCGCCTTCAGCGTCACGACGTCGCCCGGCGCCATCACGACAACGGGCGTGCCGTCATAGCCGGATTCGGCGAGCAGCTTTTTTGCTTCCGCCATGCCGTTGCCCTTCACCAGCGATTCCGAGCCGACATCCGACGCCAGCGGTGTGCCGCAGACGAACACCGCGCCGCAGATCTTGTAGTATTCGGGGTTGCCGACCAGCGCATCCAGCACGTCCTTCTGGTTCATCGCCATGAAGGCGGCGCGGCGAACTTTCAAATTGTCGAAGGGCGGATAAAGGAAGTTCATCCGCCCGAGTGTCTGGAAGCCCAGCTTGTTGAGGGTTTCGACCTTCAGCTCCTTGTTGGCGGCGAGCACCGGGAGAAAATCGAACGCCGGATTCTCCATGAAATCGATATCGCCGGATTGCAGCGCGTTCATCGCGGTCTGCGCGTCCGCCATGGTGATCCATTCCACGCGGTCGACCTTCACCACCTTGCCGCCGGAGGTCCAACTCGGCGGCTCCTTGCGCGGCACATAGTCGGTGTTTTTCGCATAGACCGCCTTCACGCCGGGCTGGAATTCGGCCACCACGAATTTGAACGGACCGGATCCGATCTGCTCCTTGATCTGCTGGCCGGGCGGCGTCTCCGCCATCCGCTTCGGCATCATGAATGGCACCAGCGACGATGGCTTGCCGATCGATTCCAGCACCAGCCCGTAAGGCTCCTTCAGTCTTAGGGTGATGGTCCTGGCGTCGGCGGCCTCGATGCTGGCGGTGAAATCCATCAGCTTCTGGCCCATGCCGTCGTTGCGGCCCCAGCGCTTGAGCGAGGCCACGCAATCCTCCGCCGTGACCGGCGCGCCGTCGTGCCATTTCAGGCCGTCGCGCAGAGTGAAAGTGTAGGTGAGCTTGTCATCGCTGACTTTCCAATCGGCCATCTGCGGCTGGATCTTGAAGTTGGCGTCTTCCGCCAACAGCGTGTCATAAACCATGTAGCCGTGATCGCGGGTGATGTAGGCGGTGGTGAAGCCGGGATCAATCACCCGGAGATCGGAGTGCATCACCGCGGTGATCGTCTTGGCATCGGCCGGTGGGGTCACTGTCAGCGCTGTCGAGAGCGCAATCGCCGACAAGGTGATGCGCGAGGTGATCGTGGGATGTTTCCAACTTGAGATGCGGAACATTCGTTCGTCTCCTGACGTGAAACCGGTCAAAGGCAGCTCATTCGCTATGCATGCGGTACGTTATTTGGGCGCAGTAAACCGCTGTAACTCCTGAATATTTGACACTTGCACCGGGAGGGGTGCGCGTCAATCGGGTTTTCGACAGGAGCAAGTGCGATCCTGATCTCGCGGATGTTTCACTTTACAAAATCCTCGCCGATCATTCTCGTACCTCCTAAGGCAGCTTCAAGCGCCTCGCCGATAACACCGCTTCGAATTTGAGAGCATCCCGATGAACCCCGCCAACCTCCCCTTTGATTCCGAGACCATGCTGCAGGGGTTGCGCGGATGGGTCGAATGCGAAAGCCCGACCTGGGATGCCAGCGCGGTGGATCGCATGCTAGAGCTCGCAGCGCGCGACATGGCGATCATGGGCGCTTCGATCGAACACATCGCTGGGCGGCAGGGTTTTGGCGGTTGCGTCCGCGCGCGGTTTCCGCATCCGAAACAAGGCGAACCCGGCATCCTGATCGCGGGCCATCTCGACACCGTTCATCCCATCGGCACGCTGGACAAACTGAAGTGGCGGCGCGACGGCAACAAATGCTTCGGGCCCGGGATCTTCGACATGAAGGGCGGCAACTACCTGGCGCTGGAAGCGATCCGGCAATTGGCGCGGGCGTCCTTCACGACGCCGCTGCCGATCACTGTGCTGTTCACGCCGGACGAGGAAGTCGGCACGCCCTCGACGCGCGATATCATCGAGGCTGAAGCTTCCCGCAACAAATATGTATTGGTGCCAGAGCCCGGCCGGCCGAACAACGGCGTCGTCACCGGCCGTTACGCCATCGCGCGGTTCAATCTGGAAGCCGTCGGCAAGCCGAGCCATGCCGGCGCCACGTTGTCGTCGGGGCGCTCGGCGATCCGCGAGATGGCGCGGCAGATCCTCGTCGTCGACGGCATGACCTCGGAAGACTGTACCTTCAGCGTCGGGATCGTGCATGGCGGCCAATGGGTCAATTGCGTCGCCACCACTTGCACCGGCGAAGCGCTGAGCATGGCCAAACGCCAGGCCGATCTCGATCGCGGCGTCGAACGCATGCTGGCGCTGTCCGGCACCGCCAACGACGTGACGTTCAAGGTCACCCGCGGCGTCACGCGGCCGGTGTGGGAGCCGGACGCCGGCACCATGGCGCTCTATGAGAAGGCGCGCGGGGTCGCGGAGGCGATGGGCGTCGATCTTCCGCATGGCAGCGCCGGCGGCGGCTCCGACGGCAACTTTACCGGCGCGATGGGAATTCCAACGCTGGACGGCCTCGGCGTGCGCGGCGCCGATGCGCATACGCTCAACGAGCACATCGAAGTCGACAGCCTCGCCGAGCGCGGCCGCTTGATGGCCGGACTGCTCGCCACCCTGGACTGAAATCCCCATGCCGAAAGCACAAGTCAAATCCCGCACCATCCCGTTCAAGACCATTCGCGCCCGGGCCGAGAAGCGCAAGGGCGGTCCGAAGGGACTGGAAAAACTGCTGCCGCGGAAACCGGACATGAAGGCGCTGGCAAAAATTTCCGACGACCGCATCTTGTCGGAGATGACCAAGCGCGTGTTCTGCGCAGGGTTCGCCTGGAGCGTGATCGAATCGAAATGGCCGGGTTTCGAGAAAGCGTTTCTCGCCTTCAAACCCGCCAAGCTTGCCTTTCAACCCGACGATTTCTGGGACGCCCTGTTGTCCGATACAGGCATCGTGCGGAACGGCGCCAAGATCGCGTCGGTGCGCGAGAATGCCGCTTTCGTGCAGGAGATCGCGAACGAACACGGCAGCTTCGGCCAATTCCTCGCCAAGTGGCCTTCCTCCGACCAGATCGGCCTTTTGAATCTGCTCGCCAAGCGCGGCAGCCGGCTCGGCGGCAATACCGGACAGATGCTGTTGCGCTTTCTCGGCTGGGACGGGTTTGTAACATCGCAGGATGTGGTGGCGTGCTTGCGCGACGCCGGGCTCGATATCGCCGCCGAAGTAACGTCGAAGGGCGATCTCGCCAAGGTGCAGGCGCAGTTCAATGCCTGGGCGACGGAGACGGGATTGCCCTACGTGCATCTGTCGCGGATCTGCGCGATGTCGATCGGCGAGAGCCACGCGGAATGATGGCATGGGGTTTGCAGCGTTGGGTGGCAAAATGCGAGAATAGCCTCATGACGGAATCTTGCAGCTTTCCATCCGTCGTCCCTGCGAAAGCAGCGACCCATAATCATAGCCGTCAATTGTTGCGCCAAAGCCGTCGAACAGCGTCTCTCAAACGAGGAGCCGCAGCGTATGGGTCCCTGGTTTCGCAGCGACGACGCAATGGGTGGGGCTGATGCTCGGATATCTCTTTCGCCGCGTGCTGGCCGCCATCCCCGTGATGGGCGTGGTGGCGCTGTTCGTGTTTCTGCTGTTGCGGCTGACGCCGGGCGATCCCGCCGCGATCCTGGCGGGCGACAATGCGAGCCCGGAACAGCTCGAGCGCATCCGCAACTCGCTTGGCCTTAATGAGCCGCTCTACACCCAGTTCTTCACCTGGATCGGCAAGCTCCTGCATGGCGATCTCGGGGTGTCCCTGATCTCCAATGTGCCGGTGCTGAAAATGATCGGCCAGCGCGTCGAGCCGTCGATCTCGATCGCGGTCTCGACCATCATCCTTTCCATTTTGGTCGCGGTGCCGCTCGGCGTGATCGCGGCCTGGAAACACGGCACCTGGATCGACCGTTTTGTGATGGGATTGTCGGTGGTGGGTTTTTCCGTGCCCGTATTCGTGATCGGCTACGTGCTGATCCAGATCTTTGCGATCGATCTCCATTGGCTGCCGGTGCAGGGATTTCGCAGCATCAGCGCCGGCCTCACGCCATTTCTCGAGCGCATCATTCTGCCGACCTGCACCCTTTCCTTTATCTATGTCGCGCTGATCGCGCGCATGACCCGCGCCTCCATGCTCGATGTGCTGGGCGAGGATTACGTCCGGACCGCACGGGCCAAGGGCATCAGCGAGACCGGCGTGCTGCTGCGCCACGCGCTGCGCAACGCCGCCGTGCCCGTCATCACCGTGATCGGCACCGGCTTCGCGCTGCTGATATCGGGCGTGGTCGTCACCGAGAGCGTGTTCAACCTGCCGGGCATCGGCCGCCTCACGGTCGATGCCGTACTGGCGCGCGACTATCCGGTGATCCAGGCGATGATCCTGTTGACCTCGGGCATCTATGTCGCCGTCAACCTTCTGATCGACGTCGCCTACACGCTGCTCGATCCCCGAATTCGATATTGAGGTTCGCTAGAGATGGCGGTCGAAACCCTCCCCGAACCCACGATCCAGATCACCACGCCATTCCGGCCGGGGCTCGGATTCCTCACGGCGACCCCGATCATCGCCGCAGCCTCGATCTGCCTTGCGCTTGTGATCGCCTCCGCCGTCCTTGCCCCCTGGCTGTCGCCGCATGATCCCTTGCTGCTGGCGCCGGCGCAGCGGCTGAAACCCGCAAGCGCGCAGTTTTGGCTCGGCACTGATGGTTATGGCCGCGACGTGCTGTCGCGCATTCTCTATGGCGGACGGATATCGCTCTTGATCGGCCTTGGCGCCGCCGTCGTCAGCATCGGCTTTGGGCTTGTGATCGGGCTCGTTTCAGGATTCTTCAAATGGGTCGACGCGATCATGATGCGCGTGATGGATGGGCTGATGGCGATCCCGAGCATCCTGCTCGCCATCGCTGTGGTTTCGCTCTCGGGCGCGAGCCTCACGACGGTGCTGGTCGCCATCACCATCCCCGAAATTCCGCGGGTCGCACGTCTGGTGCGATCGGTGGTGCTGTCGGCGCGGGAAGAGCCCTATGTGGAGGCAGCGATCTCATTGGGCTCCAGTCTGCCGAAGATCATGTGGCGGCACCTGATGCCGAACACGGTCGCGCCCCTGATCGTGCAAGGCACTTACGTCTGCGCGTCTGCGATCCTGACCGAGGCGATCCTGTCGTTTTTAGGCGCAGGCATCAGCCCGGAGACCCCGACCTGGGGCAACATCATGGCGGAAGGCCGCGCCTATTTTCAAATAAAACCGTCGCTGATCTTCTGGCCGGGGTTATTGCTGTCGATCGCGATCCTGTCCGTCAATCTGATCGGTGACGCCGCGCGCGACGCGCTCGATCCCCGCATGAAGCGGCGGGAGGGCGGGAAGTGACGAAGTGGAAAGGAGCGGAGCGACGAAGCCACGTCGTCATTCCGGGATGGTCCAAAGGACCAGACCTCAGATGCGCAATGCGCATCGGGGAATCTCGAGATTCCGGGTCTGGTGCTAGCGCACCATCCCGGAATGACGGCGGAGGGTTAAAATGACCTCCCCCGTCCTCGACATCCAAAACCTCGTCGTGAGCCTCGGCAACAAGCCGCAAAACCCCCGCGTCATCGACGGTGTCTCGCTGCAGGTCCGCGAGCGCGAAACCCTCTGCCTGGTCGGCGAGAGCGGCTCGGGCAAATCGGTGACGGCGCTGACCGTGATGGGGCTGTTGCAAAAGGGTTCGCTGGTGCCGACCGGCGGCAGCGTAAAACTGGTCGGCGAAGAGCTGCTCAATGCCAGCGACCGCCGCTTGCGGCAATTGCGCGCCACCACCATGGCGATGATTTTTCAGGAGCCGATGACGGCGCTCAATCCGGTGGAGCCGGTCGGACGCCAGATCGACGAGGTGCTGCGCGTCCACACCGATCTCGATGCCCGCGCGCGGCGCCAGCGCATCCTCGCCATGATGGACCAGGTGCGGCTGCCCGAGGTCGAGCGCATCTTCGCTTCCTACCCGCATCGGCTGTCCGGCGGTCAGCGCCAGCGCATCATGATCGCGATGGCGCTGGTGCTGGAACCAAAGCTCCTGATCGCGGACGAGCCGACTACGGCGCTCGACGTCACCACGCAGAAACAAATTCTCACGCTGATACGCGACCTGCAGCGCGACCACGGCACGGCGGTGCTGTTCATCACCCACGACATGGGCGTGGTCGCTGAAATCGCCGATCGCGTCGCCGTCATGCGCCAGGGACGATTGGTCGAGACCGGACCGCTCGATACTATCCTGCGCGCGCCCACGATGGAATACACCCGCAATCTTCTTTCCGCGGTGCCGAGCCTGGTGCCGCGTGAACCGCGCGCGGAATCGCGGGAGCCCGTGGTGCTGGAGGCCAACGAACTGGGCAAAATCTACCGCGAACGATCCTTCTTCGGCCGCACCCGCGAAGTCGCAGCCGCCCAGGATGTCACGCTGACGCTGCGCAAGGGCCGCACGCTTGGCATCGTCGGCGAAAGCGGCTCGGGCAAGTCGACGGTGGCGCGCTGCATCGTCCGCCTGATCGATCCGACCTCCGGCGGCATTCGGCTGGCGGGGCGCGAAGTCTCCCACCTGTCGCGCCGGCTGCTGCAGCCGCACCGTCAGAAGATCCAGATCATTTTCCAGGACCCGTATCGATCGCTCAATCCGCGTATCACCATCGGCGAGACCATCGCCGAGGGGCCGATCAATTACGGCATGCCGCGCGCGCAGGCGCTGGAAAAAGCCCGCGAGCTGCTCGAGCTGGTCGATCTGCCCGTTGACGCCATCACGCGCTATCCGCACCAATTCTCCGGCGGCCAGCGCCAGCGCATCGCAATTGCCCGCGCGCTTGCGCTCGATCCGGACGTGCTGGTGGCGGATGAAGCCGTCTCGGCGCTCGACGTTTCCGTGCAGGCGCAGGTTTTGGAATTGCTCGACGAAATCCAGACCCGGCTCGGCATCGCGCTTCTGTTCATCACCCATGATCTCCGTGTCGCCGCGCAAATCTGCGACGATGTTGCCGTGATGCAGCACGGCCGCATCGTCGAACAGGGCCCGGCAGCGCTGGTCCTGACAAATCCGCAAACATCCTATACCCGCGCGCTGCTTGACGCCGCCCCCGGACGGGGGTGGGATTTCGCCAATTTCAGGCCGGTTGCGGTGGCAGCGGTAACGCTTTGAGATTGGGCGAGAAGGCTCTAGACACAGTCATTCCGGGGCGATGCGAAGCATCGAACCCGGAATCTCGAGGTTCCGGGTCTGGTCCTTCGGACCATCCCGGAATGACAACCTCGGTATCCGGTTGAGATATTACTGATGACCCGTATCGCCGTTGGTGGCTTCCTGCACGAGACCAACACCTTCGCGCCCACGAAGGCGACCTATGCCGATTTCGTGCATGGCGGCGGCTGGCCCGCGATGACGCAAGGGGCTGAGGTGCTCAAGACCATGCGCCACATCAATGTCGGCTTGGCCGGCTTTGTCGAACAGGCGGAAGCCCTGGGCTGGGAGCTGGTGCCGACGATCTTTGCCGCCGCCAGTCCCTCGGCCCATGTGGCCGAGGACGCCTATGAGCGCATCGCCAGGGTGATCGTCGACGGCATCAAGAATGCCAGACCGCTCGATGCCGTCTATCTCGATCTGCACGGCGCCATGGTCACTGAGCATCTCAACGACGGCGAAGGCGAAATCCTGCGGCGCGTCCGCGAGGTGATCGGACGTGACCTGCTGCTGCTGGCGAGCCTCGATTTGCACGCCAACGTCACGCCGGAGATGGTGGAGCACACCGACGCACTTATCGCCTACCGCACCTATCCCCATGTCGATATGGCCGACACCGGCCGCGCCGCCGCGCGTCATCTTGCGCTGCTGCTACGATCAAAGCGAAAATTGGCAAAATCGTTCCGGCAACTGCCGTTTTTGATTCCAATCAGCTGGCAGTGCACCAACGATCAGCCCACCAAGGGCATCTACCAACAACTGGCGGCGCTTCAGAGCGAGGCCGTGCCGACGTTGTCGTTTTGCCCGGGATTTCCGGCCGCTGACTTTTATCACTGCGGACCAAGCGTGTTCGCCTACGGCATGACGCAGACCGAGGCCGACACCGCTGCGGACAAGCTCGTCGCCCTGATCGAAAACCACGAGAGCGATTTCGACGGCCGCATCTACACCCCGGACGAGGGCGTGCGCCTTGCGATGGAACTCGCCAAAACCGCCAGCAAACCGGTCATCATCGCCGACACCCAGGACAATCCCGGCGCCGGCGGCGATTCCGATACCACGGGCATGCTGCGGGCGCTGGTCCGCAACAACGCCATCCGCGCCGCGATCGGCGCGATCTATGATCCACAATCGGCCAAGGCCGCCCATGCCGCAGGGGTCGGCGCGACCGTCACGCTCGCGCTTGGCGGCAAGTCCGGCATATCGGGCGATGGACCGTATCACGCGAGCTTCACCGTCGAGAACTTGTCGGACGGAAAATTCGTGGCGTCAGGTCCTTATTATGGCGGCCGCGATATGGACATGGGGCCTTCGGCCTGTTTGCGGATCGGTGACGTGCGCGTGGTGGTGAGTTCGTACAAGGCGCAGCTGGCGGATCAATCGATGTTTCGCTATGTCGGTATCGAGCCGACGAGGCAGGCGATCCTGGTCAACAAGAGTTCGGTACATTTCCGCGCCGATTTTGAGCCGATCGCCGAAAGGCTCCTGATCTGCGCCGCCCCCGGCGCGATGCCTGCCGACACCGCCGCCCTGCCCTGGACAAAATTGCGGCCGGGTATTCGTATCAAACCGAACGGCCGCGCTTTCATCGCGGCTAACAAATCACGTTCCCACTCTCCCGCCATCGGATAACAGACATGCCCAACATCGATCGCATCGAAGGCTTTGCCGACGAACTCACCGCCATCCGCAGGGATTTGCACGCCCATCCCGAGATCGGCTTCGAGGAGGTCCGCACCTCCGGCATTGTCGCCGACAAGCTCACGCAATGGGGGATCGAGGTGCATCGCGGGCTCGGCGGTACCGGCGTCGTCGGCGTGCTCAGGGGCAAGGGGTCCGGCGCCAAACGCATCGGGCTCCGCGCCGATATGGACGCGCTGCCGATGGAAGAGAACACCAACCTGAAATGGCGCTCCACCATTCCCGGACGCTTCCACGGCTGCGGCCATGACGGCCACACCACCATCTTGTTGGGCACCGCGCGCTATCTCGCCGAGACCCGCAATTTCGACGGCACCGTGCATTTCATCTTCCAGCCGGCGGAGGAAGGCCTCGGCGGCGCCCGCGCCATGATCAAAGACGGATTGTTCGAGAAATTCCCCTGCGACGAAATCTATGGGCTGCACAACGCGCCCGACCTCAATCACGGCGAACTCGCAATCCTGCCTGGACCGGCCATGGCGGGCGCCGACTTCTTCGACATCACGATATCGGGCTATGGCGCGCATGGCGCGATGCCGGAACGCTCCAAGGACCCGGTCGTGATCGCGATGGCGCTCGGACAGGCGTTGCAGACCATCGTCAGCCGCAATGTTTCTCCGACCGAGGCGGCGGTGTTGTCGATCACGCAGATTCACGCGGGTTCTGCCTATAACGTGATCCCGGGCGAAGCAAAACTGGCCGGCACGGTGCGCGCGTTTTCCGACGAGGTGCGCGCGCTGATCCGCGAGCGGATGCGCGCGATCTGCGCCGGAATCGCGAGCGCCTTTCAGGTCGAGATCGATGTCGACATCCGTGACATCTTCAGTGTGCTGGTGAACCAGGAGGAACATTCCAGGGTGGTCGCGGAAGTGGCGCGAACGGTCGTCGATCCCGCAAAGGTCTTAACCCGCGCACAGCCGAAGATGGGGAGTGAGGATTTCGCCGATATGCTGCATGCCGTGCCCGGCGCCTATTTCTGGCTCGGCCATGACGGCTCGGTGCCGGTGCACAATCCTGGCTTTACGCTCGACGACAAGATCTTGCCGATCGGCGCCAGCATGTTCGCGCGCATCGTCGAGACCCGGTTGCCGGCAGGCGGCCATGCGTGAGACGGCTTCGTCCGACGCGGTGTCGCCGCTGCACGATCGCAGTGCCGTCGGCCTGATCACGGGCTTTCGCGCCAAACAATTCTCGCCGGCCGAGGTGCTGGAGGACGTGCTGGCCCATATCGCGGTGTGGGAGCCCCACATCAAGGCGCTGTACGCGTTCGATCCGCAGAGCGCACGCGCAGCCGCCAAGGCTTCGACCGAGCGCTGGCGAAGGGGCGAGCCGATCGGCGCGCTCGACGGCGTTCCCGTGACGATCAAGGACAACATCGCCACCAAGGGCGTTCCGGTGCCGCTCGGCGCTGCCACTACCAAACTGGTGCCGGCGGAAATGGACGCGCCGCCGGCGGCGCGGCTGCGCGAAGCTGGTGCGGTGATTTTCTCCAAAACCACCATGCCGGACTACGGCATGCTGTCATCGGGTCTTTCGAGCTTCCATCCCCTCACCCGCAACCCCTGGGACCTCAGCAAGAACCCCGGTGGCTCCAGCGCCGGCGCGGGTGCGGCGGGAGCGGCAGGCTATGGCCCGCTGCATCTCGGCACCGACATCGGCGGCTCGGTGCGGCTGCCGGCAGGCTGGTGCGGTCTTGTGGCGCTCAAGCCCAGCCTCGGGCGCGTCCCGGTCGATCCGCCCTATGTCGGCCGCGTCGTCGGGCCGATGACCCGCACCGTCGAAGACGCCGCCTTGATGATGAGCGTCATGTCGCAGCCCGATCGCCGCGACGGCATGAGCCTGCCGCCGGACAACATCAACTGGAAGGCGCTCGACAAATCGCCGCGCCAATTGCGGATCGGGCTCATGCTCGATCCCGGCGTCGGTCAGCCGCTCGAACAAGAAGTCCGCGATGTCGTTGTAAAGGCGACGAAGGCGTTCGAGTCTGCGGGCGCCGTCGTCACCGAAGTCAAGGGCATATTGACGCGCGAGATGCTCGACGGGCTCGACAATTTCTGGCGCGCGCGCCTGTGGGACGATCTTTCGCAACTCACACCAGCCGAACGCGAGAAGGCGTTGCCCTATATCCTGAAATGGGCGGAAGCCGGCGCAAAACTGTCGGGCGTCGACGTGGTCAGGGGTTTTAACGCCACCATGGCAATCCGCGCCGCCGCCGGAAAACTGTTCGCCGAACTCGATTATGTGATCTCGCCGGTTTCGCCGGTGGTGAAGTTCACCGCCGAGCTCGCCGCGCCGCTGAACGATCCCGACCGGCCGTTCGAACACATCTGCTACACCGTGCCGTGGAATATGGCGGAAAACCCGGCCCTCTCGATCAATGGTGGGTACGACGCGCAGGGCTTTCCGATCGGGGTGCAAATCATCGGACGCCGCTTCGACGACATCGGCGTGCTCGGCATGGCCAAGACGTTCGAAGGCTTGCGCGGCACGCAACGGCCGTGGCCGAAGGTGCCGAAGTAGCGGTCCCATAGACCCCGTCATGGCCGGGCTCGTCCCGGCCATCCACGTCTTGCTTGGCACGACAAGGCAAGACGTGGATCCCGGCACAAGGCCGGGCATGACGACGGAAAAAATCACGAAGGGAAACGCCCATGGCCTACAACACGATCACATACGAAGTCGCCGAACAGATCCTCACCATCACGTTGAACCGGCCGGACAAGCTCAACGCCTTCAACGCCACGATGCAGCGGGAGTTGATCGACGCGTTCGACGCCGCCGACCAGGACGATAACATCCGCGCGATCATCGTTACCGGCAGCGGCCGCGCCTTCTGCGCCGGCGCCGATCTTTCCTCGGGCGCCGATACCTTCGACCGCGATGCGCGGCGCGGACCCGCCAGGCGATTGGCCGATGGCGCCGTCGATTACAGCGATCCGAACATTCGTGACGGCGGCGGCCAGGTGACGCTGCGCATCTTCAAGTGCCTCAAACCGGTGATCGCCGCGGTCAACGGACCCGCTGTGGGCATCGGCGTCACCATGCTGCTCGCGATGGATATCCGCATCGCTTCCGAGGATGCGCGCTTCGGCTTTGTGTTTTCCCAGCGCGGCATCGTCCCCGAAGCCGCCTCGAGCTGGTTCCTGCCGCGCATCGTCGGCATCTCGCAAGCACTGGAGTGGTGCTATACCGGGCGCGTCTTCCCGGCGCAGGAAGCGCTCGCCGGCCGCCTCGTCAGCAAGGTGGTGCCGCCGGATGAATTGCTGCCGGCCGCCCGCGCGCTGGCGCGCGAGATCGCGGTCAAGACCGCGCCGGTGTCGGTGGCGCTGATCCGGCAGATGATGTGGCGCATGCTGGGCGCCGATGATCCGATGGAGGCGCACAAGGTCGATAGCCGCGGCATCTATGCGCGCGGCCGCTCCGATGACGTGAAGGAAGGCGTGATGGCGTTTTTGGAGAAGCGGCCGGCAAATTTCAGGAACAAGGTATCGTCCGACATGCCCGATTATTTCCCGTGGTGGAACGAGCGGGAATATGAATGAGGGCAAAGTAGCGCGGCACGGCACGCTGTGCCCTTCTCCCCCTATCTGGCCGATATCCATCTTGTTGATCGGTACCGGAGGCGGGACAACGGGGGGCGACGCATGATGCGCTCCCACAGGCCCAAATTGCGCGAGAACTGTTCCAGCCCGCGCAACTCGAAGAACGAAATCATGCCGGCGACTGAGAGTGTTGGATTTCGTCAGCGTACCCGAATTCCCCATCTGAATCGGGCGAGGCTTTAAGGCCTCGCCCCAGGACTTCGCGACGGCGCGTACCATCGAACTCGGAGCTCGGGGCGTCTGAGCTACGTCAGTTCTCCCTCAACAGCGGAGATAGCGAGGACCGCGGTTGCAGGTCCGCTTGGGCCAAAAGCAGACGACGCAGGCTTTCATTCGCTGGTCCGTCGTCGGCTCGCGCCGGTTTATGTTAGGTCGCGTCAGGCCGCTTCGAGTCGTTTTCCGGACCCATCGAGCAGGCTTGCCGCCACCAGTGCCTCGCGAATGCGCGCGATCTCCGGGTCTTCAATCTTGACCAGCGGCGGCCGCACGACGGCGCGCGGCAGGCGACCGAGAATAACGAGCGCCTCCTTCATGCGGTTGTGCATGTCGACGAAGGGATCGGCGTAGAACACGCTCGCCACCGGATGGATCCGATCGTTCAGCCGACGCGCCTCGGCGAGGTCGTTGGCGGCGACCGCCCGGAACAGTCGGGCTTGGAGATCGGCAATCACGCTACCGCTTCCCGACAGCAACCCGTTGCAGCCGAGCACGAGCGAGCTCAGCAGCCAGGCACTGTTGGTTGACAGCACGTTGACCGGTCGGCTGCGCGATTGCAGCGCCCTCACCTGCGTCTCATGCTGAGGAACGCTCGGCGTCCAGTCCTTGACGGCGCGGATGGTGGGGATTTCGTCGAGCAGGCGGGTCAGCGTCGCGGCGGGGTAACCCTGCCCAGTCGCGAGCGGATACTGGAAAACGATCAGCGGCAGATCGGAGGCCGACGCGATTGCCTTGAAGTGCGCAATCGCCATGTCCGCGGTCTGGCCCAGCGTGAAGGGCGCCGGCGGAAACACCAGAAGCGCCGAAGATCCGCCCGCCTGCGCCCGCTTCGCGATCCGGGCCGCCTCGAGGCTGCCGTCCGCCCAGATCCCGTGGATCAGCGGCAGCCGGTCGCCGACCTCCTTGCCCGCTATCTCCAGCACGCGGCTCTGCTCATCGGCCGTGCACGAGGCCACCTCGGTCGAATGCGCATTGATCGTAAGCGCCGACAAGCCCTCGACCGCCGCAACGTCCCGCAAATGGCTGCGGAAGCTCGGCTCGTCGATTGACAGATCGTCGTGGAACGGCAGCAGCACCGCGGGGATCACCCCGTGGGGAACAAAGTCTTTGAAGCGAGCCATAGCGATCTCTCATCAAGTCAGGCTGG
>DASQOU010000392.1:0-30109 GCA_035644295.1 Bradyrhizobium sp.
CCGCGACATGGATGTCGGCGCGTTCTACTACATCAAGCCCGGCATGAAGGAAATCGTCGAAGGCTCGTTCGGCATGTTGCCGGCCAACGGCATTGGTCTGTCGCCGGATGAAAATACGGTCTATGTCGCGGAGACGCCGACGGCGCGGCTCTGGCGTATGATGTTGCCGCGCCCGGCGAGGTCAGGCCGCGCGACGTGATCTATCGCGGCGAACGCGGCAAGCCGGTGGCGGGCCTTGGCGGTTACCAGATGTTCGACTCGCTCGCGGTCGAGGCTAGTGGCAATATCTGCGTCGCGACGTTGATCTCGGGCTGCATCACGGTGATCGCGCCGGATGGTTCGATCGTGGAGCAGGTGCCGACCGGCGACCGCGTCACCACCAACATCGCCTTCGGCGGACCCGGGCTGAAGACCGCCTACATCACGCTCTCTGGCAAGGGCGAACTCATCGCGATGGACTGGGCACGGCCCGGCCTGCCGCTGAATTTTTTGAACAAGTGACGGCGATGGTTGGCTGTCACCCTCATGGTGAGGAGCGTCGCGTTTGCGACGCGTCTCGAACCATGAGTGGATTGCTGTGGCCTCATCCTTCGAGACGCGCTTCAAGCGAAGCGCTCCTCAGGATGAGGAGAAGGAGGAATAATGCCCTGGCTTGAACCGGTGACGCTGAGCGGCCCGCATGCGCAGCTAAAACCGCTGTCGCACGATCATCTCGACGGGCTGACGGAGGCGGTGACGGACGGCGAGCTCTGGAAGCTCTGGTACACCTCGATTCCGAATCCTGAGGACATGCGCAAGGAGATCGACCGCAGGCTCGGCTTGCAGGCGGCGGGTTCGATGCTGCCGTTCACGGTGTTCGATGCGAATGGAAAGATCGCGGGCATGTCGACCTATATGAACGTCGATGCCGCGAACCGGCGCGTCGAGATCGGTTCGACCTGGTACGCCAGTCGGGTACAGCGCAGTGCGCTCAATACCCAATGCAAATTGCTGTTGCTCACGCACGCCTTTGAGAAGCTTGATTGCATGGCGGTTGAATTCCGTACGCATTTTTTCAATCACCAGAGCCGGCGCGGCATCGAACGGCTGGGGGCCAAGCTCGACGGCATCCTGCGCAATCATCAGGTCGCGGCGAATGGCACGCTGCGCGACACGGTGGTCTACAGCATCATCGCTGCCGAATGGCCGACGGTGAAGGCACATTTGACTTATCAATTGAATGAAAGGACGCGGTAACCTAGAGCATAAAGAGATTAGATCGATCTGCAACGACAACGGAAGTGCGCTCCCTCTCCCGTTGGGAGAGGGTTGGGGTGAGGGGTTACGGTCTCTCGTAGTCCATCGCCCCCTCACCCGATTTGCACTGGACGATGCTTCGCATCGCCAGGAGCAAATCGACCTCTCCCCACCGGGGAGAGGTGAAGCGAACCCGCTGACAGACCGATTCAATCAAAAGGTGTCCCGCTCTAGCCGCGCGAAAGAAGGTACGATGGATACATTCGACTATGTGATCGTCGGTGCGGGATCGGCGGGTTGCGTACTGACGAACCGGCTGAGCGAGGATGCGTCGACCTCTGTCTGTGTGCTTGAGGCCGGGCCGAAGGATTGGCATCCCTACATCCATCTGCCTGCGGGTTTTATCAAGACCTTTCACATGCGCAGCATCAACTGGGCCTATCAGCAGGAGCCCGGTCCCTGGACCGGCGGCCGCAGCATCTATGCGCCGCGTGGCAAAACGCTCGGCGGCTCGTCCTCGATCAACGGTCACATCTACAATCGCGGCCAGCGTCAGGATTTCGACACCTGGGCGCAGCTCGGCAATCGCGGTTGGGGCTATCCGGATGTGTTGCCGTATTTCAAGCGGCTGGAGCGGCGGATCGGCGAGGGCGAGGACACCTATCGCGGGCGCGAGGGCAACCTCACCGTCACCACCATGGACTGGCGGGATCCGCTCTGCGAAGCCTTCATGGCGGGTGCGATGAGCTTGGGCATCCCGCGCAACCCCGATTACAACGGCGCGATCCAGGAGGGCGTCTCCTACGCCCAGCGCACGATAAAGAACGGCCTGCGCGTCAGTGCGGCGACCGCCTTTTTGCACCCCGCGCGAAAACGGCCGAACGTCCATGTGCGGACGCACGCGCATGCGACCGAAATCATCTTCGAGGGCAAACGCGCGGTCGGCGTGCGCTATGTGAGAGGTGGCCGGGGCGGAACACGGCACGAGGTGCGCGCAACCAAGGAAGTGATCGTTGCCGGCGGTACCTACAATTCACCGCAACTCTTGCAACTATCGGGCGTAGGGTCGCCGGAATTGCTGGGTTCGCTCGGCATCGAGGTGCGCCACGCCCTGCCGGGCGTTGGCGAAGGATTGCAGGACCATTACGCGCCGAGGTCGGTCGCCCGCGTCAAGAACATCAAGACCATCAACGAACGCCGGCGCGGCCTCGGCCTGGTAGGAGAGGCGATCAAATGGGCCACGACACGGCGCGGCCTGCTCTCGCTGTCGCCAACCATGGTCTATTGCTTCTGGCACTCTGGCGAGACCACCGAGAGTTCCGATCTGCAGCTGACATTTACGCCCGCAAGCTACAAGGAAGGCGTCCAGGGCCAGCTCGAGGATGAGCCTGGCATGACGGTCGCGTCCTGGCAGCAGCGGCCGGAAAGCCGCGGCTATGTCCGCGCCCGCTCGGCCGATCCGTTCGATCCGCCGATCATCCAGACCAATTATCTGGTCGCCGAACTCGATCGCCGCGTCGTCGTCGCCGGGATGAAGCTGGCGCGGCAGTTGCTGAAATCGGCGCCGCTCGCTCCCTATTACGCGCACGAGGATTTCCCTGGACCCGACGTGCAGACCGACGCCGAATTCCTCGCCGCGGCAACCAAGCGGGGCACCACGACCTTTCATCCCGGCTGTACCTGCCGGATGGGCCCGCCCGACGCCCCGTGGGCCGTTGTCGACGACCAGTTGCGCGTGCACGGGCTGCAGGGCCTGCGCGTGATCGATGCCTCGATCATGCCGCGGATGATCTCGGCGAACCTCAACGCCTCCACCATGATGATCGCCGACAAGGCGTCGGATATCATTCGGGGTCGCAAGCTGCCGGAACCGGCGGTCGGGCCGATCGCTAGCTAGGGCGCGGACTCATATTGATTGACGCGGTCGAGACATGCCAACGGTCTCTGGCATGTCTGTTTATCGGGGTAGAACGGAAGAGGTCGGCCGACTGCCGAAACGGCGCTTTTGACCCAACTCGGACATTAGCATACCCGCGCTCAAGATGGGTAACCCCTCTTGAGAGAGACGTCGTCCTAGAGACCTTTCAAGAATTCCTGGAGCGCTACGTTGGTTTCGACCGGCGCTTCCTGCTGCACCCAATGACCAATACGAGGCAGAATAACAGATCCACGAAAATCCGTGCAGCCGGCTCCCGGATTTGCGTAAAGATCCATTCCGGGGACGAAGGAGCGAACAGCGTCGCGTTCGCCCGCTACAAAGCACGACGGTTGCGTCACCGGTTTTCCAGTGAAGTCTGCCATTTCCCGAAAATCGATGTTCTGGGCTCGATAGCGATGGAGGGGACCGCGAAAGCCACCGGCTCGAAATGCTTCAATGAATACTTGCAAATCCTGTTCGCTCATCCAATCGGGAAACGGTCGAGGATCGATCATGCCATCGAGCAATTTCGCGTCGACTGGCTTGTGCTCTAACCATTTATTGAGAGGCGCGGCGCCCGACATCGCAAAGTAGGTTTTCCGCAACGCAATCGGAATGTCGGCTTCAAACTCGGCTTCGGCAACGCCTTCTTTCTGGAAATAGAGCTGATAGAAGAAGCGGTCCTTGTACATGACCTTGGCCATGTCGATAAAAGAAGCTGGCCCCCTTGGAACAAAAGGAACACTCAAACCGGCGACTGCGACCACCTTGCTCGGGTAGAGCAAAGCCGTATTCCATACGATTGGAGCGCCCCAATCGTGGCCAAAGCGGATGGCTGTTCCACCCCCGAGCTGATCGATAACGGCAGCGACATCCGAAGCCAAATTGCGAATTGAATAGGCGGCAACCTCGCGGGGCTTGGAGCTACCACCGTAGCCACGCACGTCCAGGGCCGCCACTTTATACCCAAGCTTGGAAAAATGAGTGACCTGGTGGCGCCAAGAGTACCAGAGCTCCGGAAATCCATGAACACAGACAATCAAAGGACCATCGCCAGCGACAGCCATGTTCAGTTCAATGGGCCCGTTTTGAAGTTGAACAAAATTCAAGGCGTCCCCTAGATAGCCGGAGCCGCATTGGCCAGTAGCCGAGGCAGTTTGGCCATACCTGCAGAGAAAGCATCCTGGAATCGCTTTAGCACCGCGATCTTATCGGTCTCCTCGGGCCTGACCCGAGCGGGCGCCGCAAAAAGGGTGTTGAGTCGCGAACTAAGCAGCCATTCCTCTATGCCAGGGTGGGCTCTCCAAGCAACGCGGTTCTTGGTTGATACCGCTAGCATACGCAACCAGTCTGTATCGAGAACAGGGTTTGGGACCGGCTCGCACAGCGCATTTTTTTGTTTTTGGTCGGCAAAAGTCGCTTCGATGAAGCCGATGAGCGCTGCGCTGAACGTGGTCTGACAGGTTCGTATCATTTGAACATTTATCCGATTGCCTGACCAAATCGGGACCGGCGGCCTCCTTGAGATACCGCTTGCGCTGCAGTCGATAATCAGCGTGTTTGACGTTAATGGCATCTCGCCGCGATCGAGGATGATGCGTGTGCTCCCTACAGCCCGGACGTAACCCAGTCGAACGACATTTTTGATGCGCCTTAGTTGGGCCAATTCGTCTTCGGTAATTGTTGCGCAGCGGTAAATTGTTGGCCGTATTCCTGGGTCAAGCCGCAACAGTTGGCCGCTAGCCTCAAGCCGATCAAAAAGATTTGCGACGTCGTCCGCAGCGCTCACGGCCTCAAACTGTTGTGCAAGGCTTTGAAACGCCGTCAGAAAGAAATCGTCGCCGGGCTGAATGTTCGCGCGATTTATGAACCAGGCGTCGTTAGGCATGACCCAACGTATCCGCTCCGGATCGATCCCGCGCTCCAGCAACCAGAGGCAGCTGTCGATGCCAGTCTTGCCGGGACCGACCACGACAAAATCATCCTCTTGCTTTGCCACTTGCGAGATCACATTTGGGGGTACACACCTCACGCCGGGCGCAACAGAATACCGCGGCGGGCGGCTCGATGGAATATCGAAAGTCCAGTACGCGCTGTCTACGACAGCCTTGCGAACTGTTACGCGATAGTGTTCGCCGGTCAGCAGCGATTGAAACTGATCATCCGCTGTTACGTTGCTCATCGGAAAATATCGAACACGTCCCGAAGACAGCATTCGTTGCTGCATCACCTGATCGAAATAGCCCAGTACCTCGGCGCCGCTTGCGAGATTATAAAGTCCCTTATTGAAGCCAACAGCATCTTTGGTACGGTTGCCAAGTTCTCGCGAGTTTACGCCGTAAAATGCCGAAGGTTGATGGAGGCGGACGAACGGATAGGCGTCGTTCCAGTGGCCACCGGGCTTATCGCGCCGGTCGACCATCAAAATCCGCGCGTCGCTGGTAGTAAGCAACTCGTCGGCAAAAGCCATCGCTGCGGCCCCAGCGCCTATGACAAAGTAATCAGTTTCAAAATTCTTCGTCATCAAATTGTCCCTGCTGCTGCACGCCGATCATACATGAAAACCGCGCCGCATAAGGTCCGCTTTCGGTGGAAAAGGCACCCTGGGTTTGTTGCCCCCGAATGTCCGCTCGTCCAAAGCGAACAGTCGGGCCGTGCAATAGTCTGGTTTTTGGCACTTTTCGGACCTTACGTGATGTCCAACTTGAATCCGAATTGCGCACCGAACGGACATTGCAGTCACACGCCAGCCCTCGGTGTTCGGCTATTTGCAGCCGACCCGAGTGACTCTGATACGAGACCAATTTCAAAGACTCAAGCCGGGGATCGCCGTCAGACCGAAGTGATGTTGATCATCTGACCTACCTAAGTCATTTGACGGTCAGATTTAGGGACATTCCGAGCATTTTGTGGCCTTTAACAGGGCAATATACTTTGTAGGTGCCAGGCTTCAGATCCACCCGTAATGAACCGCTTTTTCCCTGCTTCAACATTGGTTTAATTTCTTTTTCGATTCCATTGCCCTCGATTTCAAAGCCGTGGGTTTCCTTGCCCGTGTTCGTTACCTTGAAGGTCGTCGGACCGGCGCCGACAGAGGTGGTCATCTCGATCGTGTATTCCTTGATCTTCACTTCCACCTCCGAGCCCTTTGCGGCATCAGGCTTGGCTGCCGCGGTTTTTGTGTCTCCCTGCCCGAACGCGTTACTAAAGACCGCCATAAATCCTAAGCTCAACATCACCGCCGTGAAGGTCATGATCTTTTTCATCTCTTGTTCTCCTGTTGACTTCTGCTCCGGCGCTTACAACGACGGCAGCGATTTGATATAGGCAGCTATCGCGGCGCGATCCTCGGCGCTGAGCTGCGAAGTACTGCGCACGACCTCTACCATTGGGCCGCCCACCGATCGCCGTCTGCAGTCATGCCGGTCTGTCGGCGGGGCCACAGCGATACCCGATGGGGCTCGTTACCTGAACCCAGAGATCGCCGACACGATAGGGTCACGCAGCGAGTCTTTCATGCGTGGATTCCGTCACTCCGGGATCCTCACTTGCCCGTCTGTGAAGGTGATCTTCACATTCGGCGCCGGGGCGTCGGCGATCGGCGGCACGTTGGCGAGTGTGATCGGCGGCACGGGCGTGCCCGCCCCCCGCGGCGTCGTGTGCACGACCTGGCTCGGCGGCAGCGGGCGACCGTTGCGCAAATGATCGTACATCAGGTCCATCGCCTGGATGAAATAACGATGCAGCGGAATGAGCAGAGCGTTGTAGCCGGGGAATTGGTTGAAGCTGTCGAGGTGCTGGGCGTTGGTCACCTCATAATAATGCAGCGGGCTCAGCGAACCCTCGACGACGTTGTTCAACCCGAAATAGGCACGCGCTGCGAAATTCAGCGGCAATATCGCGTCGTTGCGTCCCGCGACGAAGATCGATGGAATCCGGCGCAAATTGCCCGAGGCGATGATCTGCTCGACGCCTACCTCAACGCGTTGCGCCTTCCTCGCCGCCGTACCATCCAGCGGAGCGCCGGTGACGGCGTCGCGCCCTTGCGCAAGCGAGCGCAGGCAGAGCGCGTTATCGAGGTCCTGATCGGCCGTCGAGAGGCGATCCTGCTTAGGCCCACCCGGCGCGGCATTGTTGATCAGATTGATGCCGCTGGTCGGCGGAATACCGTTGCTGGAGCCGAAAATCTGCGCCTCATTGGTCGCTGCAAGGGGGCCTGGAATACCCGACGCATTGGTTGCGCCGAAGCTGTAGTTGCAGAGATTGTCGAGCACGCTGAACTGGCCGTAGGCGTTGGCATAGGTCACCGAGATCGCCTGGTGCACGAAGGCGAACCAGTAGCCCGGCGCCACGATGTTCTGCTCTGGCTGGATGCCAAATTTATTGAGGATCTCCTGGGCCTCGGTCGCCTGATCGTTCGTCGTCGTTGACGAGAGCAACCCCTTGGCATGAAGGCTGGCGCAGCGCGCGGTGCTTGCCGCGAGATTGAGCGGCGCACCCGCATTGGCCGGCGCAGCACTGGCGCAGCCCTGAAAGACGTTGATGAGGGTGGTGTAATCGATCAGCGGCCGGCTGTGCGCGGCGAAGGGCTGGCCACCGCCCCGCACAATCGTGAATTCCGAGCTGAGTTTCGGATTGACGTTCGGCTCGCCGACCGCAAGTCCGTCGATCAGGTGTTCGTCGTCATGCTCCACCGCGCGCACCGAGGCGCCTCCGCCGTTCGACACGCTGGAGGCGATCACGATGGTGTTGCGCTTGTCGAACGCGATACCGCGGCCAGCGAACTTCTCGTTCAGAACCTTGAAGGCGAATTTGATCGAGCGCAGCACATTCTGGCCCCAGTCCTTTTCGGGATTTTGCTGCGAGTGGGCGTGCTTGAAGGCGAAGCGATTGGGGGTTGCGGCATTGAATGCCGCCCGGTCGGCGTTCGAAATGGGCGCCGTGAAGTTTGACTCATCGCCCGCCTGTGCCGCGTCAGTGCGTTCGCCGCGGATCAGGTTCACGGTATTATTCTGTAGATCATCCGCCCCGGTGCCGGTGCCCTTGTCGGTGTAGGCGACCGCGCAGCCATGCTTGAGGCCCCATTCGCCGGCGGTCGCGATCGCGCCGTAGACACCGCGCGAACCGGACGAAGGCGCAGTAATGATGCAGCTTGCCGTCGGCGAGAAGCTGTCGGGCACCTGCGCCATCATGGTCACGCGGGTGCTATGCCCTTCGCCCTTCTCGAAGGCGATATACTCGTCGCCCGCGATCAGGCCCTCGCTCGTCGTCACCGTGCCGTTGGCCGTGACGTTCGGCCCATAGAGCGTGCCGAACCCGCCGCCTGGCGTCGGATCGACGAGAGCGCGGTAATTGTTGTAGATCGCGAGCCGGCGCAGTTCCTCAGCCGTGGGATGGAGCGGATCGGCAAACGAAGGCGCTGTCGCAGAGCCCAGCCCGGACTTGCCAAGCCCGGCTGTCAGGAGGTCATTGATGACGCCGTCATAATGGGTGTGAATGACGCCCTCGCTCTCGTCGGCGACGGCGTGCGTGTTCGTAATGGCGACGGCTAGCGCCAGAGTTGAGACGGAGGCGAAATAGGTAGCGGCAAGCCTGACATTCCTGAGCATGTTCTACTCCCATGTGGTGCTGGCTCTTGCCAAGCACTTTCACGCGTAATCCATCAATGCGCGACAGCGACACTAGCAGCACCTGCGAATTGTTCGCCTTGTGCAGGCCTAGTGCCAAGTCAACCGAGGGTACTTCACCGGCAAGCGGTCAACTTGCTCTAATCTTCGCCCTCATTGGCCCGTCCTCGTAACGAGCTCAGGAACTGCAGTGCGGCGCTGCGCGTTTCAGGAGAGTTCAGGATCCCGAGATGGCTGGTGGAGAGGATCGTATCGAATTGCGCCTGGCCGACAAGGTCAATTGTCTTGGCGCCGGCGAGACCCGCGCTGGCGGTGAAATCGTGCGGCTTGCCGTCGCGATCCTCGGCGGGAAGGCCGGCGAAGACGCCGTCCGGCAGGCTGTTGTAGACGAAGTCGGGTGTTCCCGGCTTGTTGCGGATGACTAGGTAACTCGTGGGACCCGGCGTCTCGCCTGCGGCGTTCAGGACCGTGAGCAACTGAGTGTGGTCGGAACCGTACTCGTCGCATACCGCGCTATTCGGCGTGAAGCCGCCGAAGCCCGCCTGCTGGAAGAAGTTGGCCGGGTTGGGCGAGCAGTCAATGATACCGTGATTAGGTCCTTCGATGGCGACGAGCGCCCGCACCTTGCTATAGGCATTGTCCTGCAGCATCCATTCGCGCGCCACGGTCACGCCGAGACTGTGGGCGACAATATCGACGCGCTTGGCGCCAGTGAAGTCGAGAACCGCCTGTACGAATTGGCGCAGGATCGGCACGGCCGCAGCAGTCGTGTGCGAGATGCCTGAGCGAAGGGTATTGTCCTGCACCAGGTCGCACTGATCGCCTTGATAACCCAGCCCCCAGAGCTCGCTCGGGCGATAGCCGTGATCGAGGAAGAATTGCGCGAAGGCCTGCATGCGCCCAAAGGGGTTGCAGGCGGTCGCGAACGGAGTGTCGTTGTTGCCGTGGAGGAAGATCACCGGGACGTGGTCGACGCGGCCGACATCGGAGCCGAAGCCAATCACCGGCTTGCCGAGATAGAAGTTTTGGATCACCGGGAAGCGGTCGGGAAACTTCGTACCGATCGCGACGCTCTTGCCTGGCGACGCGGCGCTCGCCAATCCTCCGGCGCTGACCTGCAGCAGAACCGCGATGATGGCCGCAACGCGAAAATGTTTGGTGGTCATGGTCCCCTCCCATCTGGCATTCGCTTCAATGGATGAACTCGCGGCCGCCGCTGTGAGTTGTAGGCGATCAGGCCCTGAAATTCCGTTCCATAAATGCAACTATCGGTTTCAAAGAATGGTGAAACACGATTAGCTGCATATACGGCAGGTCTGCTGACCTTCCTAAGAACCCTGCTAAAGCGGATGCAAAGAAGGGCAAAGACTGGACATATTGCTGCGCTGGCATGAGTCCGGAAATGGCACTTTTCGGACCTTACGCGATGTCCGACTTGAGTCCGAAATGCGTGCCAAAGCGGACATCCATCGAGCACGCTGAATTTACGTGTTCACGCCTGGCCCTTGACCGCTTGCGTTCATTTTCCTGCTTGCGCCTTCGCGCCTGATTTGCCCGTCGGGCGCCGTTCGCGATGCTGTATGGAGCGACGCCGCTGGGCAGGACGAATCCGACCATGCGGAGCCACCAAAAAATAGATCGACGATGACTGCTTGCCAAAAGCTCGCCCGATCGCCTTTAGCGACTCTCCGCGCTTCCAGCGATCCCATAACTCCGTTTTCTCTGTCGCAGTAAACCCTCTATGAAATTTGTGACCCATCAACCACACTCCATCTCTCCTTCAAGATTAAAGTGTTGCGTCGACCGGGCGGGAGCACGGCCGGTCCATCCCATTCTGAGACATGCCGATCGGTGCTGCCGAGGTCTGTTCATAGAGGAAGACCGGAAGTGTCCGGCGCACCGTCAGGGTGACGCGATTGACCCAGAGCGGACATGGCGAAACATTCGATACATTTTGAATTAAGTGCTTAAGCACACCGAAGCGGACGCTCGCGTATGGTCGCGGCCTATCCCCGTTCAACGAAACGCCGACGTGATCGGAAGCAATGGCGGCTACGCAAATGCTGGTTTCAATGAGGAGACTTCTCGTGTTCTCGCTGCTCGGCCCTGCGCTGGGCATCGCGTCGGCCGCCCTCATCGATCTGCTTGCAGGGAAACGTCTCGAATTTGATGAGGGCACGATCCTGGCGTTCATGTTCTCGCTTGGCGTTTCAATCGTTACCGGACCGGTTGATGGTTACCTCGCACATTTTATCCCCCAGTTGCTCAGGGCACCTCTAAGTGCGGTGGTCGGTGCAGCAACCGCTGCTTTCCTCTTACTTGGAATAACGAGACAGGCCATCCCGCATCAAGCGTTGATGAACATTGCTTTGTCTGGAGCGGTGTGCATGGGCTTGTGCTCACTGCTCTCTGGCCCGTCCCGTGATGAGCTGAGATAGGTTCCGGTATTGGCACGAAACTGACATGCAGATGCGGTCGCTTAATGTCCGGTTTTCGGGGTAGACCGGAAGTCGGGTTTTGGGGCTAGGGCCGTTGTTGACCCAGATAAGAAATGGCAGAGGCCTGAGCGTGGTGCTAAAACATCCGCGGGGGTCCAACGCTCTGGGAGACGACGCCATGCCAATCTATGTTCTTCGCGGTCGATATAGCTCGGAAGCACTCAAGGGAATGATCGCCAGCCCCGAAGATCGCGAGGCCGCTATCGCCAAGGTCGTAGAAAAAGCCGGCGGCAAGCTGCTTTCGTATTACCTGACGTTCGGGGAGGACGACTGGCTGGTGATATTTGATTGTCCGAGCAACGAAGTGGCGTTGTCTATAGCGATCGTCGGAGCAGCAGGGGGCAGCAACACGGACACAAAAACCACCATTGCAATGACGACAAAGCAGGCTATGGCCGCCTTCAAGGCGGCTGGCGAGCTAGCAAAATCGTTCAAGAGCGCAGGGCGTTGATCCGAATTCCAGGCCACATCGACTTGCGCCTCGCTAGCCCGTAACGCCGCGCCAGCGTGATGCAGGGACAAGGATGATGCGATGACTTCCGGAATTGGCACGAAGCGGACAGGCCGCCGTCGTCCCTCTATGTCCGTTATTGGGAGATGAGCGGACCTGGCTCGGACACCCACTTCGGAAGTCGGCGACGGGATTCCGGTAGCGGGTCTGGTCGTCTCGTCGTTGAAATAGTTGGTGGCGTTACTGAAGTATCGCTGCATGTCCGCTATGGGGGGATCAGCGGACCTAGGTCGGCCTCTATCAAACAGATGTTTGAGCCGATAGGATGCAGTCTCCTGAGCAGGGCTACGCCATCGAGGCGGTGAAAATCCCGCTGGCGGGATCGGCGGCAGGTTTCGCCGGCGACATCAGCGCAGTGCTGATAAGGCAAGACATTTTGACTAACCTTCAATGCGGGCCATCAAGACGGGGTAGGACAGGGCCCACGAGAGGAGATCGATGAGCACAGTAAAAAGCGCTCTGGCCCAGAAGAGTGGCGCCGTGATCCATGTTCGTTCCGGCGACATGGTCGTCGAAGCCCTGCGCCAGATGCGCGAAAACCGGGTCCGGTCGATGCTGGTAATCGACGACGACGTGCTGGTCGGTATCGTGACCCAGGGTGACTGCGCCATCAAAGTGCTGCTGCCCGGGCTCGATGCGAAGCAGACGCCGGTGGGCCAAGTGATGACGGGCAACCCGGTGACGGTCAAGCCGGACGATCGGCTGGAAGGCTGTATGGCAATGATGGCTGCGCGCGGTTTTCGCCATCTGCCAGTGCTGGACGCGGGCAAGGTCGTGGGCGTGATCTCGATCGGAGATGTCGTCAAGGACATCATCCGGGATTTGGAGCACAACGTGGGCGACCTGATGGGCTACATCATGAGGGACGGCCCCGGGGGCTGACAGACGAACCGCGGTGCCGTCGCCCCGTCCGCGATCCTGCGGCGGCCCTAGTTCTTCTACAATTGAAAACCGCTCGCCGAGGTGGTCTAGCCGCCGCCACGCGAAGGGTAGTTTTCTCCTCTCGTGCAACAGACTTTGGTTCAGCGGCCCCTGCGGCCAGTTTTTTTACGTCAGCAATGCGTCAGGCGGTCGCCGCGATCGCCCGGCTTGACCGTCATCGGATGCCACCGCCTAGTTAAGTGACCTGCTGAGAAATGACCGCTTGTGGCACTTTTCGGACCTTACGCGATATCCGACTTGAGTCCGAAATGCGCGCCAAAGCGGACATCCATCGAGCACGCTGAATTTACGTGTTCACGCCTGGCCCTTGACCGCTTGCGTTCATATTCCTGCTTGCGCCTTCGCGCCTGATTTGCCCGTCGGGCGCCGTTCGCGATGCCGTATTCAGTCCTTTTGTCCAGCCCCTTTGACAAAGATATTTCTGTTTTTCCGAAATGAAAATCAAGCATATATCTCGTCCTATCCCGTGCCCTCAGGAGGGGCGTTGCGCATCGTCACGACGTTGGGTGCGGGAAGCAGTGGACGCGAGCGATGTCGGCGACGATCGGCATCGATCTGCGGACGGCGAAGGCGTGTGGTCCTGATGCCCCGACGCTGGTGTCAAGTCTGTGGAGGCAACTTCGCAGGCGACGGTGGCAAGAAAGCCCGGTCACCGGGGAGAGTACGCTATAAGCCGTTAAAACCATTGCGCGGGGAATGCCGGGTGTTTTCCGGTGTGACCGTGGTGACTACACTCGTATGCTCATTTTATTTTGCATGCGAGGCTGCGGGCGCATCGCGCGCCCGGCATTCCCTGCGCCCTCTGATTGGAGGGTGAGAAGTTTCCGGCATAGCTCGTGCGTTTCGCGCGGCGAGATCGCGGGCGTATGTCTGGGAGAGTGCCGCTGTTTGAAAATTTGAATCCGTAACAATCAGGCGATGGACTCGTGGTTCGAGACGCGCGGCGCTGCCGCGCTCCTCACCATGAGGAATTGGCAGACCTCATCCTGAGGAGCGCGCCTTTGCGCGCGTCTCGAAGGATGAAGCCACCGAACCAGAAGGGGCCCTACACTTCCCTTCGGCTCAGAAACGCCAGCCGCTCGAACAGATGGACGTCCTGCTCGTTCTTCAAGAGCGCGCCGTGCAGCGGCGGGATCAGCTTGCGCGGGTCGCGCTCCCTTAAGCTTTCCGGTGTGATGTCTTCATTGAGCAGGAGTTTAAGCCAGTCGAGAAGCTCCGACGTCGAAGGCTTCTTCTTCAGGCCCGGCACTTCACGCACCTCGAAGAATATCCGCAGCGCTTCTTCCACCAGGCGCTTCTTGATATTGGGAAAATGCACATCGACGATCCGGCCCATGGTGTCGACGTCGGGAAACTTGATGTAGTGGAAAAAGCAACGGCGCAGGAACGCGTCGGGTAATTCCTTTTCGTTGTTGGACGTGATCATCACGATCGGGCGCAGTTTTGCCTTGATGTTCTCGCCGGTCTCGTAGACGAAGAATTCCATGCGATCGAGTTCGAGCAGGAGATCGTTGGGAAATTCGATGTCGGCCTTGTCGATTTCATCGATCAAGAGCACCGGGCGCTTCTCATGGGTGAAGGCGTCCCATAGTTTTCCGCGCTTGATGTAATTCGAGATGTCGGAAACCCTGGCGTCGCCGAGCTGGCTGTCGCGCAGGCGCGACACCGCGTCATATTCGTAGAGGCCCTGCTGAGCCTTGGTGGTAGACTTGATGTGCCAGGTCAGAAGCGGCGCGCCGATCGCTTTGGCAACTTCCTCGGCCAGCACGGTCTTGCCGGTACCGGGCTCGCCCTTGATCAGCAGCGGCCGCTCGAGCACGATCGAGGCGTTGACGGCGATCTTGAGATCGTCGGTGGCGACGTAGTCCTTGGTGCCGGTAAATTTCATCGAGCCTTTGCCTTGTTGTCCATTGTTCAGCGCAACGACGCGCCGGGCTGCAGGAGCGGTGCTAGCGTCCCGACACCATCGGCGATCGTTTGCGGGGATTTCAGTCTCTCACCGTCAATTCTAGTTGAAAAACCCGCTAGGTCTAGGCCTCCGGGGCTCTTGACGTCCACAGTCCGGCGGGCAATCTGTGACCCATGTTCCTGCAATTCTTCACATCGCTGCGCGAGGCCCAGGTCCCGGTGACCTTGCGCGAATATCTGACGCTGATGGAGGCGCTGGACGCCGACCTCGCCGAGCAGACGGTCGAGAATTTCTATTATCTGTCGCGCGCGGCGCTGGTGAAGGACGAGCGCAATCTCGACAAGTTCGACCGCGTGTTCGGCACGGTATTCAAGGGGCTTGAGAGCCTGCTCGACGCCATGGAGAAGGCCGACATTCCGGCCGAGTGGCTCAAGAAGCTCGCCGAAAAATACCTCACCGACGAAGAGAAGAAAGAGATCGAGGCGATGGGCTGGGACAAGCTCATGGAGACGCTTCGCAAGCGGCTGGCCGAGCAGAAGGGCCGCCATCAGGGCGGCAGCAAATGGATCGGCACCGCGGGCACCTCGCCGTTCGGCGCGCACGGTTATAATCCGGAAGGCATCCGGATCGGCCAGGAGAAGAACCGCAATTTCCGCGCCGTGAAGGTGTGGGATCGCCGCGAGTTCAAGGATCTCGACGGCAACGTCGAACTCGGCATCCGCAACATCAAGATCGCGCTGCGACGTTTGCGCAAATTCGCCCGGACCGGCGCGCCCGACGAACTCGATCTCGACACCACGATCAGGGAGACCGCCAACCATGGCTATCTCGACGTGCATATGCGCCCCGAGCGGCGCAATGCGGTCAAGGTACTGGTATTCTTCGATATCGGCGGCTCGATGGATTCACATATCGAACAGGTCGAGGAATTGTTCTCGGCGGCAAAGACCGAATTCAAGCACATGGAATATTTCTACTTCCACAACTGCCTCTATGAAGGGGTGTGGAAGCAGAACCGCCGCCGCTTCACCGACCGAACGCCGACCTGGGACGTGCTGCATAAATACCCGCACGACTACAAGTTGGTGTTCGTGGGTGACGCCTCGATGAGCCCTTACGAAATCATGGTCCCCGGCGGCTCGGTCGAGCACGTCAATGAAGAGGCGGGCGCGGTCTGGCTCGAGCGCATCACGCGCACCTATCCGCATGCGGTGTGGCTCAACCCGGTGGCGCAGCGGCACTGGGACTATTCGGAATCGACCACCATCATTCGCCGGCTGTTTTCGGACCGGATGTATCCGATCACGATCGAAGGTCTTGAAAGCGCGATGAAGGAATTGGTGCGGTAAGTGCGTGCCAGGGCCGCAGCGCAGCGCCTCGGCGGTGCGTTGCAGAGCCGGGGCCCATCAAATTGCCGTGCCTGGGTCCCGGCTCTGCGGCGCAACGTACCGGACGATGCTTCGCATCGCCGGGAGAACGCTGCACCGCGTCCGGGACACGCGATCGGCAGGAGCGAGGAACATCAATGCCCCAGACCATCCATCGTGGCATCAAGTCGCTGATCGACGAGGCCAACGCGCAGATCGAAACGTTGAGCGCCGCCGACGCCATCAAGGCCTCGCAAGGCGAGGATGTCGTGATCGTCGACATCCGCGATCCCCGCGAGATCGAACGCGAGGGGCGAATTCCCGGCGCGTTCTCCTGCACCCGCGGTATGCTGGAATTCTGGATCGATCCTTTGAGCCCCTATGCCAAGCCGATCTTCCAGCAAGACAAGAAATTCGTCTTTCATTGCGCCGGCGGCATGCGCTCCGCCTTGGCGGCAAAGACCGCGCAGGATATGGGACTGAAGCCGGTGGCGCATATCGCAGGTGGATTTGCCGCCTGGCGCGACGCCGGTGGTCCGACCGAGAAGTTCGAGCCGAAGAAGCCGAAGAGTTAAAAGGTCGTCACACGCGGGCTTGACCCGCGTGTCCATCTTTTGAAGAGATGGATTGCCGGGTCAAGCCCGGCAATGACGATCGAATGGAAGTGCCGGGAGAAATACGTCCATGACATCCACCGACGATCCGCTGGTTTCCACCGATTGGCTTGCCGCCCATCTCAACGACGCAAACGTCAAAATCATCGACGCGTCCTACAAGATGCCCGGCGTGCTGCCGCTGCCGTCGGACGATTATCTTGCCGCGCATATTCCGGGTGCGGCCTTCTTCAACGTCAACACCATCGCGGACCCGAACGATCCCCGGCCGCATATGTATCCGGACGCCAAGCAGTTCGCGCGCGACGTGTCGGCGCTCGGTATTTCCTCTGACGATACCGTGGTGGCTTACGATTCCGGTGCATGGGTCGCAGCCCCCCGGGCGTGGTGGATGTTCCTGTCGTTCGGTCATCCCAATGTGAAGGTGCTGGATGGCGGCCTGCAGAAGTGGAAGGCGGAAGGGCGCGCGATCGAGTCCGGTGCGGTCGCGGTAAAGCCCGGAAAATTCCAGGCGAGGCTCGACCCGCGTTACATCAGAAGCAAGGAGCAATTGCTCGACAATCTCGGGACCAACAGGGAGCAGCTGATCGATGCGCGCCCGCGCGCGCGGTTCGAGGGCACGGTTGCCGAGCCGTGGCCCGGCCGCCGCCCCGGCCATATCCCGGGCAGCCGCAGCGTGCCCTATGCCGAACTTTTCAACGCTAAAACCGGCGTCATGAAGTCGCTCGAAGAATTGCACAAGGCCTTCACCGCTGCCGGCGTTGACATGACAAGACCAATCGTGACGACCTGCGGCTCCGGCGTCTCCGCCCTGGTGTTGACGCTAGCGCTTTACAGGCTAGGTGTGCGCGGCAGCGCGCTTTACGACGGTTCTTGGGCGGAGTGGGGCCTGCCCGACGGACCGCCGGCCGCGACCGGGCCGGCTTGATCCCATCTCTGTTTGTTAGCGGGTGCGAGCAGTAGGCGCCGGCGGCAAGAACGGATTGACCGGCAGCGCTGACTGCTGAGCTGCTTGCGCCGCCAGCTGCGCGCGCGCCGCGAGTCTGCGGCGGTGCGCTGCGCGCTTTGCCTGTTGCTGCTTTCGGATCTCGCTTTGCTCGGGCTTTGCGGCGACGACAAGGGCCTTGGGCTGCTGCGGGCTCTCGATGTTGACTGGGGCCCCGCCCAATGTGGCGACTTTCATTGCGGCGATCGCGGTACCCGACGTGACCGGTAAGCCTGTTTGTTCGGGGAGAGCTGCGACCGGTTGGTCCTCGCGAATTTGCTCTGTCGCGGTCGCCGTGAATTTGATGTCCTCGGCCGAAGCGGGTGTCTTCGCGGAAGCTGGCGCAAGCTCGCCGCCCACCGGATTTTCCGCGACCGGGACTTCCGGCGGTGCGATCTCTGTCTTCGCCATTTCCGCCGGTGGAGAATCATCCGGCTTCAGCACGGCGACTCGCTCGGCTTCAGTCGCCGGCGGGGCGATCGCCACTTGCTCGGCCGGCACGGCGGTCACGGGCGCGTTGTCCTGCGCCTCCGCAGAGGGCGTGTCGACGCGCAGCATCGCCAACACCGGCCTGGTGGCTTCGGGCTGCTGCGCGAATGTCACTTCCGGAGCGGCGTGCCATGCCGGATTGCTGGCAACTTCCTCATGGGCCGCGCGCAGCAGAGCCGCCGCGCCCAATCCGAAGACCAGGATTGACATCGACAACATGATCGCGGCGAACAGGAAGCGGAATCCGGGGAGCATTTGACGCGAGTTCTACCTTGGCGGGATCTTTGCAAAGGCGTTTGAGCCGACGGGAACGCGGTGACCACCACACACTGGCCGCGTTCGCGACACGGCGGACAACCGGTGCAGCGAATCAGGCGAGTTGAAGAATACCGCAACCGTTTCCGGGCGCTCATTAAATATCGGCGGCGCGAAGGTTCGCCAGAGGTGGCCGGTTTTCGCTGAGAGGACGCCTCACGGATCATCACAAATGCTACAATTGGGTGCGGACGGGCCGGATTTGTCTTGAATGCGCCGCTATCTTCCGCCATCTGCCGTTAACGATCCGGTGTCGGCTTGGGGCTATACAAGAGCGATGATGACCAAACGCATTCTGACGATTTGTGCTGTCGTTTCTGCTGCGTCGGCGGCAGGGGTGGCGGGAACCTCGCTTGCGTCGGCGCAGAGCTATCCGATACCCCCCGGCGCGGTCTATTCGCCCCATCCACCGCCCTATCCGCCGGGCGGCTATTCGACCGATTATCGCGCCCCCCGTCCGATGGATTTCGACGTGCTGGAAGACGATGACGGGCCGAACAGGCAAAGCTCGACCGCGCTGCCGCCTCCCGGCCCGGTGCTCTCGCCAGACGACCCCCGTTATGGCCGGCCCATGATCGCGCCGCCGGTGTATTCCGACCGTACCGTACCGACCGGCCCGATCCTTTCGCCCGACGACCCCCGTTATGGCCGTCCGGCCGGAGCTCCGCCTGTCTACTCCGACCGCACCATGCCGACCGGTCCGATCCTTTCGCCTGACGATCCGCGTTATGGCCGGCCGGCCGGCGCACCACCAGTCTATTCCGACCGCACTGTGCCGACAGGTCCGATTCTTTCGCCCGATGACCCGCGCTATGGCCGCAGGGATCCGCCGCCGGTGATCTACTCCGACCGGCCCGCCGGTCCCTCGGAACATGCCTATGGCGATAATCGCATCCCGGGATCTGGCATTGTTTATCCCCACGAGGACGATCGCGCGCTGCGCCCGCCCGCAGCCATCGGTCCGCCCGGCAATGTCACCGGAAGCGTGCAACAGCAGTCGCCCGCGCAGGGAGCCCAGCCTCCGCAGGGACCTGACGGCAGGCCGATGGTGCTGTCCGCGCTGCCGCCGGAGGAACAGCCGGACGCGGCGCCGGTCAACCTGCCGCCAAACCTGCGTCGGCAGGAGGTTCGATTCCCAACCAAAGAGCCGCCGGGAACACTGATCGTCGATACGCCGAACACCCATCTGTACTACGTGCTGGGTAATGGGCGCGCGATCCGCTACGGCGTCCGCGTCGGCCGCGACGGCTTCACCTGGACCGGCGTGCAGAAGATCTCGCGCAAGGCCGAGTGGCCGGATTGGCATCCGCCGACCGAGATGATCGAGCGCCAGCCTTATCTGCCGCGCTTCATGGCCGGCGGTCCCGGCAATCCGCTGGGCGCGCGCGCGATGTATCTCGGCAACACTGTCTATCGCATCCACGGCACCAACCAGCCTTCGACGATCGGCAAGTTCGTCTCCTCGGGCTGCATCGGCATGCTGAACGAGGACGTCTCGGACCTGTTCGATCGCGTCAAGGTCGGCACCAGAGTGGTCGTGCTTCCCGGTGGCCCGCCGCCGGCATCGACCGCCACCGCCTCGGCCGCGCCGCTGCCCGGACCGAGCGCCGGACCACCGCTTCCGCCATCGAGCGTCCCCGGCACCCAGCCGACCGTGGTGCCGCCGCTGCCGCCGCCAGTGACGGTGCGCTAGGCCTTCGCGACGATCGATCCTGAAGGGCGCGCAGTTGCGCGCCTTTTTATTGCGCGGGCAATCGCCCGGCCTCGTTCAGTAACATGCGATTAACCATTCGTTCATAGAAGTCAGATTGTCTGGTCTTTCCGCATATTGCGGAACCAAGGCCGCCCGTATTTTCGCGGAGCCGGAGGAAGCTCGCCGTGAGCACAATCGCTGCGACCCAGGGCGCTAGTCGAATTTCGCCCGTCAATGAGAAGATCTGGCACCAGAGTAATCTGCTGGGCGACTGGAAAGGCTCATTCTCGAACAATAATCAGTCCATCGAATTCAAGGTCGTAAGCATCACAGGGAACACCGCGCAGATCGAATATTCGCATAACGGGCATAAGGAAGTCGGTACCGCCATCGTCGACAAGAACACCATCACTTACGGCAATGTCACGATAGCGACCCGCGATGGACAGAAGGGCGCGCTGGAGTTTTCATTGGGGACGGCGAGACAGGCCGCTATTATCGACAAGGTGGCCGCACCAGTCGACCAGAACAGGCTGGTGGGCAGTTGGATCGGCAGTACGGATACGCAGAGCGCATCTTTCCAGGTCCTCTCCATCAACGGGCGGGATGCGCAGGTCAGATATACCATCAATGGGCAGAGCGGGCAGGGTGTCGGCGACGTCGTCAACAATTCCGTGCTTTTTGGCAAAATATCGTTCTCATCCGCCGATGGATTGAACGGGAAGTTGATATTTCAGAACCCTGGACAGGCACTGTCGTCGCTCGATGTAACGAAGTTCAAACCGACAACGGCCTGATCGCTCGGGCTGCGCGAATCTGCTGCCCGTTGTCAGGAGCGTTGGCACAAGCTGATTTTAATGGCCCGGTTTGAACTTGTCTTACGCCAACCTTCGCACCGGTTCGCCTTTGAACCAGGCGTCGATGCCTTCGACCATCTGGCTGTAGTGGGCGCGGAAGGTTTCCAGCGTGACATAGCCGAGATGCGGCGTCAGCACGAGGTTGTCGAGCTTGCGGAAGGGATGATCGACCGGAAGCGGCTCGATCGAGAACACGTCGACCGCAGCGCCGGCGATTTTGCGTGCTTTCAGCGTTTCCAGCAGCGCCGCTTCGTCGACGATCGGCCCGCGCGCGGTGTTGACGAGGTAGCTGGTCGGCTTCATGCGGGCGAGATCGGCCGCTCCCACCAGGCCCCGTGAGCGCTGACTCAACACCACATGGACGGTGATGATGTCGGCGGTCGAGAACAATTCTTCCTTGGTGGCGTAGCCGACCCCGACTTCATTGCATCGCTCCGGCGTCAGGTTCGGGCTCCAGGCGATCACGTTCATTCCGAACGCCTTTGCGAGGGCCGAAACCTTGGCGCCCAACTTGCCTAGTCCGACCACCCCTAACGTCTTGCCCTCGATCTCGATGCCGACGAATTTCTGCAAGTATTCGCCGGCGTGCATCCGGGCGTTCTCGCGGCCGATATTGCGGGTCAGCTCCAGGATCAGGCCCATGGTCAGGGGGGCGGTGGGGTCTCGGCCCCATTTCGTCCCGCACAACACCACCTGATGCTCCTTGGCGGCCTCCATGTCGATCGCGGCATTGCGCATGCCCGAGGTGATCAGCAGTTTCAGCTTGGGCAATGCCGCAAACATGGTGCGCGGAAACGGCGTGCGCTCGCGCATCGCGCAGATGATCTCGAAATCCTTCAGCGCGCCGGCGGCAGCCTCTGGCGAAGCAAAGGGCTGAGTGAAATCGGTGACATCGACGCGATCGCTGATCTTTGACCAGTCCGCGACCGAAAGAGCCAGATTGAGATAGTCATCGAGAATTGCACAGCGCAGCCGCGTCATGGGGAGGTCCGTTCATGGCGATGATGACGGCGCTCGGAGAGGCGCCGTCTATTGCAAAACACACCATGGTCGCGCGCTACGCGTCGGCACGCAAGCGCCCGGACGATCAAAAATGCGGGCAAGTAAAGTCGCGGCCTGCGGGCCTCAAGGCCTCCGGCGGGCGGCAGATATCAGGGAGTGATCAACTCGTGCGTCGGCGCGAAGTTGGCTCGTGCTTGGCGCGCCATGCCGGCCCTGGTCCACGCATATAATGCAGCTCCGGCCGGTATGGATCGAGCGCTCTCGAGAAGAACTGGCGCCAGAAGGCGCGGAGTTCGACGAAGGAGCCCGACCGTCCGCCGCGGTTGCGGGTCGGGGAGGGAAGGGAGCCCGTGGTGATGGTCGCCATGACGAATCCTGTCTTTTTTCCGGCGGCTTCTGTCGCGCGGAGCGCTTTCTGGGGCGCTGACGGGCAGTTTCGGGCTGAAGTCATTAAAAGAAGGTTTCAATTGTCGCTATCCGTGTTCTTACTGGTGAACAGATGGAAAACGCTTCCCCCGCGGTTGCCCTTTGGGGGCCGCGCCGCTACATCAGCCCAGCCAAAATTTCCATAAAACCTCTCGTTTCCAGGGATCGCGATGGCCCGTCAGTTCGTCTATTTCATGCAAGGCTTGTCCAAGACTTATCCGGGTAACCGCAAGGTGCTCGATAACGTCCATTTGTCGTTCTATCCGGACGCCAAGATCGGCGTGCTCGGCGTCAACGGCTCCGGCAAATCGACGTTGCTGCGAATCATGGCCGGCCTCGACAAGGAATATAACGGCGAAGCCTGGGTCGCCGAGGGCGCGCGGGTCGGCTACCTCGAACAGGAACCGCAGCTCGACCCCGCCAAGACCGTCCGCGAGAACGTGATGCTGGGCGTTGCCAAGCAGAAGGCGATCCTCGACCGCTACAATGAGCTCGCGGTCAATTATTCCGAGGAAACCGCCGATGAAATGACAAAGCTGCAGGACGAGATCGAGGCCGCAGGTCTGTGGGATCTCGACAGCAAGGTCGATCAGGCGATGGACGCGCTGCGTTGCCCGCCCGACGATTCCGATGTGACCAAGCTTTCCGGCGGCGAGCGCCGCCGCGTCGCGCTTTGTAGATTGCTGCTCGATCAACCCGAGCTGTTGCTGCTGGATGAACCGACCAACCATCTCGACGCCGAATCGGTGTCATGGCTGGAAGGCCATTTGCGCAACTATCCCGGCGCCATCCTGATCGTCACCCACGACCGCTACTTCCTCGACAACGTCACGGGCTGGATTCTCGAACTCGACCGCGGCAAGGGCATTCCCTACGAGGGCAATTATTCGTCCTGGCTGGTGCAGAAGCAGAAGCGGCTCGAGCAGGAGGGCCGCGAGGAGGCCGCGCATCAGCGCACGCTCGCCCGCGAGCAGGAATGGATCGCGGCCTCGCCCAAGGCGCGCCAGGCCAAATCCAAGGCGCGCTATCAGCGTTACGAGGAACTTCTGAAACTGGCGAGCGAGAAGCAGACCCAGACCGCGCAGATCACGATTCCTGTGGCCGAACGGCTCGGTCAGAACGTGATCGACTTCGAGGGCCTGACCAAAGGATATGGCGATCGCCTGTTGATCGACGACCTCACCTTCAAGTTGCCGCCGGGCGGCATTGTCGGCGTGATCGGCGCCAACGGCGCCGGCAAGACCACGCTGTTCCGCATGATCACCGAACAGGAAAAACCCGACAAAGGCGCGATCACGGTCGGTGAGAGCGTGCATCTGGGCTATGTCGATCAGTCGCGTGACAGTCTCGACGGCAAGAAGAGCGTTTGGGAGGAGATTTCCGGCGGCAACGAACAGATTTTGCTTGGCAAGCGCGAGGTCAATTCACGCGGCTATTGTTCCTCGTTCAACTTCAAGGGCGCCGACCAGCAGAAGAAAGTCGGCTCACTTTCGGGCGGCGAGCGCAACCGCGTCCATCTGGCCAAGATGCTCAAGTCCGGCGCCAATGTCTTGTTGCTCGACGAGCCGACCAACGACCTCGACGTCGATACGTTGCGCGCGCTCGAAGAGGCTCTGGAGGATTTTGCCGGCTGCGCCGTGATCATCAGCCACGATCGCTGGTTCCTCGACCGCATCGCCACCCACATGCTGGCCTTCGAAGGCGACAGCCATGTCGAATGGTTCGAAGGCAATTTCCAGGATTATGAAAAAGACAAGATGCGAAGGCTGGGCCAGGATTCCATCATCCCGCATCGGGTGAAGTACAAGAAGCTGACAAGGTAGGGTCTGGATTGACTACCGACTTTGAGCCAGCCGGCCATGGTTCACAACTATTTGGTGCTATGCTAGTCTTGCGACATGGCCGATACGGACAACATCGTTCTTGAGCATTTGCCCCACATTCGCGGGGCGATCGATAACGTGCGCGACGATATCCGCGAGATCAAGCAGCGTGTCGGCAATCTTGAAAACCAATATGCCAACATGTCGAACCGGCTTGATCGGATGGACGTCCGCATCGAGCGCATCGAGCGGCGCCTTGATCTGACTGACGCGTGAGTGTGTCGTTCGGGTTGCTTGTTCGTCCTGCGCCCGCCCTTGGCATTCTGCTGCTAGCTCTGCTTTTGCCTCTTCCCGCCCTTGCCGCGCCCGACGCCGCCTTCGCCGCCTTCATCACCTCGCTCTGGCCGGAGGCGCAAGCGCAAGGCGTCTCGCGCGCCACTTTCGATTCCGAGACGCGCGGCCTCGAGCCTGATTTCAAATTGCCCGATCTGATCTTGCCGGGGCGGCCGGTGACCGGCGCGCCGTCGCAGGCCGAGTTCGTGCAGGTGCCGGCGGATTATTTGAAGGAGGCGAGCATCGCGCGGCTCGCCGAAGAAGGTCAGCGGCTGATGGCGAAGTATCGCTCAGCCCTCGCCGGGATCGAGGCCCGCTTCGGCGTGCCCGCACCCATCGTGCTCGCGATCTGGGGCCGCGAAACCGACTATGGCCGCTATACGCTGCCTTACGATGGGTTGCGCGTGCTGGCGACCCAGGCCTATGTCGGGCGGCGCAAGGATCAGTACCGCGCCGAATTCATCCTGGCACTGAAGCTGATCAATGATGGCGAGGTGACCCGCAACGACATGCGTGCGTCCTGGGCCGGCGCCACGGGCTTAACCCAGTTCTTGCCGTCGGAGTTCTACAAGCATGCGGTCGATTTCGATGGCGACGGGCGCAAGGACATCTGGCATTCGGTGCCGGACGCGCTCGCCTCCGCCGCGCAGCAACTCGTCGACAAGGGTTGGCAGCCGGGCCTGCGCTGGGCTTACGAGGTGCGCGCGCCGGCCAATGTCGATTGCACGATCGGCGTGCCCGAGGTGACAAAGCCGATTGGCGAATGGCTGCGCGAAGGTTTTGTGCCGGTGCGCGGGCAGAAGCTGAGCGCGGCCGAGCAGGCGCAGCCGGCCTCGCTGTTGCAGCCCGAAGGCATCTACGGGCCGGCGTTTCTGACCACCAAGAATTATTTCGTGATCAAGGAATACAATTTTTCGGATCTCTATGTGCTGTTCGTCGGCCATCTCAGCGACCGCATGGTAAGCCCGCAGCCGTTTGCGGCGCCGTGGTCGGCATCGGCCCAGCTGCGCACCACCGACGTCGAGGCCGTGCAGCGTTACCTCACGCGCATCGGACTCTACGTCGACAAGGTCGACGGCAAGGCGGGAATGAAAACCCGCGCGGCGCTCGGCGCCTACCAGAAGAAGGCGGGGTTGAAGGTGGATTGTTGGCCAAGCGAAGCGGTGTTGCGTTCGATCGGTGCCGCGCGGTGAAATTCAGAGGACATGGTGTCAATATTTGCCCTCATGGTGAGGAGCCGCGCGCCTTGCGCGGCGTCTCGAACCATCAGGCCCCTTGATCCTTCGAGACGCGGCCAAGAGGCCGCTCCTCAGGATGAGGAAGAGGAAAAGAAAGACCCGGCTGAAGCATCGGCCGGGTTTCGGAGATCAAGACGCCGAATCTGACGCCGGTCAGATCAATCGCAAATCTGAATGCGGCGGAAGTGCCAATCGTAACCATCCCAATAGCGCTGGCGAACCCAGCGGCAGGGCGGCACTTCTTCCACATAACCCGGTGCCACATACACCGGCGCCGGCCGGCTGGCGGCGACGGCTCCGCCGACAATCGCGCCACCGATGATCCCACCCGCGATCGCAGCCCCAAGGCCGCGCTGAGCGCTTGCCGGGGTCGCGGCGAGCGAAGCAGCGATCGTTGCAACCGCGACGAAGGCAGCAAATGTCTTCTTCATGTCTTGGGCTCTCCTGGAGATGATGGCGCTTGGTCAGCGCCGGTTAAGATGACTCATACGCCAAACTTGGATTCACCCTGTCGCTAGAAAAGCGCACAATGGTCAATCCAAAGTAAACGCCTTCAAGGCATTGGCCTGAAAAACGGTTTTTTCAGGCCAATATCCGAAGGCGTTCTCGAAAACAAACAGTTTTCGGGCAGTCGCTTGCTTTAATGAAGATGAACGGTGGTCAACCGCAAACCCGGATGCGGCGAATCCGCCAGCCATAGCCATCCCAGAAGCGCTGCCGCTGCCAGTAACAGCCGTCGTCCACGACATAGGCCGGGCCGCCGTATCCGTAACCGGGTCCGTAGCCGTAATATCCAGGTCCATATCCATACGGACTGGCCGCAATGGCGCCGCCAACGATGGCGCCGCCGATCAGCCCGCCGGCGACAGCCGCACCAAGGCCGCGTTGGGCATGGGCGGGCGCGGCCACAGCCGAAACGGCCAGCGTGGCGACGGCGGCCAGTGCCACCAATGTTTTCCTCATGGCATCACCTTTCTGATTGAACAAGACCGCGGATATAGCGGTCTATCTCGGCAAAAGTTCCATATTTCACTTGAATGATCAATGAACGAGGCCGCCGTATTTGGTGGCCGATCATGGCGATTACAGCGTCTTTTCGCGGCGCACAATCGGCTATGGAATCGACGTCGGCGGTGCCGGTTCGGCAGCCGCCCCTGATAGCTCCAGCCATTCGGGTGGAGACAGTGTGGGATCGGGGGCGCAGGGGTGGGGCGATGGTGGAGCCCGTGACGACCAAGGATGCGCTGCTTGCGGCATAGATCGGCATTCCCGCATGAATATTCCTGAGGCGTTTTAGATTCATTCCAGTCTGAATCCGGGATCAGTTTGGAATCACTTCAAAACGCGGTTTTTCCTTTTGCATCGTGGCAGCCACTTCAATATCGAAAGGCTCCGCTTCACCGATGGGTCTGCCGCTCTTATGATCGTGTGTTCTTGTAACGTCCTCAGCGACCACGATGTCCGCAGTGCCGTCGAGTCAGCACAAGACCTCCCCCGCAACGCCAAGCAGATCTACGGCTGCCTCGGCTGCAGCGCCGAATGCGGCCGATGCGCGCGCACCATCAAGACCATCATCGAGGAGGCGTTAGGGGCCTGCGCCGAGGCCTGCTGCGCCGGCTGCCCGCACAGCGAGAGCGCAACGCATCAGCATATCGATGGCGCATTGGCGTTTGAGGCCGCCGTCTGAAACCTGGGCATCACCAAACCGCTTACGCTTTCGCGGATGATGCGCTAGTAGCGTTCCAGATCAACTCACAAGGGCCGCTCGAAAGGCCCCGGCAGCGAGAGTGAATCATGCAGGGCGACGCCAAGGTCATCGACTATCTCAACAAGGGTTTGCGGCACGAGCTCACCGCCATCAACCAGTACTGGCTGCATTATCGGCTCCTGAACAATTGGGGCCTCTTGGAGATGGCCAAGACCTGGCGCAAGGAATCCATCGAGGAGATGGAGCACGCCGACAAGTTCGCCGACCGCATTCTGTTCCTCGACGGTTTTCCCAACATGCAGGTGCTCGATCCCTTGCGGATCGGCCAGAATGTCAAGGAGATCATCGAGTGCGATCTCGCCGCCGAGATCAGCGCGCGCAATCTCTACCAGGAAGCGGCGACGTATTGCCACAGCGTCAAGGACTACGTCTCCCGCGATTTGTTCGAAAGCCTGATGAAGGACGAGGAGCATCACATCGACTTCCTCGAAACCCAGCTCGATCTGATTGGGCGGATCGGGCTAGAGCTCTACACCCAGAAGCATGTCGGCGGGTTGGAGGGCGAGAGCTGAGGCGACGCTGAGTTCAAGCGGGAAATGTTCGTCATGCCCGGCCTTGTGCCCACCTTCGCTAAAGCTTCGGCGGACTGGCATCGAGCCCGTCGAAGCCTCGGCGTAGACGGCTGCCGGGCATCCACGTCTTTAGGCGTCGCTGGAACAAAAATGTGGATGGCCGGGGATAGGCGAGCGGAAGCGACGCCGTCCTTCGGACGGCTATGCCCGGCCATGACGAACAGAGGCTGTGATCCTTGCGGTTTGGAATTACAGCTGCGTCTGATAGCGCGCCTCGACTTCGGCCTGGGGTTCGGCTTCGCCGAGCTTGGTCTGGTCGTGGATCACCTGGCTGATGGAGGGAAATACCGCGCGTTCGACTTGCGCGTCGTTCGACCACAGCCGCGCGCGCATCAGGGCCTTGCCGCAATGGAAGTAGGCCTCCTTCACATCGATGCGCAGCACTGCGCGTGGCAGCCTGCCGAACTCCTCCATCGCGGCCAAAAGCTCCGGCTCCGCCGACAGCGTGCCGGTGCCGCCGACGCGCAGCGTCTCGTCGATGCCGGGCACGAAGAAGATCAGCTGCACGAAGCCCGAACCCTCGACGATGTTCTTGAAGCTGTCGATCCGGTTGTTGCCGGCGCGGTCCGGCATCAGGAGCTGGTTGGGACCTGCGACGGCGACAAAGCCCGGATGGCCGCCGCGCGGTGAGGCATCGACGCTGCCGTCAGTGCCTGAGGTGGCGAGCACGCAGAACGGCGACATCGCGATGAATTTCTTGGCGTGAAAGTCGATTTCCGGGCGCGCCTTCGCGATCACGCGTGGTGTGGGTTTTGGGTAGATCGTCTTGAGGTCGGTGGCGGCCAATTCGCTCAAAATCTCTCTCCGTTAAATCGCAACATGCCGAGATTATCATCGCCGCCAGGCAGCTTCTACCCTTTATATCCCGGCGCGCTGCCATGGCCAGTCGCCGCGCGGATGGTGGCGGAAGAATCGGACGGCGGGTCGGAAGACATACGCCGACGTGACATTGGATGAAGAGCCGCGCCAGACTTTAGCGTGGATGGAAAGTTACACCGCGTCCGCGGGCACAAAACAGCTGATCACGATGCTGCCGCGGTGGTGCACATACCACACCACGGCCTCGCCGACCGGATTGCCGCGGTCACGGATGATGGCGTGCGCCGGGACCTGCATCCACTGGCCTTCGATCGGTACCCAATAGGCGCCCGCGCGAAAATCATATTCGGTGCGATGGCCGTCGGAAATGTCGCAGCAAGGCACGCCATTTGGCGCGATCACGCCCTTGAACCAGGCGCGGATGTCGGCGGGGACGTTCTCGTATTGACCATTGTCGAAGGCGAGCGCGGCGCTCGCCAGCACGCAACCCGACGCCAGCAAGCCGATCTGCGCGAACCTTCGCATCCGATCCTCCACCGCGTTGCCCGCATCATCCTCGCGCGCCGCAGTTGCGGCAAACCACGAATCGATGATTGAACGCGATTAGGCCCGAGCTGTTGATTGGATGCATGCTCAAAAAATATGCGAGTCACCCGGCGCGGCAAATTGATGCGATGCGAAATTAGACTCGGCCGTCGGGCCCTTGACACCAGCCCCACTGGAGCGGCCTGCTCTGGTGTCGTAGTGGTAGGTCCCTGAGTTGTCATTGGTGCGCCGCACATGAGCATTCTGCTGACGCCAATTCTCATCATTGCCTTAATCATTGCGGGTCTGGTCTTGTTCGCCGCCAACACTGCTCGGAAGGTCGAAGCCGCGGTGCCGCCGTGTGGTCAGTTCATCGAGATCGATGGCCAGCGGCTGCACTACGTCGACACCGGGGGGACGGGTCCGGCCATTGTGATGATCCACGGCCTCGGAGGTACGCTGTGGAACTTCACCTACGGGCTGGTGGGCAAGCTGTCGGGCGAGTTTCGGGTCATCGCGGTCGACCGGCCCGGCTCCGGTTATTCGGCGCGCCCGGACGATGCGCCGGCGAAACTCAGTGCGCAGGCTGATACGCTCGCGAAGTTCATGCGCGCGCTGGGGCTAAAGCAACCGCTGTTGGTC
>DASQOU010000393.1:0-12431 GCA_035644295.1 Bradyrhizobium sp.
CCGGCGGCGCCGATCTTCGGCGACCACTCCTTCGACACCGCGCCACCTGCCGACATCAGGCAGATATCGACATCGCTGAAGTCGTAATGTTCGAGCGCTTTGACTTTCAGGGTGCGATCGCCATACGAAACTTCGACGCCCATGCTGCGGCGCGACGCCAGCGCCACGACCTCGTCAGCCGGGAATTTACGTTCGTCGAGAATGTTGAGCATTTCCCGCCCGACATTGCCGGTCGCTCCGACCAGCGCGACTTTGTAACCCATCGTTCACTCTCCGAAGAAAAATGCCTCGCCCTCACTCGCGGAGGAAAAGGAAGAGGCAGCGCTTCTATGCGAGAAACGCCGTTAAGACAACGTTAGACCCGGGCAGCGGCCCGGTGCTCAGCGGCGGCTTGGGCACCTCATGCAATCGAACCCAGAATATCACGCCGGCATTCACCCGGCGCTGACCAGCTTTGCCGACGAATGCGTCGCCACGCTGGCGCGGCTTATTGCCTATATAGGCGCGCTCATCCTGCTTGGCATTGTTGGATTGCATCTATGGGACGAATTGCCGGTGGTCGGGATTGTCGAGTCTGCCGGTAAACCGGGCTGGAGCGTGGCGTCGCGATCGCGACCGGCCTTCGCGGTTAGTTCGCTTGATCCGGCCGAAAAATCAGAGACTTACGAGATTCTTAGGCACCCCGAAGGCGGCCGTAAGGACGTCATCCATTGGGGCCCCCAAGGCGAAAAGCCGGTTGCGGAGCTCGAACTTTATCGTCCCGGCGCCGAATTCAGCCAATCGGAAGCCTTCTCATCGGAAGCCTTGTCATCAAAAGGCTTGGAGTCCGAAATCGCGGTCCGGATGAACGGCGAGGGCGGCCGCGAGGTGGAAGCAGCCGGCGTGGTCGATAGCAAGTTCGGCACCGTGACGCTGCTTCGCCTCGTGAGGAATCCGGATGGCGCGAAAGCCTGCCTTGGCTTCATCAAACGTTTCGGCGATTCCGCCTTGCAAATATCCGGCTGGTCGTGTCAGGGCAGCGGTTTGGCGGCCCGGCGTGCCGCCATCGGCTGCATGTTGAACCGGCTGACCCTGCTTGCGGCCGGAAATGAGCCGAAACTGGCGGAGTTATTCGCCCGGGCCGAACTCAGGCGCGCCAACTGCGCCACCGCCGCGACGCCGGCCGTCTCGGCCGATTGGGTCATGGGCGCTGAAAATCCCCGCCTGCGCGGGTCCCTATGATCAGGCACATCGGCCAAGATGCTGGTTTTCAAGTAACTTTTTCGTCCGTCCCAACATTATTCTGACGCAGTGTGGCCCGATTGACCTTGTGACAGCATGCCCGGTAGCTAGAATGACCGCGCAAAACGGATAAGGCGGCCTGCCCGCCCCATGAGGATCTGATGACCCCCACACTTGCTGCTGCGAACAAACTTGCGGTCTTGCTTGCCGCTATCGCCATTGTCGCGATCGGCTTCGACACGCCGGCCGGGGCGCAGACGCAGCCGCCGACCAGTGCGCAGAAGCAGGCCAAGCGGCAATATGACGACCGCGGCCGTCCCTATTACGGGCCGAACGGACCCAACGTGGTCTATCAGCAGGGGCCGCACACCCGCATCTACGTCACCAAGCGCTCCTGGCTTGACGCCGGCGTCGAGGTCTTGCCCGGCGACCGCAAATTCACCGATTACGCGTTTCCGCCGGAGGTGGGCTACCCCTCGTTCGCGCGCGAGAACAACAACCGCCCGATCGACCGCCAGCCGCTCAACCCGCCGTCGGATATGGGCGGGTACCCGCAGAGATTCCCGCTGTACTGAGCCCCAAGGCAATAATCCACGCAAACATCGTTGGCCCGTCCGACTCCGCGGCCAGGATCAGCGATTCCATCGCCGCTTGCCACTCGGACGTGGACTGACCGGCCCACACCCCTCGTCAACAGCCCCGGCAAATCGACGATATCATCTTGTCGACCTTCGCTCCCATTAAATTGAATTTATCATACGACCCCTTGAGAGGAGTTAGTTGAAGGTGTTTCTGCGGGCGAAGCCGTACCCGTGGTAGGAGTTGTAGGCTCCGTAAGTCGAGCCGAAGTGAAATTTGAGCGCGTGAAAATAACCGTTGTGGTGATGATGACCGTGCATTGCCATCGCAGGAGTCGCCAGCACAAGCGAAAGTGCAACCGCTCCAATCAATCCGAATTTTGTCATGACCGTTCTCCTTTCACGGCGGACATAGGAGCGTTTTTCGCCATCCCCATTAAATTGCGTTTTAGAAACTTCAAATGGGCGTGATCGGCGAGCGAGCGACGGTAGTCGCACGCTCGAAGGCCGGGACGACGCCGAGTGTGTCGCGTTCACGCGTGCAGTGCCTGCAGTTCCTTCAAAATCGCCTCGCCCATCTGCGCGGTCGAAACCGCAATGGTGCCCTCGGACTTGATGTCGGCGGTGCGCAGCCCACCCGCGAGCACCGCTGATATCGCCGCATCGAGCTTGTCTGCCAGCGCGCCCATGTCGAAGGAATAGCGCAGCGCCATTCCGAATGACGCGATCATCGCGATCGGGTTGGCGAGACCCTTGCCCGCGATATCCGGCGCTGAACCGTGCACCGGTTCAAACAAGGCTTTGCGCTTTTTGGTTTTGACGTCGACCTCGCCCAGCGAAGCCGACGGCAGCATGCCGAGCGAGCCGGTCAGCATCGCCGCGATATCGGAGAGCATGTCGCCAAACAGATTGTCGGTGACGATGACGTCGAACGCCTTCGGCCATTTCACCAGATTCATGCCGCCGGAATCGGCGAGCTGGTGTTCCAGCTGCACATCCCTGTATTCGCGCGCATGCAGTTGGGTGACGACCTCGTTCCAGAGCACGCCGGATTTCATCACGTTGCGCTTTTCCATCGAGGTCACTTTATTGCGGCGCTTGCGCGCCAGGTCGAACGCGACGCGGGCGATGCGCTCGATCTCGTAGGTGTCATAGACCTGGGTGTCGATGGCGCGCTTCTGGCCATTGCCGAGATCGGTGATGGTCTTGGGTTCGCCGAAATACACCCCGCCGGTGAGCTCACGCACGATCATGATGTCAAGGCCCTCGACCGCCTCACGCTTCAGGCTGGAGGCGTCGGCGAGCGCCGGGTAGCAGACCGCGGGACGCAAGTTCCCGAACAGGCCAAGATCCTTGCGCAGGCGCAACAGCCCGGCTTCGGGACGCACCTCATAGGGCACGCTGTCCCACTTCGGGCCGCCGACCGCGCCGAAGATCACGGCATCGGCGGCTGCCGCCTGCGCCATGGTCGCATCCGTGATGCTCTGCTGGCTCGCGTCATAGGCGGCGCCGCCGACCAGACCCTGCTCGGTCGAAAAATGCGCGATGCCTTGCGCGTCGAGCCAGTCGATCAGGCGCTTCACCTCCGCCATCACTTCGGGGCCTATGCCGTCGCCGGGGAGAAGCAGCAGTTTATGGGTCGCCATGTCGAATTCCTCATCCCATCCGTCATGGCCGGGCTTGTCCCGGCCATCCGCGTCTTATTTATTGCGGCGAAGAAGAAAGACTTGGATGCCCGGGAGCGCAGACAAGTATACGTAGTCTGCGCAAGGCAGACCACTATGCCCGGGCATGACGGCCAATTCGCTGCGCGCGGGAGTGCTAAAGCGGCGTCGCGCACTTGGCAAGCAGGGTTCGAGCCATTCGAGGCCGAATGCCGGCGCCGGGCGCGGTGGGGCGGTGGGGCGGTGGGGCGCCGCAAGTAGCGAATAGCAAAGGTGACCGCGAAATATTCTTCCTATTCGCTACTCACGATTCGCTGTTCGCCAATCAGCTCCCGCTGAACGAGTTATATCCCTGGTCTTCCCAGTAGCCGCCCTTGTAATCATTGGTGACCTCCATCGAGATCACGTATTTCGGATTCTTGAAACCGAGCTTGGTCGGCACCCTGATCTTCATCGGGAAGCCATAGGCTCGCGGGAGGATTTCGTCGCCGAATTTGAACGTCATCTGGGTCTGCGGATGCAACGCGCTGCGCATGTCGAGCGGTGAGTTGTAGCCCTCTTTGTCCCCGCACTGGAACCAGCAATATTTGGCGCTCGTATCGGCGCCCACCAGTTTGAGGAAATCGCGCAGCGGCGTTCCGGTCCAGCTTCCGATCGCACTCCAGCCTTCGACGCAGATGTGGCGCGTCACCTGCTTGACCTGCGGCAGCTTGTAGAGCTCCTCCAGCGTCCATGATTTCTTGTTGTCGACCAGACCCCGCACCTCGAACTTCCAGTCCTTGCCATCGATCTCCGGCGCTTCCTCGAGATCGTAATAGCCGTTGAACGGGAACGGCTTTGTGATCGCGCTTTCCGGGAAAGTCGGCGCCAGCGCATTTGGATTGAACATCCACGCCTGCACCGCGTCATTGAACTTCGAGATTTTCGTCAGCATCTGCTCGGCGGAAAAGCTGTCCGAGACGTCGCAGCCGGTCAGAAGCGTCAACGCGCCGAGGCTGGCGCCACCAGCGATAAAGCGGCGTCGGACCAGATCCGGCATCGTCTTCGTGGCGTCCCGAACCAGCAATTGCTTGTCGACGCCGGGGATCAAGAGCTTGCGAATTCTGCCCATGATTTATCTCCTTCGAAATATCTCTATCTAAGCATGAGCCTTTTCGGAAAACCGGTTCCCACTTTTCCGGCTCATGCTTTAGCGGCCGATGATCATCGCCCGCAGGCTTTTCGGCACCAGCACCGCAAGCGCAACGTGAATCACCAGGAATGCGACAATCGCCGACATGCAGAAAAAGTGGACGTAACGCGCGATTTCATAACCGCCGAACAGCGCCGCCAGCCACTGCAACTGCACCGGCTTCCAGATCGACAGACCGGAGAGCACGATGACGACGCCGACGATGATGATGCCGGCATAGAGCAGCTTCTGCACCTGATTGTATTTGCTGAGATCGTCATGTGACAGCTTGCCGGTGAAGGCCGCTTTGGTGTCCGAGATCACGCCGCCGGGGGTGATCGGCAGCAGCTTGCTTTTGAAGCGCCCGGTTGCAAACCCAACGATGAGATAGACGAGGCCATTGATCGTCAACAGCCACATTGCTGCGAAATGCCAAAGCAGCGCGCCGCCAAGCCATCCGCCGAGCGTGATCGAATGCGAGAATCGCAGCGAAGTGAACAGCGGCGAGGCATTGTAGATCTGCCATCCCGACATGATCATCAAGATGATCGCGAGCGCATTGATCCAATGCATGACGCGGACCCAGGCCGGTTGAATGACCTTGGTCGGGGCGGTCGCTGCGCGCTCGTCGGTGGCTGCAAGGCTGGACATGAAGTTCCCGTCGCTGAAAGCGGTTAGTTCTTATACGCCTATACGCCGAAAATCGAAACACGTTACCGCCAAGCCCACCGCCGAGTAGCAAGCGAGCCGGCCATGGCGGTCACAAAAAAGCGAGCCGGTTTTCCCGGCTCGCTTCTCGCGTATCCCGATCGAGACGAAATCGGGACGCGCGGGGGTTACGATGCCGGCATCAGGACGGTGTCGATCACATGGATCACGCCGTTCGACTGGTTGACGTTCGAGATCGTGACGGTCGAGGTACCGCCCTTGGCATCGACGATCATCACCTTGCCGTCCGCCTTCTTCACGGTCAGCTCTTCGCCTTCGACGGTCTTGAGCTTCTTGCCGTCGGAGAGGTCGGAAGCCTCAAGCTTGCCCGGGACCACATGGTAGGTCAGGATCTTGGTCAGGGTGGCCTTGTTCTCGGGCTTCACTAGAGTATCGACCGTGCCGGCCGGCAGCTTGCCGAATGCGGCATTGGTCGGCGCAAACACCGTGAACGGGCCTTTGCCTTCCAGCGTGCCGACAAGGCCGGCGGCCTTCACCGCCGCCACCAACGTGGTGTGGTCCTTGGAATTCACCGCGTTCTGGATGATGTTCTTGGAGGGGAACATCGCGGCACCGCCGACCATGACGGTCTTCTCTTGCGCGCTGACCGGCGCGACGATCGTGGCAGTGAGCGTAAGTGCGCCGAAAGCTGCAGCAGTTAAGAATGCAATACGTTTGGACATGGAAATCTCCCGATGGATTGCGTGGCCTGCGGATGTCCGCCGGCGATGAGGGCAACGACGACGAGGTCGATTGATCGTCAGACTGCGTCGCCATTGCCCGGAGCTACGAGAGGCTTGTGGGCCAGTTTCAGGGAATAAATTTTCGTAGGCTTGAAACTTTTTGCGGCGGAAGCCGTGTCCTGTTCGTCATTGCGAGGAGCGCAAGCGACGAAGCAATCCAGGCTGGCTTTGCTATCCGATGGATTGCTTCGCGGAGCCTGTCATCGGGCGCGCATTCGCGCGACCCGTTGGCTCGCAATGACGGGGGGCTAATCCCGATTGTTCGGCGTCTGCACAAAACCCCTGTTCCAGGTCGGACTGATCAGGATCTCGTTCATGCAGACCCGTGGCGGCATGCTGGCGACGAAGGCGATGGTGCGGCCGAGATCTTCCGGTTGCAGCATTCGGGCCTGCTCCGCTTCGGAAGGCACCACCGGGCGCAATTTCAGGATCGGCGTTGCGACCTCGCCTGGAGACAGGCAACAGGCGCGCAAACCGTTGACGCATTCATCCATGTTGAAGGAGTGGGTCAGCGCCAGCACCGCATGCTTGGTGGTGGTGTAGGCGGGACCCGGCATTTTCGAAACGTGACGGCCGGCCCAGGAAGCGACGTTGATGATGCAGCCGTCCTTTTGCGCCCGCATCGCAGGCAGCACCGCGCGCATGCAGTATAGAACTCCATTCAGATTGATCTCGACCAGCCGGTCCCAGCCCTCCAGCTCCATGTCGGCCCAGCTCCGCTTCGGTACATTGATGCCGGCACTGTTGACCAGGAGATCGATGCGGCCGTGAAGCCCGAGAATTTGTTCCGCGGCCTTGTTGACGTCGGCCTTGTTGCTGACATCGAGCGCGATCGCCTCGGCCTTGCCGCCGGCCGTGGTGATTTTCGCCACCACGTTGTTCAGCGCATCCTTCCGGCGGCCCGAAACCACCACGGTCCAGCCGTCGGCGGCGAGCGATTCCGCGCCTGCCTCGCCGATCCCGCTGCCACCGCCGGTCACCCAGGCCACGCGTTTCCCGTTATTTGACATGCAAACTGTCTCCGTTGCTTTTTGAAAGGCGTCTTTGCTATTGAAGCCCTTGAGATTATGAGATGATGCGGCCCCAGGGACCGCGCCGGCCCACCGGAATGATGCATGAATGCGCCCCACAAAACCATCATGAATGCCAACCTGTTTTCCCGCCTGTTTGACGGACTCGACGATCCAAGCCGGCTTGCGATCGAAACCATCGACGGCGCGCGCATCAGCTATGGCGAACTGATTTCACGCGCCGGGCAGATGGCGAACGTGCTGGCCGGTCGTGGCGTCAAGCCTGGGGATCGCGTCGCCGCCCAAACCGAAAAATCGGTGCCGGGCCTGGTGCTCTATCTCGCGACGGTGCGCGCAGGCGCGGTCTATCTGCCCCTCAACACCGCCTATACGCTCAACGAACTCGAATATTTCATCACCGACGCCGAGCCCTCGCTGGTGGTATGCGACCCGTCGAAGGCGCAAGGGATCGGCGCGATCGCGGCGAAGGTTGGCGCCAAGGTCGAGACGCTCGGCCCCGACGGCAAGGGATCGCTGACGGATGCCGCCGAAAGAGCTAAGCCCGAATTCGAAACCATGGCGCGCGCGGACGATGATCTTGCCGCTATTCTCTACACCTCGGGCACCACCGGGCGTTCCAAGGGCGCGATGCTGACGCACGATAACCTCGCCTCGAATTCGCTCTCGCTGGTCGACTATTGGGGCTTCACCGACAAGGACGTCCTGATCCACGCGCTGCCGATCTATCATACCCACGGCCTGTTCGTGGCGAGCAACGTCACGCTGTTCGCCCGCGCCTCGATGATCTTCCTGCCGAAATTCGATCCGGAAGCGATCATCAAGCTGATGGCACGCGCCACCGTGTTGATGGGGGTGCCGACATTCTACACACGGCTGTTGCAAAGCTCGGCGCTGAGCAAGGAATCCACCAAACATATGCGGCTGTTCGTTTCCGGTTCTGCGCCGCTGCTCGCCGATACCCATCGCGAATGGTTTGCCCGCACCGGTCACGCCGTGCTGGAACGCTACGGCATGACCGAGACCAATATGAACACTTCCAATCCCTATGACGGCGAGCGCGTCGCAGGCGCGGTCGGCCATCCCTTGCCGGGCGTCTCGGTACGCGTCACCGATGCGGAAACCGGCAAGGAAATTCCCCGCGAAGAAATCGGCATGATCGAGGTCAAGGGCCCCAACGTCTTCAAGGGCTACTGGCGGATGCCGGAGAAGACGAGGGCCGAATTCCGCGACGACGGCTTCTTCATCACCGGCGATCTCGGCAAGATCGACGCCAAGGGCTACGTGCACATTCTCGGCCGCGGCAAGGATCTCGTGATCTCCGGCGGCTTCAATGTGTACCCCAAGGAAATCGAGAGCGAGATCGACGCCATGGCTGGCGTGATCGAATCCGCCGTGATCGGCGTGCCGCACGCCGATTTCGGCGAGGGCGTCACCGCCGTCGTGGTTTGCGACAAGGCGGCCGGTGTCGATGAGGCTTCAGTGCTGAAGGGGCTTGAGGGACGATTGGCAAAATTCAAGATGCCGAAACGGGTGATCGTGGTCGACGAATTGCCGCGCAATGCCATGGGCAAGGTGCAGAAGAATATCTTGCGCGACACGTATTCGAAGATTTACGCGAAATAACTTCCCGTCGTCGTCCCCGCGAACGCGGGGATCCATCACCCCAAGTGTTTCGATTCTACAACGGCTGGGGCGACCGACTTATCGTCAACCAAAGCCGGTGGTTATGGGTGCCGGCGTTCGCCGGGACGACGTAAGACTTCATTCGATCACCTCGTCGGCAAGCGCCTGTAGCGTTGGTGAGACTTCAAGTCCCAGCGCCTTGGCGGTTTTGAGGTTAATCAAGAGCTCGAACTTTGTCGGTTGCAGGACCGGCAAATCGGCGGGTTTGTCGCCCTTGAGAATTCGCGCAACATAGCTTCCGGCTTGGCCGTATGCGTTCGAAAGGCTTGGCCCGTAGCTCATCAACCCACCGTCCTGCGCCCACTCACGAAATCCGTAAATTGCCGGAAGCGCATGCTGCATGGCCAACGCGATGACCCGTGCGCGGTGGCTCAGAAAAAAGACATTAGTTGAAACAAGTAACGCTCCGGCATGCGACTGCACCAATGTTGCGAAAGCTCTTTCCAATTCTTGCTCTTGGCTGGCGTTCACAACCTGAATTCGTTGTCTCAGCTCAGCGGCCCCCGCTTGCAAGCCCTGTAGCTCGACTTCAGCACCTGAGTATTGCGGGTTAAAAATTACGCCGATCAGCCCGACTTGGGGCACCAGTTGATGCAGAATTCCGAGACGCTTGGCTGCCAATTCAAGCCCGATCAAGCTCACTCCAGTGATATTACCGCCTGGTCGATTAAGGCTCGAAACAAGGCCAGCCTTGACGGGATCAGCAGCGCTTACGAACACAATAGGAATCCGGGCCGTCGCAGCGGCTGCCGCGCGCGCCGGCTCGCTGCCGCCGGCGGCGAAGATCACAGCGACGCCTCGGCGAGCCAGATCGGCAGCCAATGTCGGTAGCTGATCAGATTGGCCTTCCGCCCAACGGTATTCTATAGCGATGTTTTGTCCCTCAATATATCCAGCCTCCTTCAAGGCATCGCGGAAGGCAGCGCTCGCCGATAAAGACTCGTTGGACGATCTACCGCTGAGGAATCCGATCACCGGCATCGCCGGCTGCCCACGAGCGCCGAGCGGCATGCTCGCCGCCGCGCCGCCGAGAGCCAGGATGAATTCGCGCCGCTTCATTCGATCACCTCGTCGGCGCGGGCGAGCAGCGTGGCGGGAATGTCGAGGCCAAGCGTCTTGGCGGTCTTGAGATTAATGACGAGTTCAAACTTCGTGGACCGATCGATTGGCAGGTCACCCGGTCTGTCGCCCCTAAGAATGCGCCCGACATAGATGGCATTACGGCGATAAGCGTCCGTTAGATTATTTCCGTAGCTCATCAGGCCACCGTCAGCCACCGCGTAGCGCTCCCCGTAGATGCAGGGAATTGCATGCCGTGCAGCCAATGTGGCGATTTGCCGGCGCCGGTTTACAAAGAACGGACCGGAGGCGATGATTAGTGCACGGGCCCCCTGTGCCAGCAGAGCTGCAAAGGCGGCATCGATTTCGCCCGGCGTACTCGCGTTCAAGACAAAGAGCCGATGGCCGAGCTGGCGCGCGGCTTCCTGCGCGAGGCGCGGTTGCGCTGCGCTTTCCGGAGTGCTGGGCTCCACGAGCAACGCCACGTCGGTTGCATCTGGAAGCAGTTCATGCAGCAGAGCCACCCGCTTCGCCGCCAGTTCGGTCGTGAACCAGCTGATCCCCGTCACATTGCCGCCTGGTCGATTAAGGCTGGACACCAATCCCGCCTCGACAGGATCCAGGCCGGCGCTGACCACGATCGGTATGGACGTGGTCGCAGCCTTGGCGGCAAGTCCGGAAGCGACGCCTCCGGTCGCCGCGATCACGGCAACCCGCCGATGGACCAGATCAGCAGCCAGCCCCGGCAGACGATCGGTTTGCCCCTCTGCCCAGCGGTACTCGATCGTCACATTTTGTCCCTCGACGAAGCCTGCTTCGCGCAGACCTTCACGGAAGGCCGCCATAAGCGGGGCGTAACCACTCGACGATTGACTACTCAGAAGGCCGATCACAGGCATCGATCCCTGCGCCAATACCGCAAGCGGCGGAGTTACCGTCATACCGACGATCAGCTTGATGAATTCGCGCCGTCTCATGGAATGCCTGCCCCAACGCCGTCAAACGCGATCCTTATCCGAAACAACGCGGAATTCAACGAAGAGTATTGCCCTTCGGTCGTTACAACTGGGTCTAGTCTAAAAATTGCGCCGGGTCGGCTACAACAAACTGATCACAAACCGCGCGCCAACAATAAAGAGATAGCTGCCATAGGCGCGTTCCAGCGCTTTCTTCGACATCGCGTGCGCCGCCTTCACCCCGAGCGGTGCAGTGAGCAGGCTGGTCGGCGTCACCAGCACCGCGCCGATCAGCGAGACGTAACCGATCGCAAACGGTGATTGCAGCGCCAGCACATCCGGATAATGCACGGCCACCGGCCAGCCGGCATAGACATAGCCGAGCGCGCCGGGGATCGAAACCAGCACCGCCAGCGCCGACGAGGTCGCGACCCCCTGATGAATCGGCCGGCCATAGAATGTCATCAAGAGATTGGCGAACAGCCCGCCGCCGACACCCATCAGCGTGGCGAAGAGCCCGACGAAGAAGCCGAAGACTCGCATCAACGGTCCCTTGGGGAGGTCGTCGCCGAACTTCCAGGTCTCACGCCCCGACAACAGCCGCGCCGCGGCGAACCAAGCCACCGTCACGAACACGATCTTGAACAACCGCTCCGGCGCATAACGCGCGGTCACGCTGCCGGCGACGACGCCGATCAACACCGGAAGCCACCACACACGCAGAATCTCCATGTCCACCGCGCCGCGGGCGTAGTGGGCGCGGTATGAGCGGATCGAGGTCGGAATGATGATGGCAAGCGAGGTGCCGACGCACAGCGGCATCCGCACCTCGAGCGGCACGCCGGCGAGCCGAAAGCATTCGTAAAACACCGGTACCAGAATCGCGCCGCCGCCGACCCCGAACACGCCGGCGAGAAATCCCGCCAGCGCACCGACTGCCACCAGCAGAAGTGCCAGCTGGAGAAGTTCGGCGACGTTAAGCCCCGCGATGGCCATCTGCCGGTTTTCCCAAGGGCTCGCGCCTATTACGTGCCCGTTCATGAATCGTGCTTCAGGTATACCAGCCACCAGTACGCACCAACCTTGTCAATCCCCGGCAATGCAAGGCTCATCTGAAGCTATGAACAAGGGTTCGCGAACGGCGGATTTCCTCATTGCGCTGGCTGTTTCGACTTCGTAAATAGGAATCGTCTACCGCGATCCCCGAAGGGCCCCTGCGGAGGCCCATAAACCGTCAAAGCCACCGATGACCGCCAGGATCGAAAGACCGCTTTCACCCCATTTGCAGACCTACCGCTGGACCCTGACGATGGCGCTATCCATCGTCCACCGTGCCACCGGCGTCGCACTGTATTTCGGCACCCTGCTGCTGGCGTGGTGGCTGATAGCAGCCGCATCGGGACCAACCGCCTATGCCCACGTGCATGCCTTTACGTCAAGTTTCCTCGGCCGCCTGATCGTGTTCGGCTATACTTGGGCGCTGCTGCATCATCTGTTCAGCGGCATCCGGCATTTCGTCTGGGATCTCGGCTACGGCTTCAAGGCCAGCGAGCGCGAAGCCCTGACCTGGGGCGCCCTGATCGGCGGCATCTCGCTCACGGTATTGGTCTGGATCGC
>DASQOU010000394.1:0-21847 GCA_035644295.1 Bradyrhizobium sp.
GGCTTTGCCGCCTTGCGGGGCCGCAAAGCCTCGCGCCTTTCGAGCTCGGCCTTGCATTGCGCGATCACCGCGGTGGCGGATTTCCGCTCGGCATTGACGAGCAGGTTCTTCAGATCCTGATCTGAAAGCGCCGATATCCTGTCGTCCGACCAATCGACCATAATGAAAACTTCTCTTCTCAATGATGTTGAAGTGAATTGTTTCAAACCTGCGGCCCAGCGCAGACATGTCCGAGCAAACCGCGTTCGCACAGTAGCGCGTTTCGTAGCGCTGGTGGGAGCAATTCAGTGCGGCAGGTTACACCCCGCCCGGGTAGTTCGGGCTTTCACGCGTGATGGTAACGTCGTGGACGTGGCTTTCGCGCAAGCCAGCGCCTGTGATCCGCACGAACTGGGCCTTCTCGTGGAATTCGGCAAGATTGCGCGCACCGACATAGCCCATCGCCGCACGCAAGCCGCCGGCGAGCTGATGCATGACGTTTCCAACCGGGCCCTTGTAGGGAACCTGGCCCTCGATGCCCTCCGGCACCAGCTTGAGCGTGTCCTTGATGTCCTGCTGGAAGTAGCGGTCGGCGGAACCGCGCGCCATTGCGCCCACCGATCCCATGCCACGATAGGCCTTGTAGGAGCGGCCCTGCCACAGGAACACCTCGCCCGGCGTCTCATCGGTACCGGCGAGCAACGAGCCGACCATGGCGATATCGGCGCCGGCGGCGAGCGCCTTTGCCAGATCGCCGGAATATTTGATGCCACCGTCGGCAATCACCGGCACATCGGCTTTCTTCGCTGCCGCAACCGCATCCATGATCGCGGTGAGCTGAGGCACGCCGACGCCCGCGACAATCCTGGTGGTGCAGATCGAGCCCGGACCGATGCCGACCTTGATCGCGTCGGCGCCGGCATCGATCAGCGCCTGGGCGCCCTCTTCTGTGGCGATATTGCCGGCGATGACCTGGACCGCGTTGGAGAGGCGCTTGATGCGGTTGACGGCTTCCAGCACCCGGGAGGAATGGCCGTGCGCGGTGTCGACCACGATCACATCGACACCGGCGTCGATCAGCCGCTCGGTGCGTTCGTAGCCGCCCTCGCCAACGGTGGTTGCGGCCGCAACCCGCAGGCGGCCCTGCGCATCCTTGCAGGCGAGCGGATGCGCAACCGCCTTTTCCATGTCCTTGACGGTGATCAATCCGACGCAACGATACTGGTCGTCGACCACCAGCAACTTTTCGATGCGATGCTGGTGCAGCATGCGCTTCGCCTCGTCTTGGCTGACGCCCTGGCGCACCGTCACGAGGTTCTCGTGCGTCATCAACTCGGAGATTTTTTGTTTTGGATCGGTCGCAAACCGAACATCGCGGTTGGTGAGAATCCCGACCAGCTTTCCTGGCTTGCCGTCGCCGCCCCCGGTGACCACGGGAATCCCGGAAAAACCGTGATCGTTCATCAGCGTCAGCGCGTCCGACAGCATCGCATCTGGACCGATGGTCAACGGATTGACCACCATTCCCGATTCATACTTCTTGACCTGCCGCACCTGTGCGGCCTGGCCATCGGGATCGAAATTGCGGTGGATCACGCCGATGCCGCCCGCCTGCGCCATCGCAATCGCCATGCGCGCTTCGGTGACAGTATCCATCGCGGAGGCAATAATGGGGATATTGAGCGGAATGGCGCGGGTGAGGTGAGAACGGATATCGGCCTCGGAGGGCAGGATATCCGACAGACCAGGTTTCAGGAGCACGTCGTCGAACGTATAGGCTTCGCGAATCCCCTGAAGTCCCTGAACCTGCGCCATTACCAACTCCATTCGGCGGCTTGTGAGCCGCGATACGATCTACGGATGAGCAGCTACGCCGGCAAAGCGAGCGCTTCACCGTCGAATCAGAGCCCATCGGTAGGGTTGGCGGTGGTCGATAGCACGCCACCATGGCGAATCAAAGGGGCGGCGGCCCAAATCCCCGCGGCGAACAAGACGGCGGGCCGTGCCGGCGGTCCGCTGGAGGGGACCGACAGATCGCGGTACAGCCCGCGTTTCCGGGAAGACTTTCGCTTAATTCATATCCTGGGCGGTTCGCACATTCCGCGATGGCCCGGCATTGAGACAGCGTCGCGCAGCCTCGATCTCGGCCTCGGTTGCACCCTTGCTCCGCGCGTAGGCCTCTGCCGCCGAAGCGCTATATTTCGCGACGTAATACCGCACGACGGAGCACGACGCGCGATGGAGAAGGTTTTCACCGGCAGATGCCGCCGCCGGAGACAATCCAAATACGACGGCGAAAACAAACAACAAGCGTGATCCCATTCCGGGTCTTTCCTTTTGACGAGAATTGACGGGGGAAGAGCCTGTTGGCTCGGCGCCGTCTTGCTCCCACAACACAACCCATGAGGCAAGCCCATAACAAGCCGAGGAGCTATGCGTATGGCGGCACGTTAAGGTTTCTGCACATTATCGCCATAAACCTTGCTCGCAGTTTTGGCGAAACTCTCGCAAGAAACCCTTGAAATTGCTACTTTGGGTGCCCTTCACACTGGAAGTCCGCGGATTCCACCATGGCCTGCGTGTGGACGAGATGATACAGCCCGCGTGCAGTTCCTCCCGCCACAGATTCCATGAACAAACAACGCCTGATCCCGCTCATCGTCGCCACTGCCCTGTTCATGGAGAACATGGACTCAACGGTCATTGCGACGTCGCTTCCGGCAATCGCCGCCGATATCGGCACCAGTCCGCTCACGCTGAAGCTCGCCATCACCTCGTATCTTTTGTCGCTCGCAGTATTCATTCCGGCCAGCGGCTGGACCGCCGACCGGTTCGGCGCGCGCCTGGTATTCTCCCTCGCCGTCGCCGTCTTCATGATGGGCTCGATCGGCTGCGCGCTGTCCTCCTCGGTGACCGATTTTGTGATCGCGAGAATCCTGCAGGGCATGGGCGGGGCGATGATGACGCCGGTCGGACGGCTGGTGCTGTTGCGCACGATCGACAAGAGCGCGCTGGTGAACGCCATGGCGTGGGTCACGGTCCCGGCGCTGGTGGGACCGGTGATCGGCCCGCCGCTCGGGGGATTCATCACCACCTATTTCTCCTGGCATTGGATCTTCCTGATCAATATTCCGATCGGGCTACTCGGCATCGTCATGGCGCTTCGCTACATCGACCCGATCAAGAGCGAGAACCACGAGCCGTTCGATCTCTATGGGATGGTGCTGGCCGGCATCGGGCTTGCCGGAATTGCCTTCGGGCTCTCGGTCGCAGGCCTCGATTTGCTGCCATGGTCGATCGTCGCAGCGCTGGTGGGGATCGGCTCGATCTCGATGACGCTTTACGTCATCCATGCCCGGCGCACCGGATCGCCGGTGCTGGATTTCGCGTTGCTGCGGTTACCGACGATGCGCGCCAGCATCGTCGGCGGCTTTCTGTTTCGGCTCGGCATCGGCGCGCTGCCGTTTCTGCTGCCGCTGTTGATGCAGGTCGGATTCGGTCTGTCGCCGTTCCGGTCGGGGCTGGTGACGTTTGCCTCCGCCGTCGGCGCCATGGGCATGAAGACGCTGGCCGCGCGCATCATCCGAACCTTCGGCTTCCGAAATTTGATGACCATCAATGCCGTGGTCAGTTCGCTCTTCCTCGGCGCCTGCGCGCTGTTCACACCAACCACGCCGCTGCTTCTGATCATGATCATTCTCGTGGTCGGCGGCTTTTTCCGCTCGCTGCAGTTCACCGCGGTCAACACCGTCGCTTACGCCGAGGTGGAGCCGGCGCAGATGAGCCGCGCCACCACGCTGGTCAGCGTCAACCAGCAGTTGGCGATTTCCGCCGGCGTCGCGGTCGGGGCGTTCTCGGTCGAATCCACCCAGCTGATGCGCCATGTGCAGACACTGAGCGCAGACGATTTCGCGCCGGCCTTCGTCGTGGTGTCGATCATCTCGGCGGTATCGGCCTGGTTCTTCTGGCAAATGCCCGACGATGCCGGACACGAAATCTCCGGCCGCAAGGCGGTCGAGATTTCCAGCCGCAAGGGTGCGGCGACGGCGGCGGCCAAGGCGGCGAGCGAGGGCACCGAGGACGCGAGGGATCAGCGGCTGGGGTAGAGCCGAGGGCCCGTCATTCCGGGGCGCGCGGAGCGCGAACCCGGAATCTAGATATTGGCTTGCGTCTTTTTCATTCACCTCGAGATTCCGGGTCTGGTCCTTCGGACCATCCCGGAATGACTGCGTTTGGATTGCTTCGCTTCGCTCGCAATGACGGTCGGCTCTCAGGCAGGCGCGTTCGTCCGGCCTACGACCGGCTCCGGCGGACCGCAGCTATGATGAGCATAACAATTGAGCCAATCAGCGCGGGAATTCCAATTGGAGAAAGGAAGAAAGGCGCCATCCACACGTCCCCATCTGGACCGCGGCATTGATTGCCTATTGAAGCAAATTGCGAACACTCCAACTGCGCGGCTACAATTAGAAGAACGAATATTGCTGCCATGACAAAGCAAAGTATTTTTATAATTTGTGCAGCGTCTTTGAGCATTCGTCGCCCGAACTTTCCACCTAAGAAGATTCGCATCAACAGCACCGCGACACGGATGACCGTGGCACTTCGCAACGACAGTCTATCTCAGACTGGCGCCTTCAGCACCCCCCGAAATCCCATCGCCAGCACATAGCGCTCGGAGGAATCTTTCCGGCTCGATGCCGGCTTGACGTGGCGGACGCTGGCGAAGTCGCGCTTCAGCTGCGTCATCAGCTCGGCGTCGGCGCCGCTCTGGAAAGTCTTGGCGAGGAAGGTTCCGCCGGGTTTTAGGACCTCGGCGGCGAACGCGGCCGCCGCCTCCACCAGACCGATCATGCGCAATTGGTCGGTCTTGCGGTGGCCGGTGGTGTTCGCGGCCATGTCGGATAGCACCACATCGGCGCGACCATCCATCATCGCGATCAGCCGGTTCGGCGCATCCTCCGCCAAAAAATCGAGCTGAGCGAAGGCGACGCCGACAATCTCCGGCATTTCCAACAGGTCGATCGCCACCACGCGGCCTTTGCCGGTTGCCGCGCCGACGCGTTTGGCCGCGATCTGGCTCCAGCCGCCGGGCGCAGCGCCGAGATCGACCACCGTGATGCCGGTTTTGAGAAAATGATATTTGTCGTCGATTTCGATCAGCTTGTAGGCCGCGCGCGAGCGCAAGCCATCCCGCTTGGCCTGCGCCACGTAGGGGTCGTTGAGCTGACGTTCGAGCCAGAGTTTGGAGGACAGCTTGCGCTTGCCGCCGCTCTTGACGGTGAGGTGCAATCGCCCCGTGGTGTCTTTCGCCATCTTGATCCTATCCCTTCTCCCCTTGCGGGAGAAGGTGGCGCGTAGCGCCGGATGAGGGGTCGTATCCATGGAAACAGACCCCTCACCCGAACGAGTCTGTATCAACCTGCGGAGTAGCCCTCTCCCACAAGGGGCGAGGGCACAATAACGCGCACCGAAATTCCAGAGCCGCTCCAGGTAGGATCACCTGCCCAGAGCCCCGTCCTCGCGCATCATCTCGACCAGCATGCCCTCGCGCAGGCCCCGATCGGCGACACGCAGCCGCGGCAGCGGGAAGGCATGGCGGATCGCATCGAGAATGGCGCAGCCCGCCAGCACCAGATCGGCGCGCTCGACGCTGATGCAATGATTGGCGGCGCGCTCCTGGTAACTCATGCCGAGCAGGCGCGCGATGGTGGCGGTGACCTCCGCATCGCTCATCCACACGCCATCGATGCGGCGGCGGTCGTATCGCACCAGGTTGAGATGCACGCCGGCCAGCGTCGTCACCGTGCCGGAGGTGCCGAGCAGGTGCATATCCGCCAAGTCCACGCCGTGCTCGGCTGCAAACGGTCCGACATGTTTTGAGACTTCCTCCACCATCGCCGCATAGGATTGCGGCGTGACGTCCCGGCCGCCGAAATGCTCGGCCAACGTGACGACCCCGAGCGGGATCGACATCCAGGCCTTGATGCGGGGCGACGTATTTTTCTCACCGGGATCGCGTTCGATCCGAACCAGTTCGGTCGAACCACCGCCGATATCGAACAGGATCGCGCCTCGTCCATGGGGATCGAGCAATGGCGAGCAACCGATCACGGCAAGGGCTGCTTCGGTCTCGCGATCGATCACTTCGAGGCGGATACCGGTTTCGGCGGCAACGCGATCGCGAAAACCTTCGGCATTCGACGCGGCGCGGCACGCCTCGGTCGCGATCAGCCGCAGCCGCTTGGCCTTTTTGGAGTGGATTTTGTCGCGGCAAATACTCAGCGCAGCGATGGCGCGCTCGATCGCGGCGTCGCTGATGCAGCCGGTTGCGGAAATCCCCTCGCCCAACCGGATAATCCGCGAGAACGAATCGACCACGCGGAACCCGTCATCGGTCGGGCACGCGATCAAAAGGCGGCAATTGTTGGTGCCAAGGTCAAGCGCCGCGTAGACGCCAGTTCCCGGCGCCGGCCTCGCTGCTCCGGCTTCGCCAGCGGTGGCCGGTATGATCGAGCTTCCGCGCGACGCCTGGTCGTCGCGGAGCCCCGTGTCATCCTTCATCCAAATGTCTTTCCCCGGCCGATGGCGGCCGACGAGGAATTTCGCTTCGGCAGAAACTCTAGCAGCGCCAAGGGGCGGCGCAACAACCCTTCACATGGGACCATGCCCAATCAGGCGTTGTCGTTCTGGCGGACGTGGTTTATCTGGGTAACAGGCTTCAAACCGCGCAAAAGCCGGCCATTTCGGGTGCTTTCAATGCAAGATCACACGTCTTCGTCCTCTCTGGAAAACGCTATTGCACTGCAAAAATACGGCGTCGGGCAGCCGGTCCGCCGCAAGGAGGATGACACGCTCGTCCGCGGCAACGGCAAATACACCGATGATTTCAACCTTCCAGGGCAAGCCTATGCGTGGATCGTGCGCTCCAGCCACGCCCACGGCGTCCTCCGTGGCATCGACACGGCCGCCGCCAAGGCGATGCCGGGCGTGCTTGGCGTCTGGACCGGAACCGATCTCGCCGCCGCCGATTACGGCCCCTTCACCTGCGGCCTGCCGCTGAAGAACCGCGACGGCACGCCACTGCTGCAGACCAACCGCACCCCGCTGATGACCGACAAGGTGCGCTATGTCGGTGATCCCGTGGCATTCGTGGTGGCGGAAACGCTGGCGCAGGCCCGCGATGCCGGCGAGGCCGTGGTGGTCGATATCGATCCGCTGCCGGCCGTCACCGACCCCGTGGAAGCAGCCAAACCTGGCGCACCGCAGCTCTACGATCACATCCCCAACAATGTGGCGCTGGATTATTACTTTGGCGATGCCGCCAAGGTCGAGGCCGCCTTTGCCAGTGCGGCGCATGTGACGAAACTCGATATCGTCAACACCCGGGTTGCGGTTGTGGCGATGGAGCCGCGGGCGGGGCTCGCCTCCTACGACAAGGCCAGCGAGCGTTACACCATTCAGCTTCCGACCCAGGGCGTCGCCGGCAATCGGACGACGCTCGCCAAGAGCCTGCTGAAGGTTCCGAACGAGAAGGTTCACCTGCTCACCGCCAATGTCGGTGGCTCGTTCGGCATGAAGAACGTCAGCTATCCCGAATATATCTGCATCCTGCATGCGGCGAAGGCGCTGGGCCGTCCGGTGAAATGGACCGACGAACGCTCGACCAGCTTCCTGTCCGACAGCCACGGCCGCGCGCACAAGATTCACTGCGAGCTGGCGCTCGATGCCGAAGGCAAGTTCCTCGCGGTCAAGGTCTCGGGCTACGGCAATCTCGGCGCCTATATCAGCGGCGTCGCGCCGCTACCGCTCTCCCTCAACATCGGCAAGAACATCGCCAGCGTCTACCGCACACCGTTGATGGCCATCGACATCAAGACCGTGCTGACCAACACCACGCTGATGGGCCCCTATCGCGGCGCCGGGCGCCCCGAGGCCAACTATTTCATGGAGCGGCTGATCGATCGCGCCGCCGCCGAGATAGGTATCAACCGGCTGACGTTGCGCAAGCGCAACTTCATCAAGCCGGCGCAGATGCCGTTCACCGCCTCCTCCGGAATGATCTATGACAGCGGCGATTTCCAGGGCGTGTTCAACAAGGCGCTCGAGATCTCCGACCACGCCAACTTCGCCAAGCGCAAGAAGGAAAGCCGCAAGCGCGGCAAGCTGCGGGGCATCGCGATCGGCTCCTACCTCGAAGTCACCGCACCTCCCAACGTCGAACTCGGCAAGATCGTATTCGAAGCCGACGGCTCGGTCCGCCTGATCACCGGCACGCTCGACTACGGCCAGGGTCATGCGACGCCGTTCGCGCAGGTGCTTTCCGCGCAACTCGGTGTCCCCTTCGAGAGCATAAAACTCGAACAGGGCGACAGCGACATCGTGCATACCGGCAACGGCACCGGCGGCTCGCGCTCCATCACCGCCAGCGGCATGGCCATCGTGGAGGCCTCGAGGCTCGTCATCGAAAAGGGCAAGCGCGCGGCCGCGCACCTGATGGAAGCCGCCGAAGGCGACATTGAATTCGCCGATGGCCGCTTCACCATCGCCGGCACCGACCGCTCCATCGACATCATCGAACTCGCGCGCCGGATGCGCGAGGGCAAGATGCCGGAAGGCGTGCCGTCGTCGCTCGACGTCGACCACACCACCGAGGCGGTGCCGTCGACTTTCCCCAATGGCTGCCATGTCGCGGAAGTCGAGATCGATCCGGAAACCGGCATCGTGCAGATCGTCCGCTATACCGGCGTCAACGATTTCGGCACCATCGTCAATCCGATGCTGGTCGCCGGACAATTGCACGGCGGCGTCGCGCAAGGTATCGGCCAGGCGCTGATGGAACACGTCAGCTATGATTCGAGCGGTCAGCCGATCACGGGCTCTTTCATGGACTATGCGCTGCCGCGTGCCGAGGACATTCCCATGATGGAAATCGGCGACCACCCGGTGCCCGCCACGTCCAATCCACTGGGCACCAAGGGCTGCGGCGAAGCTGGCTGCGCCGGTTCGCTCTCCACCCTCGTCAACGCGGTGCTCGACGCGCTGTCCGACCACGGCATCACCCATATCGACATGCCGCTGACGCCGGAGCGGGTCTGGCGCGCGATCCGGGATGCGAAGAAGGTGGCGTGATTTTTTTGAGCGTCGCGACCCTATATTTCCACGTCATGGCCGGGCTTGTCCCGGCCATCTACGTCTCCAGAGGCGGTGGTGATTGAGCCGTGAAGCCGCGGCGTACTGGATCCCCGCTTTCGCGGGGATGACGACTGAGGTTGAGGCGCGGGCGTGCTGCACTACACACACTCGTCATACGCGGGCTTGACCCGCGTATCCATCAAACATCATGAGAGTCTTGCGAAGAAGATGGATGGCCGGTCAAGCCCGGCCATGACGATTAGAGCGACTGGCGTCTCCCCACCTTACGCCGCCGCCTGCTCGCGCGGTTGGTAGATCGCGATGTGCTGGCAATGCGCCAATGGCGTGCGGCCGTTGGCGACGACGAGCGCGTCGAGCTCGACGAAACGATGGCCCTTCTTCTCGTAATTGCCGGTGACGCGTGCGCGCGCCGTCAACTCGTCGCCGCTTGCAGCGGCGCCAAGAAGCTGCATCCGGCTGCCGACATGAATCCACGGGCCCAGGATGGCGTTGTCGACCAGCACCCTGTTCATGACCCGTTGCAGCAGGCCGGGATGGCCGAGCCCTTCACGCGGATAGATCGGATCGCGCTCGCGCACATCGGCCAGATATTCCCTTGCGGCTTCGCCGGCCCAGGCGCGCGGCACCGTTCCGAGCCATTGGCCGAGTTGGTATGAGGCTTCGTCCACCGGCCGGCGTTCCCCCACCGGCGCTACTTCCGGGAAATCGGCGATCGAGAGCGACGGTGGGGCGGCAGGAAGCGAGGCCGTGCCGGTTGCGCAAAGCTGCCCGCGGCTTTCGACCTCGATCGAAAGCACCCCATCGCTCTCCTCGCCCATGACATTGACGGTCTCGCCGTCATAGACCGGCTTGACGAAGCGCGCCTCGATCAATCCACGCTCGAGAAAGGCTCGGCCCCATTTCGCAACCGGCAGATGCATCATATAGGCCATGACATCGACGCCGGGGACGAGGCCGCCATTAAATCCGAACCGGCGCGCGACGGTGTCGTCGTGCATCTTGTTCTCGGAAAGCTTTGCGGTGTTGTAGGCCTCAACGCGATAGGCCTCTAACCGGCTCGTCATGGCCGTTTCCCTTATTTTGGCTATCTTTGATCGGTAATGGTACGCGAAGGAATTGCGCTGGCAAGGGTGCTCGATCCCCCGTGTTTTCCTCGCATTTCCCGATCCGATGGGGTACCACGCGCATCTCGGGAGCGCAGTTGCGCTCCAGAGGGCGCCCTTGTGCTCCCGGGACAGCGCCGCCGCGCTTCCCCTTCCATTCCTCAACCGATGACGCCAGATTTGAACACCACCCGCATCTATGTCGACGCCGATGCCTGCCCGGTGAAGGATGAGATCTACCGCGTCGCGGCGCGCCATGGCCTTCCCGTCAGCGTCGTGGCGGGCCAGTTCATCCGGGTACCGCACGACCCGCTGATCGAACGCATCGCGGCGGGTTCCGGGATGGATGCCGCCGATGACTGGATAGCGGAGCGCGCCGGTAAAGGCGATATCGTCATCACCGCCGACATCCCGCTCGCCAGCCGCTGCGTCAAGGCGGGCGCTGAGGTGATCGCGCCCAACGGCAAGCCGTTCACCGAACAGTCGATCGGCATGACGCTGGCGGTTCGCAACCTGATGACGGACTTGCGTTCCTCCGGCGAGGTGACCGGCGGTCCAAAATCATTCGCCCCGCGCGATCGTTCGGCGTTCTTGTCGGCGCTGGATCAGACCATCCGCCGCATTCAGCGCCAGCAGGCCGCCGCGCCCGCCCCGAATCAGAATTGAATCGATCGCCATGGCGCCGCCGCTGATCCAATTGAAAGACATCCGGCTTACCTTCGGCGGCACCCCGCTGTTGTCGGGCGTCGAGCTGTCGGTATCGTCGGCCGAGCGTGTCTGCCTGATTGGCCGCAACGGCTCCGGCAAATCGACGCTGCTGAAGATCGCGGCCGGCCTGGTCGAGCCCGATCGTGGCAGCCGCTTCGTGCAGCCCGGCGCGACCATCCGCTATTTGCCGCAGGAGCCCGATTTCGCCGGCCACGCCACCACGCTCGCCTATGTCGAAGCGGGCTTGGGTCCCGGCGACGACCATTATCAGGCCCGTTATGTGCTGGAGCAGCTCGGTCTTCACGGCGACGAAGAGCCCTCAAATCTCTCGGGCGGCGAAGCCCGCCGCGCAGCGCTGGCGCGGGTGCTGGCGCCCTCGCCCGATATCCTGTTGCTGGATGAGCCCACCAACCATCTCGATCTCACCACGATCGAATGGCTGGAAAGCGAACTCGACAGCCGCCGCAGCGCGCTCGTCATCATCAGCCACGACCGCCGCTTCCTTTCAAATCTGTCGCGCTCGACCGCCTGGCTCGACCGCGGCCAGATCCGGCAAATCGACCGCGGTTTTGGCGCCTTCGAGGCCTGGCGCGACGAGGTGCTGGCCGAGGAAGAGCGCGAACAGCACAAGCTCGACCGCAGAATCGTCAACGAGGAGCACTGGCTGCGCTACGGCGTCTCCGGCCGCCGCAAGCGCAACGTCAAGCGGCTCGGCAATCTCCATGCGCTGCGTCAGCAGCGGCGTGACCATCGCGGCGCGGCTGGCAATGCCAACCTCACGGCCGCGGAAGCGGAAAAATCCGGCAAGCTCGTCATCGAGGCAAAGAACATCGGCAGGGCTTACGGGACGCGCAAAATCGTCGATGGCTTCTCGATCCGCGTCCAGCGCGGCGACCGCATCGGCATCGTCGGGCCGAACGGCGTCGGCAAGACCACGCTGATCGAAATGCTCACCGGCGCCAACCCTCCCGATACCGGCACCATTCGGCTCGGCGCCAATATCGAAATGGCGACGCTCGACCAGCATCGCGAAAGCCTCGATCCCAAATCGACGCTGGCCGAAGCATTGACGGGCGGCCGCGGCGACCACGTCATGGTCGGCGGCAAGCCGAAGCATGTTGTGAGCTACATGAAGGACTTTCTGTTCGGACAAGAGCAGATGCGCACGCCGCTCGAAGTGCTCTCCGGCGGCGAACGCGGCCGGCTGATGCTAGCGCGCGCGCTGGCAAAACCCTCCAATCTGCTCGTGCTGGACGAGCCGACCAACGATCTCGACCTTGAAACCCTCGATGTGCTGGAGGAAATGCTCGGCGACTATGACGGCACGGTGATCCTGATCAGCCACGACCGCGATTTCCTCGACCGCGTCGTCACCTCGGTGATCGCGCCGGAGGGCGATGGAAGCTGGATCGAATATGCCGGCGGCTATACCGACATGCTGGCGCAGCGCGGCGCGGATTTGAAGCGCGAAGCGGTGAAGGCGGCCGCGGTGGAACGCGAGAAGCCGGCATCAACTGGTGGGCCTTCAGGCGTGATCAAACGCCGGCTCAATTTCAAGGAAAAGCACGCACTGGAAACCTTGCCGAAAACCATCGCCAAATTGCAGGCCGAAATCGCCAAGCAACAAAGACACCTTGACGACCCCGACCTCTACAAGAAGGATCGCAAGAAATTCGACCAGGCCTCTGACGCCCTTGCAAAAGCGCAAAAGGAGCTCCAGGAGGCCGAGGACAAGTGGCTGGAACTCGAAGTGTTGCGTGAAGAGATAGAGCAGGCTTAACCCATGACCATCCCCCTCGCCGCCAAAATCGCCCGTGAATACGGCACACCCGCCGCCGTCATCGACCTGGATCGTGTCGAGCGCAACATCGCCCGCATTCAGGCGGCCTGCGATGCCGCCGGTGTCGCCAACCGTCCTCACATCAAGACCCACAAGAGCCCGATGCTGGCCCGGCTTCAGATCCAGGCCGGCGCCAAGGGCATCACCTGCCAGAAACTGGGCGAAGCCGAAGTGATGGCCGATTCAGGCGTCGACGACATCCTGATCAGCTACAACCTGCTCGGCGAGGAAAAAATGGCCCGCCTCGGCGCGTTGCAGGCCAGGGCCCACATGACGGTTGCCGCGGACAATCCGGTGGTGATCGCGGGCCTGCCGCAGGCGGCCGCTCACTCCGGCCGGCCGCTCTCGGTCGTGGTCGAATGCGACACCGGGCGCAAGCGTGCGGGCGTCGAGACGCCCGCGGAAGCCATCGCGCTCGCCCGCGAGATCGCGGCTTCGAAGGGATTGATGTTCGCCGGCTTCATGCTGTATCCGACCGAGACCGGCTGGGACGAGGCGCAGAAATTCTACGACGAAGCGCTGGCCGGCGTACGCGCGCATGGGCTTGATGCTGCGATGGTCTCGACCGGCGGCTCGCCGAACCTCAAGAATCTCGGCAAGCTCAAGGGCGCCACCGAGCACCGGCCCGGCACCTACATCTACAATGACCGGATGCAGGTCCAGGCCGGCGTCGCCACCTGGGACGATTGCGCGCTGAACATCTATTCCACCGTGGTGAGCCGCGCCGGCCCCGATCGCGGCATTCTCGATGCCGGTTCGAAAACGCTGACCTCCGACACCGGCAGCGGGCTCGACGGGCACGGGCTGATCCTCGAACATCCCGAAGCCAAGATCGCGCGCTTTGCCGAGGAGCACGGTTTCCTCGATCTCACCCGCAGCAATACGCGTCCGAATGTCGGCGATGTCGTGCGGATCGTGCCGAACCATGTCTGCGTCGTCGTCAACATGATGGACGAGGTGGTGATGGTGCGCGGCGAAGAGATCGTCGGCACGCTGCCGGTGGCGGCACGGGGGAAGTTGAGGTGAGCTCAAGACGGTAGATGCTCTCAATCGTCATGCCCGGCCTTGTGCCGGGCATCCACGTCCTCGGGTCACCGCGAACTAAGACGTGGATGGCCGGGACGAGCCCGGCCATGACGAGCTAAATTCATGGCGGCGACGTGAACCACTTCAACACCCCCCTTCCCGCCGCCGCACCCGTGGCAAAACACGCCTGCAACAGATAGCCGCCGGTCGGCGCTTCCCAGTCGAGCATTTCGCCGGCGGCGAACACGCCGGGCAGGCGGCGGATCATGAAATCGGCGTCGATTTCTTCGAACGCTATTCCGCCCGCGGTCGAAATTGCGCGCGCGATGGGAGCTACACCCGTGAGCTGGACCGGCACGGCATTGATCAGCTCAGTGAGGTTTTCCGGTGACAACGACGACAGCACCACGCCGGAAACCATCGCGGCTTCCTGCAACAGGCCAATGCCAACCGGCGACAGTTGTGCGGTCTTGCGCAGCCAGTTCGAAAATGTCTGCTTGCCGCGCGGCGACGACAGCCGCGCGACCAGATCGCGTGTTTCAACATCGGGCCGAAGCGCGATATGCAGCGTCGCCCCGCCCGATGCGAGTACGGCTTCGCGCAACTCGGCCGAGAGCGCATAGATCGCGCCGCCCTCGATGCCATCGCGCGTGATCATGGCCTCGCCGCGAACGCGATGGAACCCGAACGACAACGCGATCCCTTTCAGCGGTTGGCCCTCGAAGCGATCGCGGAAGATGTCCGACCAGGCGACCGCAAAACCGCAATTGGCCGGTTTGAGGGGCGATATCTTCACACCCTTGGCGGCCAGCGTTTCCACCCATCCGCCATCGGAGCCGAGCCGCGGCCAGCTTGCGCCGCCGAGCGCCAGCACGGTCGCGCGTGCATCGACCATGCTATTTCCATCGGGGGTCTGGAACAACAGACGGCCGTTCTCGTCCCAGCCAGTCCAGCGATGGCGTGGTGAAAATTGCACGCCTGACGCGTCGAGCCGCCGCAGCCAGGCACGCAGCAGCGGGGATGCCTTCAATGCTTTCGGGAAAATCCGCCCCGAGGAGCCGACGAAGGTCGGCTGCCCCAGCGCCTCGCACCACGCGCGCAAACGATCCGGCGGGAACGCCTCAATGGCGGTCGTAAGCTGCGGTATCGCTTCGCGGTATCGGGTGAGAAACGCCGGCAACGGCTCGCTGTGCGTCAGATTGAGCCCGCCGCGCCCGGCCATCAGGAACTTGCGCCCCACCGACGGCATCGCGTCATAGACGGTGACGCGGGCGCCGCCCTGCGCCAGTGTTTCGGCCGCCATCAGGCCGGCGGGACCGGCGCCGATGATGGCGACGTTATTCTTAAGGGCTGAAGCCATGTGCGAGTGTAGGGTCCAATTGAGCAACCACAAAGTGACCGGGCTTGTCCCGGCCATCCACGTCTAAACTGTCTAGCCGCGCCAAAGACGTGGATGGCCGGGACAAGCCCGGCCATGACGCGGTACGGTCAATGCGACGCCGTGTGGCCCCTAAAGCTTCACGCCCGCCCTCGCCGCGGCCTGGGCGACATATTTCTGCGTCTGCTGGAACGCGTTTTCCAGCGCCTTGGCTGTCGACATGTCGCCGATCTCGGCAAAATGCTCGGCAACCGCCTCCGGCGTCCAGTCGGCTTGGCCTAAGTTGATGCCTTCGGTTTCCATGACCTTGATCACCGCAAACGAGCCCGCGCCGGCGCCCATGATGGTGCGGGTCGGCGCGTCCTCGGCCAAGAGATAGAGCACCGCCGGCGTGATCGCTTCCGGCCGCATCAACGCGAGGGCCTGCGGCGGCAGCAATTCTTCCGTCATCCGCGTCGCCGCCGTCGGCGAAATCGTGTTGACGCGGATATCGTTCTTGCGGCCCTCTTCCGCCAGCACGTTCATCAGGCCGACGATGCCGGCTTTGGCCGCGCCGTAATTGGCCTGGCCGAAATTGCCGAACAGGCCCGACGACGAGGTGGTGACGACAATGCGGCCGTAGTTGCGCTCGCGCATGCCATCCCACACCGCCTTGCAGCAATAGAAGGTGCCGGTGAGATGCACGTCCAGCACCTTGGCGAAATCGGCGATCTCCATTTTGGCAAGGGACTTGTCGCGCAGAATGCCGGCATTGGCGCAGAGCAGATCGACGCCGCCCCACTCTTTGGTCGCGCGATCGACCATCGCCTCGACCTGTTCGAAGTTCGAGACGTCGGCGCCGTCGGCCATCGCGACGCCGCCCGATTTACGGATTTCCTCGACCACGGTTTCCGCTGGCGTGAGCGAACCCCCGGTACCGTCGCGCGCGCCGCCGAAATCATTGACGACCACTTTCGCGCCGCGCCTCGCTAACCCCAGCGCATGAGCGCGTCCAAGACCATTGCCCGCGCCGGTGACGATAGCGACGCGTCCATCAAACCTGATTGTCATGCGTAAGATTCCTGGATGGGGGTTGTTTCGTCATGCCCGGCCTTGTGCCGGGCATCCACGTCTTTTTATGATTGTCGCATCAAACAAGACGTGGATGGCCGGGACAAGCCCGGCCACGACGACTCATATTAAGCAAAATAAATCAGGCCAATCCAGTCGGCCACTAACGCTGGCTTGTCGTCGCCCTCGATCTCGACTGTGACGTTGGTGCGCGACAATAGCTCCGTTGGCTTGCGCAACTTCGCCTCGGCCAGCGTGAATCGTCCGCGCACGCGCGAGCCCGACCGCACCGGCGAGATGAAGCGCAATTTGTCGAAACCGTAATTGACGCCCATCGTCGTGCCTTCGATGACCGGCATCACCTCATAGGACATGATGCTCAACAGCGACATCGTCAGGAAGCCGTGGGCCACCGTGGTGCCAAACGCGGTTTCGCGTTTCGCGCGCTCGGGATCGATGTGGATGAATTGATGATCCTCGATCACGTCGGCATAGAGATTGATCCGGTTCTGATCGACCAGATGCCATGACGACACCCCGACTTCATGGCCGACCATCTTCTGATAGGCCTCAAGCGAAATCGGCGGTTTCTTCCAGACTTCATTCATTTGTTAGCTCTCCGTCGACCGCACCTTCTGCAATTCCGGAAAATCCTCTTCGCGGAACTCCTCGCCGCGCAGCGAATTGCCGCGATCATTGTCGTGCTCCAGGCGGCGCAACTGCACCCGACGGATTTTTCCGGAAATCGTCTTGGGCAATTCGCTCACGATCTCGATCCGCCGGATGCGTTTGAACGGTGCCAGCCGCGTGTGCAGGTGCCGAAAGATCGACAGCGCGGTCTCGGATGATCGCTCCGCGCCCGACACCAGCAACACATAGGCCTTGGGGATGGCAAGCCGAATGGGGTCGGGGCTGGGCACGACGGCGGCCTCCGCGACCTTCTCATGTTCCAGCAAAATGCTCTCGAGTTCGAACGGGCTGATTCGATAATCCGATGATTTGAAGACGTCATCGGAGCGGCCGACGAAGGTCAGATAGCCCTCGTCGTCGGCAAACACCACATCGCCGCTGCGGTAGATGTCGCCGTCCGCACCCGATAGTTTGCCGTCGTCGCCCTGATAGCCCTGCATCAGGCCTGCGGGCCGGTCGGCACCGAGCCGCAAGGTGATCTCGCCCTCTTTCGTGAGATGTCCGTCGTTGTCGGTGATCTGCACGCGGTATCCCGGGAGCGGCCGGCCCATCGATCCGATCTTGACCTTCTGCCCCGGCGAATTGCCCGCGAGCGCGGTGGTTTCGGTCTGCCCATAGCCGTCGCGGATCGTCAGCCCCCACGCCGCGCGAACCTGATCGATCACCTCGGGATTGAGCGGTTCGCCGGCACCGCAGACTTCGCGCAAGCTGACCTTGAAGGCTGCAAGTTTCTCCTGGATGAACAGCCGCCATACCGTCGGCGGCGCACATAAGGTCGTGACGCCGCAACGCCCGATGGTCGCCAAAAGTCCCTTGGCGTCGAAGCGCGGCTGATTGACCACAAACACGGTGGCGCCGGCATTCCAGGGCGCGAAGAAGCAGCTCCAGGCGTGTTTGGCCCAGCCCGGCGAGGAGATGTTGAGATGGATGTCGTCCGGCTGCAGCCCGAGCCAGTACATCGTGGACAGCGCGCCGACGGGATAACTGCGCTGGCTGTGCCGGACCAGTTTTGGCTTGGCCGTGGTGCCCGAGGTGAAATAAAGCAGCATCGGATCGTCAACGTTCGTCGGCCCATCCGATGTGAAGGCTTCCGGAAAATTCGCGGCCTGTTCGTAGGCGAGCCAACCTTGTTGCTTGGACGGGGCATTGACGACGATGCGAACCAACTGATCGCCGCCGAGGCCAGCGAATTTGGCGACCTGATCCTGGGTTGCCACCACGGCCCTGGCGCGGCCGCGATCGAGCCGGTCGCGCAACTCGTCCGGCGTCAACAGCGTAGTCGCCGGGATCACCACCACGCCGAGCTTCATCGCCGCCAGCATGGTCTCCCAGAGCGGCACGACATTGCCCAGCAGAAGCAACAAATGATCGCCGCGCTTCAGCCCCAGCGCGCGCAGAAAATTCGCGACCCGGTTGGAACGGCGCGACAACGCCGCGAACGAAAGTTTGGTCTCGCGGTTGCTGCCGGCATCGACGATCCACAGCGCCGGACGATCCTTGCTGTCAGCATTTTGTGCCAGTTCCGCATCGAACCAGTCCAACGCCCAGTTGAACGGCACCGGATCGGGCCAGCGAAAATCCGCGACAGCCTTGTCGTAGTCCGTCCGATGGCGGAGCAAGAAGGCGCGGGCTTCCTGAAAGGTTGTCATTTCATCTCACCGCCTCCACAATCGTCATCCTGAGGAGCCGCGCTCAGCGCGGCGTCTCGAAGGATGGCCATTTGCACCGATCAAGTCATCCTTCGAGACTCGCAAGAGCTCGCACCTCCAGCGACAACGGCGAAGCCGTTGCGCAGGGATGACGCCTGTCACTTTCCCGCAAGGCTGCGGACGTGCCGGATGATCCCGGAGAAATCGACATCGCCATTCCCTGCCGCGTCAAACGCCTTGTAGATTTCCTGGGCATGTTTGCCGAGCGGCGTCGCAGCACCTGCGGCGGTGGCCGCATCCTGCGCCAGCGTCAGGTCTTTCACCATCAACGCCGAGGCAAAGCCTGGTCTATAGTCGTTGTTGGCCGGCGAGGTCGGCACCGGGCCAGGCACTGGGCAATAGGATGTCAGCGACCAGCATTGCCCCGACGATGTCGAGGCGACGTCGAACAGCGCCTGATGCGAAAGCCCGAGTTTTTCGGCGAGCGCAAACGCCTCGCTCACCGCGATCATGGAAACGCCGAGGATCATGTTGTTGCAGATTTTCGCCGCCTGCCCTGCGCCGGCGCCGCCGCAATGCACGAGCTTCTTGCCCATTTTTTCCAGCACGGGCTTGGCCGCCGCGAATGCCTTTTCCTCGCCGCCGCACATGAAGGTCAGGGTCGCGGCCTTGGCGCCACCGGTGCCGCCGGAGACCGGCGCATCGACCGAAGCAACGCCGTGCTTGGCCGCCAGCGCATGGGCCTGCTTGGCGCTTTCGACATCGATGGTCGAGCAATCGATGATCAACGCGCCTTTTGCCATCGCCGGGAGAACTTCGTTCCAGACCGAGAGCACGTGCTTGCCGGCCGGCAACATCGTGATGACCACCTCGGCGCCTTTCACCGCAGCCACCGAACTATCGGCGATGCCAGCGCCGTCAGCCCTGGCTTGATCGCGCGAGGCTGCCACCAGATCGAACGCCGTCACCGTGAGGCTGGCCTTCACGAGATTAGCCGCCATCGGGCCGCCCATGTTGCCGAGACCGATGAATGCGATGCTTGCCATGTCCCGTTCCCTCCGCTCAGGCGTCTCTCATTTGTTTTATTAAAATACCAATTCCTCGGCACCGATGTCCGCAAAATACGGCGCCAGCATCTCGGGCGTAACGTCCTCGACGCGTGGCGGCGACCAGCGCGGATTGCGGTCCTTGTCGATGACGGCCGCGCGCACGCCTTCGCGAAAATCATCGCTGCGGAACACTTCGAGCGCGGCGCGATATTCCCGAACCAGGCATTCTTCCAGCGACGACGACCCGCGTGCCAGCCGCAGCAGTTTCAAGGTGACCACCATGCCGCGCGGCGACTTTTCGTTCAACGTCTTGAGCGTCGATAGCGCGAGGTCTGAACCATCCCGCTGCAGGTCAGCGAAGATTTCGTCCATCCGATCGTGAGCAAACCAGCGATCGATCTGCGGCTGGATCGCCGCCACAGGTCCCGCGGTTTCGCCGGTCGCGAACCCATTGATCACGGCTTTCACCTCGGCGGAGCTCACGCCGGCACGAAGATTGACAAGGGTCTCGCGCAAAGCAGAAAGTCTATCGGAGGGTACGACCGCATCGGCAAAACGGGCATAGATCGCATCGGGGCCATTCATGGTCTGGCCGGTCAGTCCAAAGTAGGTGCCGATTTCACCGGGCGAGCGTGACAACAGCCAGGTGCCGCCGACATCGGGAAAGAAGCCCAGCCCAACCTCGGGCATCGCCAATTTTGTACGTTCGGTGACGACGCGATGGCGGCCATGAGCCGATAGACCAACCCCGCCGCCCATCACGATGCCATCCATGAAGGCCACATAGGGTTTTGCAAATTTGGCGATGCGGGCGTTGAGAATATACTCTTCGCGCCAAAGAATCTTGCCGAGATCGCCGTTGGTCTTCGAACTGTCATACAAAGCGCGGATGTCGCCGCCTGCGCACAGGCCTCGGTCGCCTGCCCCTTCCAGCAGGATCAGACCGACCGCGGGGTCGGCCTCGAATTGGTCGAGCGCCTTGTCGATGCCGCGAAACATCTCCAGCGTCACCGCATTGATCGCCTTCGGCCGGTTGAGACGGAGGACGCCCGCCGCGCCTTCGCGCCGCGCGATCAGGTCGCCTTCGGCGCCTGCAACAGCGGCCATTTGCACCGTCATCGCGCGCCCTCGATCAATTTGCGCGCTACGATCAGCCGCATGATTTCGTTGGTACCTTCGAGAATCTGGTGCACCCGCAAATCGCGCACGATTTTTTCGATGCCGTATTCGCTCAAATAGCCATAGCCGCCATGCAGTTGCAGCGCCTGGTTGGCGACCTCAAAGCCGACATCGGTGCCGAAGCGCTTTGCCATCGCGCACAGCATCGTGGCATCACTGTCCTTGCGGTCGAGGGCGGCCGCGGCACGCCATACGAAGGTCCGTGCCGCCTCCAGTTCCGTCGCCATGTCGGCGAGACGGAATTGCAGCGCCTGGAATTCATCGAGGCGCTTTCCGAACGCCTTGCGCTCCTTCATATAGGCAAGCGACCGGTCGAGCGCGTTTTGCGCCCCGCCGAGCGAACACGCCGCGATGTTGATACGGCCGCCGTCGAGGCCTGCCATCGCGACCTTGAATCCGATGCCTTCTTCGCCCAAACGGTTGGCGACCGGCACGCGCGCGTTCTCGAAGATCACCGCGCGGGTCGGCTGCGCGTTCCATCCCATCTTGCGTTCATTGGCACCAAGCGAAAGCCCCGGCGTGTCGCCCTCGACCACCAGCGTCGAGATGCCGCCCGGGCCGCCCTCGCCGGTCCGCACCATCACCACATAGATATCGCCCCGGCCGGCGCCGGAAATGAACTGCTTCTGGCCGTTGAGGACATAATGGTCGCCGTCACGCACGGCGCGGGTTCGCAGCGCGGCTGCGTCGGAGCCAGAGCCCGGCTCGGTCAGGCAATAGCTCGCCAGGTACTCCATGGTGCACAGCTTAGGCAGCCATTTGTTACGCTGGGTATCGTTGCCATAGGCATCGATCATCCAGGCTGCCATGTTGTGGATCGAGATGAAGGCCGACACCGTCGGACAGCCTTGCGCCAAGGCTTCGAAGATCAGCGCGGCATCGAAGCGCGTCAGCCCCGAACCGCCGACATCGTCGCGGATGTAGACGCCGCCGATGCCGAGCTTGGCCGCCTCGCGCATCACGTCGACCGGGAAGTGCTTCTCCTCATCCCAGCGGATCGCATGCGGCGCGATTTTTTCCGCGGCGAAATTCCGCGCCAT
>DASQOU010000395.1:0-11538 GCA_035644295.1 Bradyrhizobium sp.
GCGCAGGCCGTCGCCGCCATTCGCGCCGGCGACGCGATCATGGTCAAGGGCTCGCTCGGCTCGAAGATGAAGACAATAGTCAACGCGCTCGAAAAGCGCTTTCCCGGCAAGGCCGCGCTCGACGAAGCCGCGGTATAGGGCGGATTGAATGTTCTACTGGCTGATCGACCTCTCCAATACCGTTCCCGGCCTGGGCGTGCTGCATAGCTTTCTGAATGTGTTTCGCTACATCACGTTTCGCACCGGCGGGGCGATGGTGACCGGGGCCTTGTTCGTTTTCCTGTTCGGACCCTGGATCATCGATCATCTGCGGCTTCGCCAGGGCAAGGGACAGCCGATCCGCAGCGACGGTCCGCAATCGCATCTGGTCACCAAGAAAGGCACGCCGACGATGGGCGGGCTGATGATCCTGTCGGGGCTCGTGGTCGCAACCCTGCTGTGGGCCAATCCACTCAATCCCTATGTCTGGATCGTGCTCGCAGTGACACTCGGTTTCGGCTTCGTCGGCTTCTACGACGATTATCTGAAAGTGACCCAGCAAAACCATAGCGGCTTTGCCGGGCGCGTCCGTCTGGCGATCGAAGCGCTGATTGCGATGGCCGCGTGCTATGCGCTGGTGCGACTCGGGCGCGACCCGTTCTCGACCTCGCTGGTGATTCCATTTTTCAAGGACGTGGCGCTGAACTTCGGCTGGTTCTTCGTGGTGTTCGGCGCCTTCATCATTGTCGGCGCCGGCAACGCGGTCAATCTGACCGACGGTCTCGACGGGCTTGCCATCGTGCCGGTCATGATCGCCGCCGCAAGCTTCGGCATGATCTCCTACCTCGCCGGCAATGCGGTGTTCTCCGACTACCTGCAGATCAACTATGTCGCCGGCACCGGTGAGCTTGCGGTGCTGTGCGGCGCGGTGCTTGGCGCCGGCCTTGGATTCCTCTGGTTCAACGCGCCGCCGGCGTCGATCTTCATGGGCGACACCGGTTCGCTGGCGCTCGGCGGCATGCTCGGCTCGATCGCGGTCGCGGTCAAACACGAGATCGTGCTGGCCGTGATCGGCGGGCTGTTCGTGCTGGAAGCGGTTTCGGTGATCGTGCAGGTGACCTCGTTCAAGCTCACCGGAAGGCGCATCTTCAAGATGGCGCCGATCCATCATCACTTCGAGCAACTGGGCTGGACCGAACCGCAGATCGTGATCCGGTTCTGGATCATTTCGGTGATGCTGGCGCTGGCCGGCCTCTCCACGCTGAAGCTGCGGTGATGATGATTCACTCCCTCCATCGTCATTCCGGAGGCCGCCAACGGGTCCGCGCGAAGCGCGGCCCGATGACAGGCTCCGCGGCAATCCGGAATCTCGAGATTCCGGATAACCGCTGCGCGGTTTCCGGAATGACGGGCTGAGTCATGATCCCCGTCACCTCCTTCGCTGGCAAGACGGTCGCGGTGTTCGGCCTTGGCGGATCCGGCTTGGCGAGCTGTCATGCCTTGAAGGCGGGCGGCGCCGAGGTGATCGCCGGCGACGATGGCGCCGATAGGCTCGCCGAAGCAGCGGGAGCGGGTTTTGTCACCGCGGATTTGCGAAAGGTGTCGTGGGCGCGTTTTTCGGCTTTGGTGCTGACACCCGGTGCGCCGCTCACCCATCCCGCTCCGCACTGGAGCGTGCTCGCCGCGCGAGAGGCCGGCGTCGAGGTGATCGGAGATATCGAGCTGTTTTGCCGGGAACGACGCCGTCACGCTCCCGATGCGCCGTTCGTCGCCATCACCGGCACCAACGGCAAATCGACCACCACCGCGCTGATCGCGCATTTGATGAAGGTTGCCGGTTACGACACGCAGATGGGTGGCAATATCGGTACCGCGATCCTGTCGCTGGAGCCGCCGCGCAAGGGGCGGGTCCACGTCATCGAAATGTCGTCGTATCAGATCGATCTGACCCCAAGCCTCGACCCGACCGTCGGCATCCTGCTCAATATCAGTGAAGACCACATCGATCGCCACGGCACGCTCGATCATTATGCGGCCGTGAAGGAACGTCTGGTCGCGGGCGTCCAGCCGCAGGGCACCGCGATCGTCGGTGTCGATGATGGCTGGAGCCGCAATACCGCCGACCGGATTGAGCAGGCCGGCCGCCGCGTGGTCCGCGTCTCCGTGAAAAATCCGCTGCCCGACGGGGTTTATGTCGATCACGAAACGATCTGGCGCGCGTCCGGTGGCGCGCGCAGCGCGGTCACGCGGATCGGCGGCATCGGCTCGCTGCGCGGTTTGCACAACGCGCAGAATGCGGCGTGCGCATCGGCCTGCGCGCTCGCGCTCGGTGTCTCGACCGAAATCTTGCAGGGCGGTCTGCGCAGTTTTCCGGGTCTTGCGCACCGCATGGAGCAGGTCGGCCGCCGCGGCAACGTGCTGTTCGTCAACGACTCCAAGGGCACCAATGCGGATGCGGCCGCGCATGCGCTGTCGTCCTTTGCCGACATATTCTGGATCGCCGGCGGAAAACCGAAGCTTGGCGGCATCACTGGTCTTGCCGAATATTTCCCGCGTATCCGCAAAGCCTATCTGATCGGCGAGGCCGCGCAGGAATTCGCAACCACGCTCGGAACCAGCGTGCCGCACGAGATTTCGCAGACGCTCGATGTCGCGGTGGCGAACGCCGCGCGCGACGCCGAAGCCTCGGGTCTCGCCGATGCCGTGGTGCTGCTGTCGCCGGCCTGCGCCTCGTTCGACCAGTACCGCAATTTCGAGATCCGCGGCGCGCGCTTCCGCGACCTCGTCACCGCGCTGCCCGGCGTCAAGCCGGTGGTGTGAGGCTGAGCCCCAACCCCCGTGTCCCGGACGCGGTGCAGCGTTCTTCACGCTGCTCCGCAGAGCCGGGATCCACATTTTACATTGCCTGGCCATGGGCCCCGGACCAGCAGCGCACCGCGTAGTGCGTGGAAGACGCGCGTGAACGCGCTTTTGAGCGCTGCGCTGCATCCGGGGCACGAGAGAGGCTGACCCGCCGCTTCGTTCGAAACATCTCCATTCCGTTAACCCCCTGGAAACCATCCTGGGCGACCAATGGGCCGACCCCTGGCCTTTGGAATGCCCATGCTCTCCCGCGAACAGCGAAATCCCCTGAGCGATTGGTGGTGGACGGTCGACCGCCTGCAGCTTGCGGCGATCTTCGCGCTGATCCTGGGTGGCCTCATCCTGTCCTTGGCGGCGAGCCCGCCGGTGGCAACAAGAATCGGGCTCGACGCGTTTCACTTCTTCAACCGCCACGTCCTGTTTCTGTTGCCAGCCCTCATCGTGCTGATCGGCGTGTCGTTCCTGTCGCCGCGGCAGATCAGGCGCACCGCGCTCATCGTGTTCGCGATCAGTATGCTTCTGATCGTGGCGACGCTGCTGTTCGGCCCCGAGGTCAAGGGCTCGCGGCGCTGGATCACCCTGATCGGCTTGAACATCCAGGCGTCCGAATCCGCCAAGCCCGCCTTCGTGGTGATCGCCGCATGGCTGTTTGCCGAATCGACGCGGCGGCCGGAAATGCCGGCGACCTCGATGGCGCTGGTCCTGCTGATGATGCTGGTCTCGCTGCTGGTGATGGAACCGGATTTCGGCCAGACCATGCTGGTCCTGATGGTGTGGGGCGCCTTGTTCTTCATTGCCGGCATGCGGATGATCTGGGTGCTGGGACTTGCGGGCGCCGCCGGCGCCGGGCTGTTCGGCGCCTATCTTTTGGTGCCGCACGTCGCCGGCCGCATCAAGCGCTTCATGAATCCAGCCTCCGGCGACACCTTTCAGGTCGATACCGCCATGGAGGCTTTCTCCAACGGTGGCTGGTTTGGGTTAGGGCCCGGCGAAGGCATCGCCAAGCGCAGCCTGCCGGACAGCCATACCGATTTCGTGTTCGCGGTCGCAGCCGAGGAATTTGGCATCATCCTTTGCCTGGCACTTCTCGCGCTTTTCGCCTTTATCGTGATCCGCGCGCTGTCACGCGCCTACGCGACCGAGGATATTTTCGCGCGGTTTGCCGCATCAGGATTGGCGATCTTGTTCGGCGTACAGGCCGCGATCAACATGTCGGTCAATCTGCAACTGATTCCGGCCAAGGGCATGACATTGCCGTTCATCTCCTATGGCGGCTCGTCGATGGTCTCGCTGGCTTACGGCGTCGGCATGATGCTGGCGCTGACGCGGCAACGGCCGCGCACTGAGCTTGAATCGATGAACGCCAGCGCTGCGCGCGGCTACGCGTAAGGACCGACCCGCTTGGGGCAGGTTGTAGCAAAGAAGCAGAAAATCTTAAGTAAAACCCCATAAAACTTCGATCCGGTTCCTAAACGATTTTGCTGCAAGCTGAAATTGAGTGGACCAATGCGGGAAACGGTTGAGAACATGGACACATATATGGGCACGCCTGACGTCGCCGGTAAGCATGCACATGACGCCAATCGCAGGCTGGTCCGGCTTTTCGGCGTCTACCTGAGCGTTCTCGTGTTCTTCTATTCCGTTTTGGCGCTTTGCCTGTTCCTGGAACGCGGCACGTTCGGCACCTTCGATTTCCTGCTGATGTCGGCCCGCCTCTTGCTGGGCGCGGCGGCCCTCCTGTTCATCCTCTACCCACCATGGCTTGCGGGTCCGCTGGAGCGCCAGATCGACCTGATGGGCCGCCTGTTTGAAGACGGAATTGCAACTTCGAGCACCCGGGAAAAGATCGTGCTGATCGTGCTGGTGACGATGATCAGCCTGCTCCTGGAACTGGTCATGATCCGCTGGCTGGCATCGGTCTTTCCGGTGTTTTCATTCTTCAAGAATTTTACTCTGCTGGCCTGCTTCCTCGGCCTCGGGGCGGGGTATGCGGTCGCCGAAAAGCAGCCTTGTGCGCCGGCGCTGGTGTTGCCGATGCTCGCGCTGTTCGTCGCCGTCATTACGCTGCTTCGCTACGATGTAAGCGTGGACAACGGTCTTTTTGCAGCCCTGCCGATGCACGAGCAAACGTCCGTCGGCACACTGACGGACGGTCCGAACTGGCTGCTCCTACTGCAGCAGGGCGGGCCGGTTTATATGTTGCTGGCCATGAGCTTCGTGCTCTGCGCCTGCATCTGTTACCCGATCGGTCAACTGTGCGGCAAATTGCTTCGTAGCGCGGATGCGCTGAAGGCCTATGGCCTCAATTTGGTGGGCAGCATTGTCGGCGTCGTGGCACTGTGCGTCATGAGCCTGTTCTGGCTGCCGCCGGTCGTCTGGTTCATCTTGGTAGGCGGCGTCCTGCTGTTTTTCGTGTTGTCGCGGGATAAGCGCCTGCCGCTCGGCGTCGCCAGTCTCTGTTTGTTGATCACGGTTCTGTCGTGGCCGGTTCAGCCGGAAATCCAGCGGATTTATTCCCCATATCAATTGCTGGAGCGCATGACCAAACCTGACGGGCTGATGAACCTGTTGTCGGGCGGCGCCTATTATCAGAAGGTCTTCAACCTCGCGGAAAGCAATCGCGGGCATGAGCCCGACGAGGATCGCTACGTCCGCGCCTACTACGAATTTCCGTTCAATTTCAAGAAAAAGCCCGAGCGCGTCGCCATTGTCGGCGCGGGCAGCGGCAACGACGTGGCAGCGGCGTTGCGCATGGGCGCGTCGCATGTTGATGCGATCGAAATCGATCCCGCCATCGCCTATCTCGGCAAGCACAACCATCCCGAACACCCCTACGACGATCCGCGTGTCACGCTGCGCATCAATGACGCGCGTAACTTCTTCCGCACGGCGACCCAGCAATACGATCTGATCATCTATGGCGTGCTGGATTCGCATACAGCGCTCAGCCACGCCTCCAATTTGCGGGTGGATTCCTACGTCTATACCCGCGAGGGCATTACCGAGGCATTCAAGCTGCTCAAGCCAGATGGCGTCATGTCCGTTGCGTTCGCGCTGCCGAACGAATCGCTGGGATTCAAGCTGTCGCATATTCTCCAGGATATGCCGGGCGCCGGAAAGCCGTTGGCGGTTCGCGTGCGTTATGATGCGAGCACGACCACGGCCTTCGTCACGCAGAAGGGCCGCAATATCGCCATGCCGGATACCAATGCATTCGCCGCGATCGGATTCACCAACGTCTCGGATCATTTCGCGCAGCCATATCCGGCCGCCAGCATCCCGACCGACGATTGGCCGTTCTTCTACATGATCGAGCGCACCTATCCGGTCAGCTATATGATCGCGCTCGGTATGGTGCTGCTGCTGAGCTACATGTTCGTGCGCAAGACCATCGGCCTGACCGGGCCAGCCGAACGCGGGTACCTGCCATTCTTCTTTCTCGGCGCGGGCTTCATGTTGGTCGAGACCAAGGCCATCACCGAACTGGGCCTGCACCTGGGCGGCACCTGGTTCGTCATCGCGGCGACCATCATTCTGGTTCTGGTCATGGCGTTCCTGGCCAATCTGATCGTGCGGGGAAAGGTCTTCCAGCAGACCGGTCTCGCCTATCTCGGGTTGCTGGTCAGTCTGCTGGTCGGATATTTCTACGCCCGAAACCATGAACTAGTGGCCATAGGTTCGCCGCTGGCGAGCCTGGCGGTGAGCTGCGTCCTGCTCACGCTACCGCTTTTCTTTTCGGGTATTGTGTTCTCGACCCTGATCGGCAGGTCCGAGGTCAACATCTCCACCGCGCTCGCCTATAATCTGATGGGCGCGCTGTTTGGCGGCTTGATGGAATACAACTCGATGTATTTCGGATTTGCCTTCCTGTATCTGCTCGCGATGGGGTTCTATTTCCTCGCCTGGATGTTCTCCTGGGATCCGGCCGCGGTATGGACACGGCGGCGGCTGGGCCTTCTCAGTGAGGGGTCGGCGCCTTAAAAGGGCACGGACGCCACAATCGAATTGTCGTCATGGCGCCCCGGTCGAAAGGCCGGGGCGCTGTCGTTCGGAAACGCTCTGATGACGAACGTCGCGGCGTCGGTTATCTGAAACCATGGACAACGCACCTTTGATTCTGCTGGCCGCGGGCGGCACCGGCGGCCATCTATTTCCCGCCGAAGCGTTGGCCGTCGAGCTGATGAAGCGCGGCTTGCGCGTGCGTCTTGCAACCGACTCCCGTGCGCTGCGCTATAGCGGGCTGTTCTCCAAAGAGATGATCGATGTGGTGCCGAGCGAGACCGTGCGCGCCCGCACGCCATGGTCGCTCGCCTATACCGGCATCATGCTTGCGGTCGGCACCGGTGTGGCGCTCAATTTGATGCGCAGGTTGCGACCCGCAGCGGTCGTTGGCTTCGGCGGCTATCCGACGCTGCCGCCGCTCTTGGCCGCCAGACTGGCCGGCATTCCCGGTATCATTCATGAGGCCAATGCGGTGCTTGGCCGCGCCAACCGGTTCTTGTCGAGCCGGGTCAATGCGATCGCGACCTCGCTTCCGGGCGTGCTCGATCGCGATCCGGCGCTGGCATCGAAGACGACGACGGTCGGCACGCCGATGCGTCCGGCGATCCTCGCGGCGGCGGCGGTGAGCTATGTCGGGCCCGCACCGGCGGAGCCGTTTCGCTTGCTGGTGGTCGGCGGCAGCCAGGGCGCGCGCATCATGGCGGACATCGTGCCCGGCGCGATCGAGCGGCTCGAGCCTTCGCGGTGGAGCCGGCTGATCCTCACCCAACAGGTACGGGAAGAAGATATGGCGCGCGTGCGCGCGGTCTATGACCGGCTCAAGGTCAAGGCGGAGCTGGCGCCGTTCTTCACTGATTTGCCGGCGAAGCTGGCGTCACATCATTTGGTGGTATCGCGCTCCGGCGCCGGCACCGTGGCCGAACTCGGCGCGGTCGGCCGCCCGTCGATCCTGGTGCCGTTGCCGGGCTCGATCGATCAGGACCAGTTCGCCAATGCTGGCGTGCTGGCGCAAGCGGGTGGGGGCTTGCGGATCCCGCAAGCCGAATTCACCTCCGACCGTTTGGCGGCCGAAATCTCCGCGCTGGCCGCTGAGCCTTCCAAGCTGATCGCGATGGCGACTGCCGCGCGCACCGTCGGCCGGCTGGATGCCGCCCAACGGATGGCGGATTTGGTGATGAAAGTGGCGGGAATCTGACCCTCGGGTCATTCTGGACAGGCCGCCAACGGGTCCGCGCGAAGCGCGGCCCGATGACAGGCTCCGCGGACTGATCCGGAATCTCGAGATTCCGGGTTCGCTCGCTAATGCGAGCGCCCCGGAATGACTGAAAAAGCGCTTGTCAGCGCCTTCCAAAGCGGGGCATCCAGTACTCCCGCGCGGCTGATTTGAACTGCCGGCTTCGCGGAATACTGGATCGTCCGCCTTCGCGGACGATGACGCCCAGGGAAACACCCATGAGACTGCCGCGAGAGATCGGGCCCATTCATTTCGTCGGGATCGGCGGCATCGGGATGAGCGGCATTGCCGAGGTCTTGTGCAATCTCGGCTATACCGTGCAGGGATCGGATGCTTCCGAGAGCGCCAATGTCCATCGTCTGCGCGACAAGGGCATCACCATCACCGTCGGCCACGAGGCCGAGAACGTCGCGGGTGCCGATGTGGTTGTGGTTTCCACCGCGATCAAGCGCGACAATCCCGAATTGTTGGCGGCGCGCGCCCAGCGCATTCCGGTGGTGCGCCGCGCCGAAATGCTCGCCGAACTGATGCGGCTGAAAAGTTGCGTCGCCATCGCCGGCACCCATGGCAAGACCACCACGACCTCGATGGTCGCAGCCTTGCTCGATGCCGGCGATCTCGATCCGACCGTGATCAACGGCGGCATCATCAATGCCTATGGCACCAACGCTCGCCTCGGAGCGGGTGAATGGATGGTGGTGGAAGCCGACGAAAGCGACGGCACTTTCCTGAAGCTGCCGGCGGACGTTGCCATCGTCACCAATGTCGACCCCGAGCATCTCGATCATTTCAAGACGTTCGAGGCGGTGCAGGATGCATTTCGCAATTTCGTCGAGAATGTGCCGTTCTACGGTTTTGCCGTGATGTGCATCGACCATCCGGTGGTGCAGACCCTGGTCGGCAAGATCGAGGACCGCCGCATCATCACCTATGGCGAAAATCCGCAGGCTGATGTGCGGCTGGTCGATCTTGCGCCGACCGGTGGCGGCTCAAACTTCAAGGTCGCGTTCCGCAATCGCAAGACCGACGCCGTGCATGAGATCAAGGCGATCCATCTGCCGATGCCGGGCCGGCACAACGCGCTCAACGCTACGGCGGCGATCGCGGTTGCGCATGAACTTGGACTAGCGGACGATGCGATCCGCAAGGCGATCGCGGGCTTCGGCGGCGTCAAGCGGCGCTTCACCAAGACCGGCGAGTGGAACGGCGTCACCGTCATCGACGATTACGGCCATCACCCCGTCGAGATCGCGGCGGTGTTGAGGGCAGCGCGCGAGTCCACCAATGGAAAGATCATCGCGGTGGTGCAGCCGCATCGCTTCACCCGCCTGCAATCGCTGTTCGAGGAATTCTGCACCTGCTTCAACGATGCCGACACTGTCGTCGTCGCCGAGGTCTATCCGGCGGGCGAAGCGCCAATCGAGGGCATCGACCGCGACCATTTCGTGCTTGGCCTGCGCGCGCACGGCCATCGCGAGGTGATTCCGCTGCAAAAATCCGCCGAACTCGCCAAGGTGATTCACGGCATCGCCGGCCGCGGCGACCTCGTCGTCTGTCTCGGCGCCGGCAACATCACGCAATGGGCCTACGCCCTGCCGGGCGAACTGAAGGCGCTGGGGTGATGAGTTCGTCGCCGCCCACGCCTTCGTCATGGCCGGGACAAGCCCGGCCATGACGAATTGAGAGAATTTCAATGACCTTCCCCGATATCACGCCCGACCTCAAAGCCGCGATGCCGCAACTGCGTGGGCGGCTGTTGGCAAACCAGTCGCTCGCGGAATTGACCTGGTTTCGAGTCGGCGGCCCCGCGCAGGTGTTGTTCACGCCTTCGGATGCAGATGACCTCGCATATTTTCTCGCGCGTCTTCCCGCTGAGCTACCGGTCTATGTCGTCGGCGTCGGCTCCAATTTGATCGTGCGCGACGGCGGGATGACGGGCGTGGTGATCCGCCTGTCGCCGCGCGGCTTCGGCGAGACCAGCGCGCAGCGCGATACCGTGAGCGCCGGCGCGGCCGCACTCGACAAGCGCGTGGCCGAGACGGCGGCGGCGGCCAATATCAGCGGGCTCGAATTTTTCTTCGGCATTCCCGGCACCATCGGCGGCGCGCTGCGCATGAATGCTGGCGCCAATGGCGCGGAGACGAAGGATGTGTTGATCGAAGCCACGGGCGTCGGCCGCGACGGCAGCAAACACACGTTCAAAAATGCCGACATGAAATTCGTCTACCGCAACACTGGCGTCGATCCTTCCGTCATTTTCACCTCGGCGCGCTTTCGCGGGACAATCGCAGCACCCGAGGCGATCCGGGCGCGGATGAACGAGGTGCAAAACCATCGCGAAACCGCCCAGCCGATCCGCGAAAAGACGGGCGGATCGACCTTCAAGAACCCGCCTGGCCAAAGCGCCTGGAAGTTGATCGACGCCGCGGGATGCCGGGGCTTGCGCGTCGGCGGCGCGCAGGTGTCGGAAATGCATTGCAATTTCCTGATCAATACCGGCGAGGCCACCGGCCATGATATCGAGATCCTCGGCGAAACCGTTCGCTCGCGCGTAAAGGAAAATTGCGGAATTGAGCTACACTGGGAAATCAAGCGGATCGGGATTCCAACTTAATCGTCATTCCGGGGCGCGCATCGGCGCGAACTCCGATGTGCACTTGCACATCGGAGAATCTCGAAATGAGGTAGAAGAGAATCCGGGTCTGCACCTGCGGTGCATCCCGGAATGACGAGACAGCGGAAGCAAAACTGATGCGGATCACCCTTCTTTTCGGCGGCACGAATAAAGAGCGCCTGGTGTCGGTGGCGACCGGCCAGGCGCTGCATTCGGCGCTGCCCGAGGCCGATCTGTGGTTCTGGGATGTCGACGACACCGTCCACGAAACCGCGTCCGAGACCCTTCTGCAGCATTCACGCCCCTTTGAGGTCCCATTCAAGGCCGGCACGCCCAGCCTCGGAAGCATCGAAGCGGCGCTTGACAGGGCCAAGGCCGAGAATCGCCTTTTGGTGCTCGGCCTGCACGGCGGCACCGCGGAGGACGGCGAACTGCAGGCGATGTGCGAAATGCGCGGCCTTCCCTTCACCGGCTCCGGCTCGGCGTCGTCGCACCTTGCCTTCGACAAGGTCGCGGCGAAGCGCTTTGCGGCGATTGCGGGCGTGCCGTCGCCCGCCGGCGTGACGCTGGAAGATATCGAGGCGGCATTTGCCCAATACGGCAAGCTGATCGCAAAACCCGCGCGCGACGGCTCGAGCTACGGCCTGATCTACGTCAATGCGAAGCAGGACCTCACAGCCGTCCGCAATGCCGCGAGATTGGAGGAATATCTGATCGAGCCGTGCATCGCAGGCGTGGAAGCCACCTGTGGCGTGCTGGAGCAGCCGGACGGCGCGGTGTTTTCGTTGCCGCCGATCGAGATCGTCCCGGCCGAAGGCGCCTTCGACTACACCGCCAAATATCTGCT
>DASQOU010000396.1:0-7779 GCA_035644295.1 Bradyrhizobium sp.
TGCTTGGCCTTCGCCTCGATCTGCCCGATCGCGTCGACCACGGCATCGAAGGTCAGCATGGTCGAGGCATGACGCGCCTTGTAGTCGCGCACCGGCTCGAGAAAAGCGATATCCGCCCATTTGCCTTGCGGGGGGCTGCCGCTTTCCTTCAGCATCTTGCGAACGGTTTCGCGCAGTTCACGCAGCTCGCCCGCCGTGGAGCCGACGACGTGGCTCGCCATGATCGAGGACGAGGCCTGGCCAAGTGCGCAGGCCTTCACGTCATGGGCAAAGTCGGTGACAACGGTCCCGTCCATTTTGAGGTCGACCTTGACGGTCGAGCCGCACAGTTTGGAATGCGCAGTGGCGCTGGCGTCCGGCGCGGCCAGACGGCCGAGACGGGGTATGTTACCGGCCAGTTCGATGATCCGCTTGTTGTAAATGTCGTTCAGCATAGATCGAGATCCCGGGCCCCAAGGCTTGATCGCCCTCGCGATCGCCCTTGGCGGCCGCGGTCCAGAGCCCTATATATGGCCGGTAATGGCGGAAATACACCCCGGCCGTTTTCGGCGGGCCGAGATAACCATTGCACCGCTGTGGTGCTAGAATTGTGGGACTCAGGCGTCTGGCGGTACGCCGCCCCGTCTGCCGGTGACACTCCGGTCTCGCTAGACCGGTCGAACGGAGTTGACATGGACGCATTGATCAAATCCCTCCGCCCGGGCAAGCCTTCTGACCTCAAGCCTTCTGACCTCAAGCCTTCCGACGCGAAGCCCGCGGACATCCGGCCGGCCGAACTCGACCCTTCCGAATTCCTGGCCGCCGCGGTCCGTGCCGACCAGCCCCGTCCGTCGCGGGCTGAAGCCGAACAGGCGGTGCAGACCTTGCTCGGCTATATTGGGGAGAACCCCGACCGCGAGGGTCTTCTGGATACGCCGCGCCGGGTGGTGGAGGCCTTCGACGAACTGTACCAAGGCTATCATCAATGTCCGGCGGAAGTGCTCAATCGCACTTTCGGCGAAACGGCCGGCTATGACGACTTCGTGCTGGTTCGCGACATCGAGTTCACCTCGCAATGCGAGCATCACATGATGCCGTTCTACGGCAAGGCGCATATCGCCTATACGCCGGTGGAACGGGTGGTGGGATTGTCCAAGCTGGCGCGCCTCACTGATATCTTCGCCCACCGCCTGCAGACCCAGGAGCATCTGACCGCCCAGATCGCGGCTGCGATCGACGAGATTCTCAAACCCCGCGGCGTTGCGGTGATGATCGAGGCGGAGCATACCTGCATGTCGGTGCGCGGCGTCGCCAAGCATGGCGCGATGACCTTCACCAGCCGCTTCACCGGCATGTTCCGCGACAATCCGGCGGAGCAGTCGCGTTTCCTGTCCATGGTGCGAGGGCCGCAGCGCTAATCCTCGCCTCTCATCTTTCGAGGACCGCCCGTGTCCACACCATCCGAACTCAACGACATCGAGGAAGGGCTTGCGTTCCGGCCCAAATTCGACGCCGCAGGCCTTGTCACCTGCGTGGCGACCGACGCTGCGACATCCGAGGTGCTGATGGTCGCGCATATGAACGACGAGGCACTCCGCAAGACCATCGCGAGCGGGGAGGCCTGGTACTATAGCCGCTCCCGAAAATCGTTATGGCGAAAGGGCGAAACCTCCGGTCACGTCCAGCGGGTGGTCGAGATGCGGATGGATTGCGACCAGGACGCGATCTGGATCCGGGTCGAGCAGTCGGGCGCCGCCTGCCACACCGGCCGCCAGTCGTGCTTTTACCGCAGGGTCGAAGCGGGCGAGGGCGGTGCACGGTTGTCGTTCGTGGATGGGAAGCGGTTGTTCGATCCGAAGGATGTTTATTCGAAGTAGACGCTGCGTGTCCCCGACGCGGTGCAGCGCCCTTTCGCGCTGCTCAGCATCCCGGGGCACGAAATAAACTTGTTAACCTTCCCTTAACCATAATCACCCCACTGTGACCGTGGCTTGGGCGTTAGTGGGAGCTCTCGAACAGGCCGGGTGGATGGTTTCGCGGGGAGCGGAGACCAAAGCATGTCGGTTGACACATCGAACGCCACGGCGACGGCAGGCGTCGACATCTCGCGCACCCGCATTGCGGGTGCGATCAAGCAGGCCGCGGGCACGAGCAGTGCCAGCTTCGAATATCTGCTCACCACCGCCAAGATGGAATCGGATTTCAACCCGACGGCGGGCGCCTCGACCTCATCGGCGCATGGGCTGTTCCAATTCATCGATCAGACCTGGCTCGGCACGGTCAAGGAAGCCGGCGCCCAGCATGGTTTCGGCCAATATGCCGATGCCATCACCAAATCATCTGACGGCAGTTACTCGGTCAGCGATCCCACTGCGCGTCGCGCGATCCTGAAGCTGCGCGACGATCCCGCCGCCGCCTCATCGATGGCGGCCGCCTTGACACAGTCCAACAGTTTCAAGCTCACCGGCATGATCGGCCGCCGCCCGACCGACAGCGAATTATACATGGCGCACTTCATGGGCGTCGGCGGCGCGGCCAAGCTGATCTCGAACGCCGAGGATAACCCGCAGGCCTCGGGCGCGCGGCTGTTCCCCAATGCCGCGGCGGCGAACCGCTCGATCTTCTATGAGCGTGGTACCGGGCGCGCGCGCAGCGTCTCGGAAGTTTATTCGGTACTGACGCAACGCTACGCCAGCGCCGCTGCTTCGTCGGCAACCCGCCATGCGATGGCGTCGGTCGGCGACATCCGGCCAAGTGTGGCGCTCGCCAGCGCAGCTCCGGCCGCGCCTGCGATCGACAACGCCGCTTACCTGTCCACATTTCCGGACGTGCGCACGACCGCGCCGGTCACGATCGCTTCCGCATCGACAACCACCAACGCTCCGCCGACCGATCCGATCTTCCGTTCGCTGTTTCAGGTCGGCGAGCGGACCCAGCCGGTCTCACCTGCGGTGCGGGAATTATGGGGCAACTCCTCGTCGCTGACCTCGGTTGCGCCCGCAACCTCGGTTGCGCCTGCGGTCTCGGTGGCGTCGGCGGCTCCGGTGGCATCGGGGGCCTCAGTGCCGTTGCTTCCGGCACGGACCCCCAATGTCGGCGCGCGGCAATCGCTTGATCTTTTCAGCGATCGCAGCGGCACGTTCAGCGGCTAGCGGTGCGGGAAGGGGCTTGTACCCCCGCCGCAGTCCTTAACAGAACGTCAATAAAACCAGCCCCTTATGGTGAACGCTTTGTTAAGCGTCGTGGTTTATTTTGTCTTGCAGTGGCATCCCTCGCCAGGGGTGTCGTCTCGGGTTGCGTAAGCCGGCAGGGCCATGATCGTTCGGCAGTTCATCAGTTGGATCAAGACTGCTCCCGCAGGCGTGCGGGCCGAAGCGACGCGATCTTTGGCGCGGGCTTGGCTGATTTCCGATCTTAGCGAAGACGACCGCGCCGCCGCCGAAGGCGCACTCTTGATGCAGCTCGATGACGCCTCACCCCTTGTGCGCCAAGCCATGGCCGAAGTGTTTGCGCGTAGCGGAGAGGCACCCGCCGCCATCATACGGGCGCTGTCGCTCGACCAGCCATCGGTCGCCGTTCTGGTCCTGGAGCATTCGCCGCTCCTGATCGATGCCGATCTGGTCGACATCGTCGCGACCGGCAATTGCGAAACCCAATGCGCGATCGCCCGCCGCATCAATCTTCCGGCTTCCGTCTGTGCCGCGATCGCCGAGGTCGGTACGGCTGAGGCGGCACTGGAGCTGATCGAAAATGCCTACGCGGAGCTCGCGCCGTTTTCATGGGATCGCATCGTCGCGCGCCATGGCCATCTCGCCGCGATCCGTGAATCGATGCTGGTGCTGGAAGACTTGCCCGCCGCGACGCGGCTTGCGCTGGTCGCCAAATTGTCGGAGACGCTGGCGCAGTTCGTCGTCGCCAAGAATTGGCTGAGCGCCGACCGCGCCGGGCGGGTCGCAAGCGAAGCCCGCGACCGCTCGACGGTGAATATCGCGGCGGTGTCGCGCGGCGACGACATGTGCGGCCTCGTGCAACATTTGCGCGCCACCAGCCAGCTCACCGCCGGATTGATCCTGCGCGCGCTGTTGTCGGGCAATCTCGAACTGTTCGAAGCGGCACTGGCGGAATTGTCCGATCTGCCGCGCTCGCGTGTCTCCGCGCTGCTTCATGACCGCGGTGGCGCGAGCTTGCATGCGCTGCTACGGCGCGCTGGATTGCCGGAATCGACATTCGCGGCATTCCGCGTCGCGCTTGAGGTCAGTCATGAAAACGGATTTGCCGATACGCTCGGCGGCGCGGCAAGGTTACGCCGCCGGATGGTCGAACGCGTGCTGACGCATTGCGAGACCGGCGAACAAGCCGCCGAACCGCTTTTGATCCTGCTGCGGCGCTTTGCGACAGAGTCGGCCCGGGAAGAGGCCCGCATGTTCTGCGAGGAACTGGTGGCCAAGCAGGCCATAGCGCCGATCCAGCACGCGGCGTAGTTTCAGTTCTTGGGAAGTTTCTCGTTCGTCATGCCCGGACTTGTTCCGGGCATCCACGCCCTAAAGCGCCCATGGGAGGAAGACGTGGATGGCCGGGCATAGGCGAGCGTAAGCGACGCCGTCCTTCGGACAGCTATGCCCGGCCATGACGTGGAGTTGTATTGTCGCACAAGCTAATCCGCCGGCGCGATGCCGGGTGCCAGGATGGCTTCGAGGTGTTCAGGCCGGTCGCGATTGACGCGTGCGAGATACTCGTCCGTGACGCCGCGCAATCGGCTGCTGAGTTCGCTTGCCATGCTGATGGTGTCGAGCTTGGTGCGCTGGCGCACGATGGCTTGAATGGCGTTGATGTGATGCGCGATCAGTTCAGTTGGTACCTTGGAGAGATCCGGGGCGTGCTCGATGACCCTGCAAAGGCTTTCGGCGGCAGCGCCAGCAGAGGGGAAACCGAAGGTTGAGGCATCGCCCTTGATGTCGTGGGCTGCGCGGAAAAGCTCATCGCGGGTCGCCTTGGTAAAGCCGTCCTTGAGGATGGCGGCGTGGGCGGCCGCAAGCCGTTCGGATTCAACCGTCATCCAGTTCTTGAATTCGCCCGACAGGTCGGCAAGCGCCTTTTCGGCGCGCGCGACGGGATCGTCGCGATCCTCATCGGCGACACGCCGCAGCACCTTGCGGAGGGGATTGGGCTGCGTGATGACCTGATGATCGGGGAATCGCTGGATCTCGACCGAGCCGGGCTTGTCTTTCGCCATGGGATTTCCTTCGGTCTTTCGGCGCTAGATCGTGGAGCGGGCCTTGTCGAGCAGCGATGGTTGCTGAAGGACTTCAACCTCGCCGCCGACGCGGCGCTCGGGTCCGATATAGGCGTTGTTGGTATTGCGCCGCCGGTCCGGACCGAAATAGGTCTTGGTCTTGATGAATGGACGCGGATTGGCGACGACGTTGAGGATGCGCTGATATAGCCCCTTGGCCGAGATCGGCTTGGCGAGAAATTCGGTCACGCCGGCGTCGCGCGCCACCGTCACGCGCCGCTTCTCGGAATGGCCGGTCAGCATGATGATGGGGGCATAGGGATTGCCCTTCGATTCCGGCTGCCGGATCATCTGCGCGAGTTCGAGCCCGTCGAAGATCGGCATCGACCAGTCGGTGATGACGATGTCGGGAACGTAGTGGGTGTACATCTCAAGCGCGGTTGCGCCGTCCTCGGACTCATAGACCTCACGGGCGCCGAACGAATGCAGCAGCGTCCGCAAGATGCGACGCATATGCGGATTATCGTCGCAGACAAGAAACCGCAGCTTGTTGAAATCGATACGAAACATGGCCGGGCCCTAAGGGCATACCGGCGGAGAGGGTATACCCGGCGTTAACCATATCCCGCCCCCGTTAACGAATGGTTGCCAAGGGACGCGCAGGCCCGTCCGGGATTGCCTGTCGCAACGTCAAACACGGCGGGAAGGGATGCATGCTTCGGCCAGGCCGCGCATGCTTCAATATCCGAACTGCTCGCTCAGGATGCGCTCTTCCAGGCTGTGGCCGGGGTCGAACAGCATCCGCATCGAGATGGTCTTGTCGGAAAGCACCTCGACGCGGCGGACGTCGCGCGCCTCGTCGTGGTCGGCCACTGCCGCGACCGGGCGTTTGTCGCCCTCGAGCACTTCGATGACGACAAAGGCCGTGTTGGGGAGTAGCGCGCCGCGCCACCGCCGCGGGCGGAATGGACTGATCGGCGTCAGCGCCAGCAGCGCGGCGTTGATCGGTAGGATCGGCCCCTGCGCCGAAAGATTGTAGGCGGTCGACCCCGCAGGCGTCGCCACCAGGATGCCGTCGGCGATCAGCTCCGGCATGCGCTCGCGCTCGTCGATCAGAATCCGCAGGCGCGCGGCCTGATGGGTCTGGCGAAACAGCGCGACTTCGTTGATGGCGTGATGCAGATGCACCACGCCATGCACGTCGGTGGCGCGCATCAGCAGGGGATTGATCAGCGATTCGCGCGCCGCCGCCAGACGGGCGTGCAGATCATGCGTGGAGAATTCATTCATCAGAAAGCCGACGGTGCCGCGATGCATGCCGTAAATCGGTGTGCCGGAATGCATGTGCCGATGCAGCGTTTGCAGCATCAATCCGTCGCCGCCGAGCGCCACCACGACATCGGCATTGGCGGGATCGTGGTTGCCGTAGAGGTCGACCAGCTGCGCAAGCGCCTGCTGGGCCTCCGCGCCTGCGCTCGCGACAAAGGCGATCCGGTTATATCGCTTGGGCGTGGTCATGGGATCGCTGAGCTCATAGGGGCGCCGGTGAAGGCGGGTACGCCGAGGTCGTCTATACGACCTTGCCGGTGCTTGTCGAGATGACCGTCTGGCGCTTCGAACTAGCCGATCTGTCGCAGTTTCGGCTAAAATCCGCGCTTTGCGGAAAATTGACTGCTTTCGCATGACCAATGCCGTGGTTGTGGGTTGATCGCAGCGAAAGCAGGGAGAATATACAGCTATGGCCGTCCGTTTCGCCGCGCGCTGGGTTGCACCTGCAGTCCTTGGGCTTGCGTTGTTCTCGCTTGTAACGGCTGCGCGTGCCGAGGATGCGCCGCAGCCGCCGGCGTCCCAATCCACTGCTGCGCCTTCGGGGCAGAAGTCCGGATCACCTGGCGGGCGCGGCAACACGGCAAATTCGCCACCCGCCGCCGAGCAACACCGGCTGCCGCCGGATTCCATGACAAAGCATACGGTTGCGCTTCCCGGGCGCACGCTCGCTTTCACCGCCATTGCTGGCTCGATCCACCTGTTCAACGAAAAAGGCGAGGCGCAGGCTGATATTGCCTATACCTCCTACCAATTGGAGGGTGTCGAGGCGCGCAGCCGGCCCGTGACTTTCTTCTTCAATGGCGGGCCGGGCGCGGCCTCCGCCTATCTGCAACTCGGCGATGCCGGTCCCTGGCGGTTGGCGATCGACGGGGACGCGGCGATTTCCTCCGCCTTGCCCGATCTGAAGCCCAACGCCGAGACCTGGCTCGACTTTACTGATCTCGTCTTCATCGACCCCGTCGGTACCGGCTATAGCCGCTTCGTCGCGACGGACGAGGATGTGCGCAAGCGGTTTTTCTCGATCGATGGTGATGTCAACGCGCTCGCAGTCATGATTCGCCGCTGGCTGGAGAAGTACGACCGCTTGCTGTCGCCTAAATTCATCGTCGGCGAAAGCTATGGCGGCATCCGCGGACCCAGGATCGTGCGCGAGTTGCAGACCCAGCAGGGCGTAGGCGTAAAGGGATTGATCCTGGTTTCGCCGGTGCTCGATTTTCGCGAGCGCGGCGGCTCCAGCA
>DASQOU010000397.1:0-4203 GCA_035644295.1 Bradyrhizobium sp.
TCGGTCACGCCGAATGCCTGCAGCCGCAATTCGCCGCTGGCGATCTTCGGCAGCCATTTTGCCTTTTGCTCCTCGCTGCCGTGGCGAAGTAGCGTGCCCATCGTATACATCTGCGCATGACAGCCGCCGCCATTGCAGCCGGCGCGCTGGATCTCCTCGAGGATGGCGGCCGCGGCCGACAGTTTCAGCCCGGCGCCGCCAAATTCTTCGGGGATCAACACCGAGAGATATCCGGCCTGCGTCAGTGCATCGACGAACGCGCTGGGATAGGCCATCTCGCGATCGAGCTTGCGCCAGTATTCGCCGGGGAATTGGGCGCACAGTTTGGCAACGGCGTCGCGGATGTCGGTAAACTCATCGGGTTCTGTTGTGGTCATCGGAACTCGGTTGGTAGATCGAGGGCGCGCATGGTGGCGGTGCAGAATGCGCAGAGGGTTTCTGATGCACCGTCTTTGCTGAAGACTTCGACGGAGGCAACCCCGATCGACCCCGACATTTTCAGGGTTTTGGCACGGGCGACGAGTTCGCTGCCGTCGGCCGGCGAGAGGAAATTGACCTTGATCTCGACGGTGACTCCGATCCGCCCCGAGGGCAAGCCCGAGGTGACGGCGATCCCGGCCGCGTGGTCGGCCAGCGCGGCAATGACCCCGCCATGAAAATGACCGAAGAACTGCACCAGGTCGTCCCGGCGCGCCACGGCGACCTCGGCGCGGCCCGGCTCGACGGCGACGATGCGGAAACCGGCGGCGTGGCTAAAACCCTTCGCGTTGATGGTCTCGGCGAGGCTCGGCGGGTTCAGGGTGGCGCTCAAGGTACTGGTCTATCCATGTCGGTATGTCCTGATCCGGCGGATGGTGGGCACGGCGCGGAGAGCGCCTTTGCCCACCCTACGATCTCGGCATGTAGGGTGGGCAAAGCGCAAGCGTGCCCACCCTCACGCTGGAATGCGCACCGGCAGGGACTCGATGCCGCGCACGAAGCTGGAATACACCCGCTTCGGTTCGCCCACCACCTCGATCCTGTCGAAACGCTTCAGCATCTCCTGCCATACGATCTTCAGTTGCAATTCGGCGAGCCGCATGCCGACGCAGCGATGAATGCCAAAGCCGAACGACAGATGCGTGCGGGGCCGGGCGCGGTCAATGATGAAGTCGTTGGGATTCTCGATGCCATCTTCGTCGCGATTGCCCGAGACGTACCACATCACCACCCGGTCGCCCTTGCGGATTTTCTTGTCCCCGATTTCGGTATCGACCAGCGCGGTGCGCCGCATATGCGCGAGCGGCGTTTGCCAGCGAATGACTTCCGGCACCAGGCTGTCGATCAGCGCCGGATTGTCGCGCAGTTTCCGATACTGGTCGGGGTGTTCGTTCAATGCCAGCACCGATCCGCTCATGGTGTTGCGGGTGGTGTCGTTGCCGCCGACGATCAGCAGGATGATATTGCCCATCAGATTGTCGGGGTCCATGTGCCGGGTGGCGTCGCTGTGCGCCATCATCGAGATCAGATCGTTTTTCGGCTCGGCATTGACGCGTTCATTCCACAGTTTGGTGAAATAGGCCGCGCACTCGTCCATTTCGGCCCGGCGCTGTTCCGGCGATTCCACGACCATGCTTTTGGGCAGCGCGGTCGAGACGTCCGACCAGCGCGTCAGCTTGCGGCGCTCCTCCCAGGGAAAGTCAAACAACGTCGCCAGCATCTGGGTGGTCAGTTCGATCGACACCCGATCGACGAAATTGAAGGTTTCGTTACGAGGCAGTGCGTCGAGCACCTTGCCAGCGCGCTCGCGGATCAGAACGGCAAGCTCATCCAGATGCGTCGGCGTGAACATCGGCGATACGGTCTTGCGCTGCGCCGAGTGCCGCGGCTGATCCATCGCGATGAAACTCGGCTGGTCATAGCCCGGAGGCACGTCGCGGATCGAGATGCCGCCGAGACCGACTTCCGAGGAGAAGATGCCGTGGTTGGTGTCGACATGCATGATGTCTTTGTATTTGGTAACCGACCAATAGGGCTCGATCGGCGAGTTGGTGCAGTAATGCACCGGCTCTTCCTTGCGCAGCCGCTCGAACCAGGGCCACAGCGTATCGTCCTGGAACAGTCGCGGCGCGCCGGGATGGAAATCCTTCAGCGGCGTGGAATAGGCCTCTTCGCGCGCCAGGCGCTGAAGCTCGGCCTTGTCGGCTTTGACTGTTGTCTGCACGTTCATCGTTGATCGATCCCAAAATAGACGGGGCGGCGGTCAGCCGGCGATGCGCACCGGCAGGGTTTCGTAGCCTTTGACGAAGCTCGAATACACCCGCTTGGGCTCGCCGACCACCTCAATATCATCGAAGCGCTTCATGATCTCTTCCCAGATAATCTTCAGTTGCAGCTCGGCAAGCCGGATCCCGACGCAACGATGAATGCCGAAGCCGAACGAGATGTGGGTGCGCGGCCGCGCCCGGTCAATGATGAACTCGTAGGGACGATCGATGACCGCTTCGTCGCGGTTACCCGAGACGTACCACATCACGACCTTGTCGCCTTTCCTGAACCGCTTGCCGCGGAACTCGATGTCTTCAAGCGCGGTCCGGCGCATATGCGCCAATGGGGTCTGCCAGCGGATCACCTCCGGCACGAAACTATCGATCAGCGCGGGATTCTCGCGCAGCTTCCTGTACTGATCCGGATTCTTGCTTAACGCATAGATGCTGCCCGACAGGGTGTTGCGGGTGGTATCGTTGCCGCCGACGATCAACAGGATCAGGTTGCCGAGGAAATTCTTCGGGTCCATGTCGCGCGTGGCTTCACTGTGCGCCATCATCGACAACAGATCGCTCTTCGGCGGCTGATTGATGCGCTCGTTCCAGAGTTTTCCGAAATACGTCGCGCATTCCAGCAGCTCGGCCTGCCGCTCGTCTTCGGTCGCGACCACGCCGTCCGGACCGGGAAGCGTTGTTGCGACGTCGGACCAGCGCGTCAATTTGCGGCGGTCCTCCCAGGGGAAGTCGAACAGCACCGCGAGCATCTGCGTGGTCAGTTCGATCGAGACCCGATCGACCCAGTCGAACACCTCGTTATTCGGCAAATTGTCGAGACACTCGGCCGACCGCTTGCGGATGTTGATCGCGAGCTGGTCGAGATGGGTGGGCGTGAACATCGGCGCGACGGTCTTGCGCTGCGCGCTGTGGCGCGGCTGATCCATGGCGATGAAGCTTTCGCGACGCAGGTCGGGAGCGACGTCGCGGACGGTGATGCCGCCGAGCGATGCCGCCGACGAGAACACCGAATGATTGGTCTCGACATCCATGATGTCGTTGTACTTCGTCACCGACCAGTACGGCCCGAACATGCTGTCCTTGCAGTAATGCACCGGGTCTTCCTGGCGCAGCCGGTCGAAATACGGCCAGAATGAATCGGTCCTGAACAGCTCGGGGTGGCTGACGTCGATATCCGCCAGCGGAATGGAATGGGCCTTGTCCCGAGCGGCCTTCTGGTGGGTATCCGCGGCGAGATCAATTGTTCCGTGCATCGGACGTCTCCTGCTTGTCCCGTCCGCGATTGGCTCCGGAGGGCGATTATTGACCGAATTACATCCCGTTGTGCGCGCCGGGGCAAGGGACAGTTTGTTGCATTCTGCCGCACCGCAACGCCGATCCGGCGAATGCTCCCTTTTCAGCGTCTTTGGCCCGTGACAAGCTTATTTCCAGAGAATAAGGCTCTGCGCAGGACCAGTGCCATTTGCCCGGGGGCAGCCCGCCCATGATTCCCAACGCGCATCGGATGTTCAACTTCGATCTCGGCGAAACCGCGGACGCGATTCGCGAGACCGTTTTCGATTTTTCAAATAACGAGATCGCGCCGCGCGCCGCCGAAATCGACAAGAGCAACCAATTTCCCCGCGACCTGTGGCCGAAGATCGGCGCGCTTGGCCTGCACGGAATAACCGTCGAGGAGGAGTATGGCGGTTCGGGGCTGGGCTATCTCGAGCACTGCATCGCGGTCGAGGAGATTTCGCGCGCGTCGGCGTCGGTTGGCCTGTCCTACGGCGCGCATTCGAACCTTTGCGTCAATCAGATTCGCCGCAACGGCAATGAAGCGCAGAAGCGGAAATATCTGCCGAAGCTGATTTCGGGCGAACATGTCGGCTCGCTGGCGATGTCGGAACCCAACGCCGGCTCCGACGTGGTGTCGATGGCGACCCGTGCCGAGAAGAAGGGC
>DASQOU010000398.1:0-2905 GCA_035644295.1 Bradyrhizobium sp.
CCGTCCTGGGTGATCGAGGCCGGGGCGTCGGGCAGCTTGCGGCCGAAGCCGCCAAACAATGCGCGGCCGGCGTCATGTTCGGCCTGCCATTTCGGGGTGCGGACCCAGCGGTTGCGGTAGCTGGCGCGGCCGTTCTCGAGATGGAAGGCGTGCAGCATGCCGTCGCCGACGAACCAGTGCGCGCCCGGCGCCTCGAACTGCGGATTGGGACCGTTGCGATAGAGCGTGCCGTTGAGCTCGCGCGGCAATTCGCCGACGATCTTGAGATGTGGCGCGTCGCATTCAAAAGGAATCGGCGCCAGATTGCTCCGCGACGCCTTGGTTACCACTTCCTGCTGCATCGATCGCTCCCTTGGTTGATCTTTACATCGTAAAGATGAAACTAACCACGGTCGCGGTAACCGTCAAGCGAAATCTTTACAGTGTCAAAATCAGGGTCTATAAAGCCCGGATGGCGAGAAAGCCCAACAATGCCAAGGCCCGTGTCCGACCCGCAGCAAAACGCGCCACGCCGGCGCGCTCGGGGCGGAAACCAGGCGCGCCGCGGACTGCCGCCGCGAGCGAAGAATCCCCGTACCATCACGGCGCGCTGCGCGACGCATTGCTGAAGGCCGCCGAAACCGTGCTGGAGCGCGATGGCCTCGCGGGACTGACGCTGCGGGCGGCGGCGCGCGAGGCCGGGGTATCGCATGCCGCCCCGACGCATCATTTCGGCGATCTCACCGGCCTGGTCAGCGAACTCGCCGCCATCGGTTTTCGGCAATTCAACGCGGCGATGGCGGCGGCTGGTGCGGCGGCGGGCCACACGCCGATGGAGAAGGCGCTGGCCCGGGCCAAAGCCTATGTCGCCTATGCCCAGGCGCATCCCGGCATGTACGGGCTGATGTTCCGCACCGAACGCCTCGATATGAAGCGGCCGTCGCTGCATGAGGCCGCCGAGGCCTCGTTCGCGGGACTGGCCGGCGCGATCGGCGCCAGCCGCCAGGAGCGGATATCGGAGCAGGCGCTGTCGCTCGACCAGGCGGCGGCGATCGCACGGGCGTGGTCGCTGGTCCACGGTTTTACGATGCTGCTGCTCGATGACCGGCTCAGCGACATCCTGCGACGGCTCCCCAAAGGCACCGATGTCGAAACCTTGCTGGATGCGATGCTGAGATCGACCGTCGGCCGCCCGCCCGGGCATTAGACTGTCCAGTGGATAAAATCAGACGCGGAGCGGCCGTAACTCAGCTGGCCCAGACCGTGTCCTCTGTCCACCCCAGCTCTGCAAACTCCGCTGCGCGCAGCGGCGCTTCTCCTTCGGCGTAGAACTCGTCGAGCTGCGGCGGGGAGACTTCGGTCGCGCTCAACATCGCGTGCGCTTGACCCCGATGATGAACCTGATGCTGAAACAGGTGAAGCAGCAGCCGATCTAATCGCTCGCGTTGAATGCGATCACCGCGGTGGATGTCGACCACACGATTGAGATCGGCCACGCCCAGGCGCTCGACGACAGCAATCAATCGCCGGTCCACCTCGCTCTGCGCATTTCGGAGCACGGTTGCAGTTTCGCAAGGCTCCTGGTCCGCCCAGGCTGCCGGCCCAAGCGTGCCGCCCTCCATGGCGTCGACGTAGAACTGATCGATAATCAGGATGTGATTGAGCGTCGCGCGCAGGCTTGGAAAGAAACCGGTCCGCGGCGCCACGAAATCAGCCTGCGACAGTCGTGCACAGGCCGTGAGCAGACGGTGGTTGGCCCAGCCGTTGTTGTAGGCCATGGCACGGTAAGGAAGGACAGCATCCATCAGCACCTCCGCAGTCCAAATCACGCAAAATTCTTCGGTTCCAGCCGCCCCCACCCACGGTCCGCGGCAGCAGCGGCCTTGCCCAACATAATGGCAGCAAAGTTGGCGCCAAACCCAGTGCGGCTTTTCGACCCAATACCAAGGCGGGCGAGCGTTGCTGGCTCGCAATTATATTTGACGCGTTTTCACGCGACCCGGGCATCCACCCCGGATCACATCCGGGGCAGGCTTCACTCGAAAACCCTTTAACGCCGCGTCGCCAGTTCGACCGCACGGCCGCTGACGCCCGGGCATATCCGCGTCGCGCTGTCATCGACGCCATTGCCGGCGCCGGAGACGCGGCAGTCCCTGGGTGCGGTCGATGTGTAGCTGCTGCCAAATAATTGTGCTTTGCCGGTGAAATCAGGTCCGAGCCGGCGCAGAACAGCGCCGTCATGGCTATTCCCACCGTGACATGCGAGCCGCGCGCGAGGTCGTGGTGGGGGACGTGCTGCATCCTGACGCCTTTGGTTGCGGAGTTCGTTGTTTTCGACATGTGCAATCTGGGGAAGGTTCAAGCTGATTGCGCGAAACACCTGACATTGGCACGGAATCGTCATAGAACAGCGCTCCGCGACCCGTCGCCTTCTTTAACCTGTCAGTTCCTTATCGATCATGCCTGCCATTTCTCCGGATAAACCCTATCGCGTCGGCCGTTCCCGCACCGGGCTTGGTCTCTTCGCCACCAAACCGATCAAGAAGGGCGCCAAAATCGTCCGCTATTTTGGTCCGCTGCTGGATTGCCGAAAGAAGAAACACGACGCGATCGAGAACAAGTATCTGTTCGAGCTCAACAACCGCTGGACCATTGACGGCTCGGTGCGCAAGAACATCGCGCGCTACATCAATCATGCCTGCAAGCCGAACGCGGAATCCGACGTCAGCGCCCGCAAGCGCAAGGTCGTGATCCGCGCGATCAAGAACATCGAGCCCGGCGAAGAGATCAACTACGATTACGGCACCGACTACTTCAAGGCGTATCTGAAGCCGATCGGCTGCAAATGCGCGGCTTGCGAAAAGAAGCGCAAGAAGAAGCGCGCCGAGGCCAGGGCCGAAAAGCTGCGCCTGAAAGCCAAGGCGGA
>DASQOU010000399.1:0-23051 GCA_035644295.1 Bradyrhizobium sp.
CTACGGATCGTCGCAGAAAATCTGGCAGAATAAGGCCGATTTCGACGCGAAGGTTCCGCCAGTCTCCAAGGCGATCGCCGACGTCAAGGGCAAGGTCAAGGATGTCGCCAGCCTGAAAGTCGCGTTCGATGCGATCCAGGAGAAATGCACGGGTTGTCACGAGCCTTATCGGCTGAAACTCAAGTGAGTTGAAGTTCAGCGAGCGCCCGCGCGGGGACCAAATCGCAACGCACGCTGCGCGATGATGCGTCGCTCAGAAAAACGACAAGGGTGGAAGCCGTCTGGCTTCCACCCTTTTTGTTGAAACACTCCGAATGATCAAACCATTCCAGGCTCAGCCTGGCGCGAACAAGACGGGCGGGTTTTTCCAAAAGTTACTTCGTCACCTGGCCGCGGAGTTCACCGGGCGGATTGGCCGCGGTGTGGATGTTGACGTAGTACTTGCCGGCCACGAAATCGGCGGCCTGGGCGTCCGTCAGCGTAGCGCTGCCTTCGGCGGGGCTGGTGCCGATATTCGGGATCGCGACGGCGACGCCGGCGTTCTTGCCTGCTTCGGCTGGGCCGTGGAAATGCGCGGCGGTGGCCGGTCCGGTCAACCCCGAATAGGTCACCTTCCAGCTCAGCTTCTTGGTGGCGGGGTCGTAGTCGATGTCGGCGGTGCCGGTGCCGGTGCTGGTCGTGGGGGGCACTTCGGATTTGCCGTCCAGCTTGATTGTCATCTTGTCGGCGAAGGCGGGCCCAGCGAAGGCAAATGCGGCCCCCAGCGCAAGCGTAGCAAGCATGATTCTGGTATTCGACATGGTTCTCTCCCTGTGGGCACCAACTGGCGGTGCCAGTTTCAAAACAGCGCGTTTGCGATCTTATTCCCGCACATGGCCTTATTGGCGCGAAATTTTCAAGCATCGTATGGCTCGAACGGCTGGCATACTGGCCGTAAGGTGGAATGATAAGTGGACAGGTGAATGCTGCGACGAATTTTCCTTACCCTCGTTGTTGCCGCGACCATTGGCCTTGCAATTTTCTGGTGGCTGACTATGCCCCCGGTCGCCTCCGCGGTACCGGCCTACACGCCAAACCTGGCCAACGGTCTCATAATGTTTAATGCCGGGGGATGTTCCTCCTGCCATGCCGTGCCCGGCCAACCCGACCGCCTGCAGCTCGGCGGCGGCCTCGCAATACCCTCGCCATTCGGGACGTTCTACGCACCGAATATTTCTTCCGATCCGGTCGACGGCATCGGGCGATGGACCGAGGCCGAGTTCGTCAACGCCGTGACCAAAGGAATCTCTCCCGGCGGAGCCCATTACTTTCCCGCCTTTCCCTATACCTCCTACCAGCATGCGAAGGTCGAAGACGTTCGCGACCTGTTCGCCTATCTGAAAACGCTTAGCCCGGTGTCCGGAAAGGTGCGCGATCATGACGTGCCGTTTCCGTTCAATATCCGGCGCAATGTCGGGATCTGGAAATGGCTGTTTATGGACGGCAAGCCTTTCACACCGGACCCTGCGCGTTCAGCCTCGTGGAATCGCGGCGCATACCTGGTCAACAGCCTCGGCCATTGCGCCGAATGTCACTCGCCGCGAAATTTCCTCGGCGGCATCATCAAAGCCCAGCGCTTCGCGGGCGGACCCAATCCGGAAGGTGAAGGCTGGGTGCCGAACATCACGCAAAAGGGACTGGGTGAATGGAGTCCCAAGGAGTTCGCCCATTTTCTCAAGACCGGGCAAACGCCCGACGACGACTCTGCGGGCGGCTCGATGGCGCGCGTGATCAAGAACACCTCGCAATTGTCGGACGAGGATCGTGCCGCGATCGCCGAATATCTCAAATCGCTGCCGCCGGTGGATGGCCCGCCACGGCCCAAGACGGCGACGAAGGGCGAGGGCAAGTCGTGAGCCGGGGAGTGTCGCGGTCGCGGCGCATATAGACCGCGCCGTCCCCCGCAGTTCGAACGCCGCGCGGTGAGTTTGGCGACCGTATAACTGTCTTTCGCAAGATCAGTCCTCGTAGCACCAAAATCTATCACAGCTTCTAGTATGAATGGCCGCAGGCGCAGAGGCCCCGTGACGCTCGCGAAGCTGCTGAGTTACCGGAACAGGCGCGCGCGCGGCCTTCCGGGCGTTACGCGCGGCTGTGGCGATTTGGATCGTTGAGGCGGCAATAAGCAACACCCCGAGAACGGTCAAAACTCTCTTTCGCATTTTAACCTCCATTGAGCGCGCTCTGTGGAAGACAACCGTACCCGGCTTGTTCGCCGTCCACCTCGATTAGTTGTCCAAACAATCGACCGGTTGACATTGGCTGACAGCGTTTCGCCGGGTTTAATCGAAGTGTCTCAAGGTTAGGCCACTTGTCCAAATCGAGGCGAGAAGTTCTTCCCGCCACCGGCCGACGAAATCCGCGCATTGCGCGGGCTCCCCACAGGCGTATCCTTAGACCAAACCGCGATCGCCCGCATCGTAAGGCGAGACACGATTGGCGCGATCGGCAACAGCGCCCCACGTTTCAGAATAGCCTACAGCACAATGAATTCAGTGGTCCCGAAATGATAGCCGGAAGCGTAGGTGGGAGATTGAGATGGATGATCGAACCGTGCGGGTGGCGCTGGAGCGCCATTGGGATGCTTCGGATGCGAGCGATTTCAAGGTCGAACATGAAATCTACCGCGAGGATGCTGTGCTTGATTATCCGCAATCGGGCGAGCGGATCCGCGGTCGGCACAACATTCAAGAGAGCCGATTCGTTCAGCCAAACAACAAGCGCTTTACGGTCCGGCGAATTGTCGGCAGCGGTGATCTCTGGGTCACTGAATTCGTACTTACCTATGACGGCATGCCATCTCACGCGGTGAGCATCATGGAATTCCGCGAAGGACTGGTGGCTAACGAAACGCAGTATTTCGCTGATCGGTTTGACCCTGCACCCTCGCGTGCGCATCTTGTTGAGCGAGTAGGCGAAATCGCGTCATTCTAAATACATCGCCGAGGAGAACCCGGATCGGCGTTGATGTCGCGAGCGCTAGTCCGTGGAACCTCGCTTAATTTCTAGCCGAGCACCATGGATTGTGAGAATTTCGCGTGAAATAATAGGCCAGCCGTCACGGCCGGCGGGTGATGTCCGGCCTTTTAAGTACGAGCCAACTTTAAAACTGTATCGCACATGCACTGAACCGGCACCGGTTGAACGGACTCGACCGATAAACGCTAAGCGTGGGAGAGAGTCATGAAGAGAACCACATTCTCAGCAATTTTGATCATTGCAGCGGTGGTCGCCGTCTTGGGCGGCAGGGCCATTTCCGCGCACGACAAGTACACTCTGCAAGTCCCGGGCGGGCTCGCGTTCGCTGAGTTCAGGGGATACGAAGGCTGGCCAGTAATTGCCATCAGTGAGAACGGAGGCAAGATCGCTGTGATCATGGGGAATTCCGCAATGATCGACGCCTATAAGGAGGGCGTGCCCGGCAACGGCAAGCCTTTCCCAGACGGCGCCAGGATGGCGAAAATCCATTGGATCCCGAAAAAACAAGAGACGTATCCCGGTCAGCCAATGGTGCCAGGGACCCAGCATGACGTTGATTTCATGGTGAAGGACAGCAAGAGGTTCGCCGACAGCGGCGGATGGGGATATGCCGAGTTTGAGTACGACGCCGCATCCGATACGTTCAAGCCCGGCACTTTAGATGACCAGCCGCCACAGGCGAACGATGCCAAGTGCGGGTTCGCTTGCCACACATTAGTGCAGACAAGAGATTACGTTTTCACCGAGTACGGGCACCGGTGAACAGCGAACAGGATTGTCATCGTCCGCCCGATGCCTCCGCCACCACAGGCATCGACCTGGGCGAAGCGAAAGCCTGATGGGAGTCGATCATGAATAACGGCGGCAACGATAGCCAACGCATCTCACGCCGTGTGGCGCTCTCCGGCGCCGCCCTTGCACTCGGCGCGGCGGCAATCGCTACGGCGGTCTCGCAAGCGGCAGCGCAGCGGAAGGTCAGCCAGGCGGACGCCAAATATCAGGGTACGCCGAAGGGCGATCAGCACTGCGACGGCTGCGTCAATTTCCAACCGCCGAACGCGTGCAAATTCGTTCAAGGCGACATCAGCCCGAGCGGCTGGTGCCAGCTGTTTACGCCGAGGAGCTAGTCCTAGCCGTCGCGGGCATTTTCCGCGCGGGGCGCTCGCCGTGCGCATCGGACGCAAATTCCTCCGGATGGGACCTCTAGCCCTTTTTGGGGGCGGACCCATCCGCTTACCAGCAGCCGGGATACAAATCCGCGGCCTTTTCTGGCGGCCGACGGGAACTTTTGCCGACTGACACTATTGCTCCAATGCCGGACGTACAACATTGGTGAACATCAGCGCGCCGCGAGGCAAGTCCGCCGCACAATGCGAGCGCCAGTTATTTCAGGCTGCGATCAATATGATCGTAGCGGAGAATTCTCATCATGAGAAAAGTGTTGAAGCTGACAACCATGCTGGGGATCGCAGTCTTGATGATCCCGTTGAGCGCCAATGCGCAGGAACACGGACAAGGTCAGGGCAAGGGAGCGCCGGCGGCGCATCCAGCCCCCGCAGCGCGTGCCGCGCCGCCACAGCGGCAGGCTGCGCCGCAAGTTCAGGCCGCGCCACAGCGGCAGGCTGCGCCGCAGGTTCAGGCCGCACCTCAGCGGCAGGCTATGCCACAACGCCAAGCCATGCCGCAGCGCCAGGCCGCGCCACAATACCGGGCCGCACCGCAACGACAGGCTGTGCCACAACGCCAGGCGCCGCAAAGGGCCGCAGCGCCAGCGCGTCAGGCCACGCCACGCGTTGTCAATAATCCGCGGGCCGATACCCGAACAGCAACTTCGCCGGCAGCCCGCAACGCCGCACCCACGACCGCCGTATCGGCTGCGCCAACGCGCGAGCAATTGCGCAGTCGGCAACGCGAGGAGCGCACGCTGCGCCAACAGGAAACCCGTCAACTGCGAAATCTTCCGGCTGCGCAACGCGCGCAGAAGCAGCAGGAAATCAATCAGCAGCGCGAACAGCGCGCGCGGCAGCGGCTGCAACCCAATGGCCAGGCTCAAGCACAGCGCGGCGAGCGCCGTAACGGCGTCGCGCGTGTCACCCCGCAGGCGGCGCAGCAAGGCCGCTTCGCCGCGCGTTTCGCCGCACGGACGCAAGATGCGAATCACCGCGCGGGCGCCGTTGCGCTGGCGCCACGTCGGGCTTGGAGTCTCGGCCTACGCGCGGCCTTCGTGCCGTGGTACGGCCCGGTGTTCTGGCCCTATGCTTATTCGGACGTTTTCGATTACGCATTCTGGCCGTCTGGCTATGACGATGGTTACTTTGCCTATGCCTATGATGATTTTTTCGACGGTGTGTTCTGGGGCCAAGGCGGCCCGCCGCCCGAATACAGCTATGCATATGCACCGCGAGGCGCGCCTGCGAGCCGCTCGACGTCGGCCGCTATGGAAGAGATTTGCACGCAGCCCGGCACTGGCATCACCGCTTGGCCGTTCGCAGAAATCAACAGCAAAGTCGGCTTGAATGCGGACCAGAAGCGGCTTCTTGACCAGGTACGAAGCGCGGGCCAGGCCGCCGCCACCGTGTTCAAGGCCTCATGCCCCACGAAAAATGCTTTCGCGATGACGCCGCCTGGTCGACTTGAGGCGATGACGTTGCGGCTCACAGCCACGCTCGAAGCGGTGCAGACGGTCAAACCGGCGATGGAAGCCTTCTATAACTCGCTGAGCGATGAGCAGAAGGAGCGCTTCAACGAAATTGGGCCGAAGCATCCCAAGGACAGCACCGGTGTCAGTCATACATCCGCGGAGAATGGCAAGAGCTGCAGCGAGCCGAAAGCCGGACTTGCAAATCTGCCGATCGAGAGGATCGAGGACGCAGTGAAGCCGACCGATGCCCAGGAAGGTGGTCTGAAGCACCTTGAGAACGCAACCGCTAAGGCAGTCTCGCTCATGCAAGCTGCCTGCCCCGGGGACACGCCCATCACTCCGCCCGGCCGGCTGGAGGCTATGGAGAAGCGTCTGCGGGCGATGATCGATGCAGCCAATACGGTGAAGCCTGCGCTCAATGATTTTTATGGGTCGCTGAGCAGTGAGCAAAAGGCGCGCTTTAATCGCATCGGCGGCGAGCTCGCGCATTCCGGCAACTAGTTGTGCCCTCGCGTCGAATTGAAAATAAAGGCGGCCCTTGTGGCCGCCTTTTTCGAAAGGTTGGCGGGACGTTAAGGCCAATATTATTCGGCTGCCAGAGATGCGTCAGTGCGCTTGGCGATGACTTGCCGGAATTTCGTCGCAAGCTCGTCGCAGTAACGAGCCAGCCCCTGATAGAACGCGCGGTCCGGCCCGTTCGTCGCTTGTTGAGCCGCTTTCTCGTACTGCGCGGCTTTGCACTCGTACTTTTCTAGTTTCGTTTGAAGATCACTGAGCACGGCGCTACTCCACTCGACACTACAGGAGCGCGAATGGTTGCCGGCGCTCGGACCGAAACGATGACTGACCTAAGGCAATTTTGTAGCCGCCATGCGGCTCACTTTGGGCCTGGCGCAAGCGTCTGGCACCGCAAGCAACTCGGTCAATGCTTCGCCGAAGCAGGGCGCGTCATTAAAAAAACTTACCGAATTCGGTTGGTACCCATCCTGCATCGGCTTTCTGGGAAGTTGCCTTCTGGCGGCTTCTTTTGACTGCTCTGCGGTGTGCCATGTCGGTTCATGGCAACAAAGCGAACATACCAACCGCGCCCTCGAATATCCGCTATCGGGGGTAAAGCGGACATCGTATTTCAAGGGCGGCAGGTCCTGCCTTTTGACCCATCTGAGACATCAAGCCGAATAATCGCGTGTTAGGCCGGTCAGCCGGTGCACCTGCCGTTAAAAGCATCCGCCATGGCGCGTTGACGACTCCATCATGATCGGGGACGAGCATCATCCATTTTGACCCTCACTTACGGGACGCCTCTGAGCCAGCTCCCCCAATATGGGGTTATCACTGCTCCATGCTGTAGCCGTTCTGATCCGATAACGAAGGCCGCTGGATTTTGGAAACTAGCGCAAGCCGGCGCGACGAAAACCCTCCAGATAGCAAGCGCGCTCTTGTTCGTGTTTGAAGGGCATATATCTAGAAATCCAATCAAGTGAAATGTCGGGCTGCACGCGCCGCAGTTCAATCAGCGCTGCACTTGCGACGTCATCAAATCCACCAGCTGCGGCCGCCGCCGTTAGTACCCTGTGCGCACCGACAAAATCGGAGCGACGCCGCAACGCTTCCCGGGATAGGCGGATTGCCTCATCGTAATTGCGCCCAACGAACTGCGAATAGGCGGCAACACCGCAATAGATCGCGGCGAACGGATCGCGTGGGCTGAGCCGGAGCGCATGCCGCGCGGCGCGATCACCCTCTTCCCATCGCCCGCAATAGGCCAGCGCGACCCCGTAATATCCCCTGGCCGGGGAGAAGTTGGGGTTCAGTCCGAGCGCGAGTTCGAATTCAGCGAGCGAATCCTCGAACCGGCGATTGAACAGGTAGACGCTGGCAAGTGCGTAGTGGGCCCAGGCGTCCTCGCTATCGGCGCGGATCGCCGCCAGCGCCGCCCGTTCGGCGACCGGCACCGCTTCCGCCATCGTTTCCCAGCCCATGTGGGCGCTGAAAGTATGACAGGCGGCGAGCACGCCCAGCGCTTGACCGTAGTTTTGGTCGATATTGATGGCTTTCTCCAGAAGCGCCTGGGCAACCATGTTGTCCTGCCGTGTCACGCGCCAGTAGTGAGACAACGCGCGCATCACAAGATCCCAGGCGTCCATGCTGTCCGGCGGCTTACGCTGGGCCCGGAAGTTTTCAGCCGCATAAAGTTGCGGTTCTATAGCGGCGACGATCGCCTGAGCGATTTCGTCCTGCACGGCAAACACATCAGCGAGACTTCTGTCGTAGCGCTCTGCCCAAATATGACTCCCGGTGGTCACATCGTTCAACTGGACCGTGATGCGTACACGATCGCCGTCCTTGCGAACGCTGCCCTCGACGACATAGCCAACGCCAAGCTCTTGGCCGATCTGCTTCAAGTGAACGGATTTTCCCTTGTACACGAAGGAAGAGTTGCGCGCGATCACGTAAAACCAGCGCAGTTTCGAAAGTGCGGTGATGATGTCCTCGCTGATGCCGTCGGAAAAATATTCCTGTTCGGGCTCTTCGCTCATATTCGTGAACGGCAACACGGCGATCGCGGGCCGATCGAGAGACGAGAGGTTGTCTCTATTCGAGAGATGAACTGAACTTTCACCCGGCTTCCTCTCGTGCTGGTTGACATGCACATCGCCGACAAAGCGGAATCCCTTACGCGCGATGGTGCGGACCAAACGCTGATCCCTGCCGCTGTCGCCTACAGCCTTGCGAACCGCGTTGATCCGGCTGGTCAGCGTCGACTCCGAGACAATTCGTCCTTCCCAGATATTGTCGAACAGGTCGTCCTTGCTGACGACCCGATCGCGATTTTCCACGAGATACTGCAACAGATTGAACACCTGCGGTTCGATCGGTACGTCCTCGCCGCCACAGCTCAGCTCCTGGCGGCTGGTATCAAGTACATGATTTGAAAAGATAAATTGCACGCTGAAAATCCTGGGCCCCGAAGACTCTCAAGAAACAATCAAGCCTGTCTCAGGGCAAATTCAAGGTGCTCTCAAATCTTTTAGGTCAGCGCCCGCTCATTTTGGGTTCACCGGTCGGATCACCCTTGACCGGGTGCAGATCCCGAAAAGGAGAGAGCCATGGAAGCCACAATGACACCTGCAAGACAGCCCGGCAATTCCAAAATCACCGCTACAACCGATCTGGCCGCCCTGAAAATTCGGCAGCAGGCTGCCTGGTCGTCGGGCAATTATGCTGTCGTCGGCACTACCCTGCAAATCGTCGGGGAAGAACTTTGCGAGGCGCTCGATCTGCGTTCCGGCTCAAAGGTACTCGATGTGGCCGCCGGAAACGGCATGGTTAGCCTGGCGGCGGCTCGCAGATGGTGCGAGGTCACTTCAACCGATTATGTTCCGGCTTTGCTTGAATGCGGGCGGGCGCGTGCAGCCGCGGAAGGTTTGTCAATCGATTTCATTGAAGCAGATGCCGAAAGTCTACCTTTTGCAACCGCCGCTTTCGACGCGGTTGTGTCCACATTCGGCGTGATGTTCACACCCAATCAGAGCCAGGCGGCCAACGAGCTGCTGCGGGTCTGCAAATCCGGCGGCAAGATTGGTCTTGCCAACTGGACGCCGGAAGGCTTCATCGGACAGGTCTTCAAGACGCTCGGGAGATACTTGCCGCCTCCGGCTGGCGCTAAATCGCCGGCGCTCTGGGGCACCCGCACATGCCTCAACGAAATGTTCGATGCCGGCGCCAGTTCGATCAGGAGCGAGCCGCGCGTATTCAATTTCCGTTATCGATCGCCCGAGCATTTCCTCGACGTTTTCAAGACCTTCTACGGTCCCGTTTTGAAGGCTTTCGCAGCACTGGATACGCCGACCCAAGAAAATCTCAGGAACGATCTGCACGCGCTTATCGTGCGCATGAATAGGGCCGGTGACGGCACTATGGTGGTGCCAAGTGAATATCTGGAGGTCGTTATCACCAAGCGGTGAAACGATACCTAATCAACTCCCTCACTTCCATCGCTTGAGACTCTAATGGGCAGACTAATTAGAAACGATACGATGATAACTTCTACTCAAGCCGCTATTGAATCAGGCTCCATTAGCTCCGTGATAGCGCTCCATTGCTCGCTGAACTCGGGCCATCAATGGAGTCGCCTTGCTGAGGAACTTACAGGCAAACATCAGGATCATTACGCCGGATATTTCCGGTTATGGAAATAATGATGTGGGGCGGTTCTTGCTGCCGACCACCATGGCGGAGGAAGTAGAGTTGCTGAGCCATCGCCTTGGCGAAGCTGGGGGTAGACCGGAAGTAATCGCCAGAGGGTCAAACCGGCGATTCTGACCCGAACCCGATTGGAATCGCGGACTGGAGCATGGATATTGGGATTTCCTGTCGGACAAAGTTCCGGGCCTGTTTGGTTCGTTTGGCGGTCAGGGCCAGGTCGGGGCCGATGATCCGGCCCGTGCTGGGCTTGGACGGGCGGATGCGTTGGGTGATCGGCCTGACAGGGCACTGGTAGGCAATGCCCGTGACGTGAGCTGATATTGCTGTCCGAGATCAGATCGGGGCGGCGCTGCCGCGGACGCCGGTAGGCAAGCTGTCCAAGCAGGAGTTGTACGATGAGATCAATGCAAAGGCGGCCGTCGCGAAAGCCGCGCTATAGCGTGGCCATGCCGTCGATTACGCCGCGAGCAAGCACGCCGTCGTTGCGGCCGGCGAATGCCTCTATCACGAATTACGCGCGCAGGATGCCACCATCGGCGTCTCCGTTCTTTGCCCGGCATTTGTCGACACCGGCATCTCGAATTCCCTACATTCTGCCGAACCCGAATGTGAAAGTCGCGGTCGAGATCAGGATGGCGGACATTCTCTCGGATCGAGCGCCGACCAACACATCTCCCCGCTGACACCGCCAGTTTGGATCATCTCGTTAGTGATGGCGAGACTCGCTGAGTAAGAGTAACGAGCGGCTTGCTCGGGAAAGTTAAGCGCAGTCCGAGCATCGTTTGGTCGGCTTGCCGGAGTGACCGCTATTGGCACTTTTCGGGCCTCACGCGAGGTCCGACTTGAGTCGGGGAATGCGCACCGAAGCGGGCATCCACCGACCGCTTTGAATGATGGGTTCACCCGCTAGCCTGTGCCGAACGCCTTGAAGGTGATGATGGTGTGGGTGTCCTGGATGCCGGGAAGGGTCTGCACCCTTTCATTGACGAAATGACCGATGTCGGTGTCGTTTTCGACATAGAATTTCACCAGCAAATCGTAATGCCCCGCAGTCGAGTAGATCTCGGAGGCGATTTCGGCTTCCGCAAGCGCGTTGGCGACGGCGTAGGATTGGCCGAGCTTGCATTTGATCTGAATGAAGAAGGGAACCATCGCTGTCGTCTCCGAAAAAGGCATCGAGCCTGGGGTCAATATAGCGTCCCGGAACTTGCTGGCAACAACGCGCCGCGCTAGGACAAAACATGCGCACGACGCCACAGCCTGTATTTCAGCGAGCCGGGCGATGACGATACCCATCGCGCTCACCATCGCCGGCTCGGATTCCTCCGGCGGTGCCGGCATCCAGGCCGACCTGAAGACTTTTGCCGCGCTCGGCGTCTATGGCGCCTCCGTCATCACTGCCTTGACCGCCCAGAACACACGTGGCGTGAGCGGGATTCATCCGGTGCCGGATGCGTTCGTCACGGCGCAGATCGACGCGGTTTTTGGCGATCTCGACGTCAAGGCCGTCAAGATCGGGATGGTGGCGCGGCTTGCGACCATCGAGGCGATCGCGGCCGGACTCGCACGATGGTCGCAAGCACCCATCGTGCTCGATCCGGTGATGGTCGCGACCTCCGGCGATCGGCTGCTTTCGGCCGATGCCGTAGCCAGCTTGCGCACCAAACTCATTCCGCGCGCCGCGCTCATTACCCCGAATCTGCCGGAGGCCGCCGCCCTGCTGGACGAACCGGTCGCGTCGGGCGAAGCCGCGATCGCGAGCCAGGGGAGGCGGCTCCTGGCCATGGGCTGTCCGGCGGTCTTGATCAAGGGCGGCCACGGGCAGGGCGCCGAGAGCATCGACTATCTCTTCAGTGCCAGCGCCGCCATCGCGCTCACAGCGCCACGCATCTCGACCGACAACACCCACGGCACCGGATGCTCCCTGTCTTCCGCGATCGCCGCGGGCCTTGCCAAAGGTGAGGCGCTGGAAGCCGCCGTCCGTAATGCCAAGGCCTTTGTCACTGCGGCGATCGCGGCGGCCGATCGGCTCGATGTCGGGCACGGTCATGGCCCGATCCATCATTTCCATCGGTTTTATTGAGGCGACAAATCTTCAGCCGACGAAGAGCGCGACGTCTGGATGCGCGCATTGTGGAATGAAGCGAACGCGCGCTGCAGCGGCCGTTGCCGGACGATGCGCTAAGGATCGTGGCACGTGGGGCCAAAGAGGAAGATCGGGTCGCGGCCTGACGCCTACTTTTCTTGTTCCATGGTGACGGCGACGGCACCGATCGCGGAGAGGCGGACCTTGTTGCCCTCCACGCCCGCGACGAGGCTGCGATCAACGAAGTGGTGATGACCCTTGTGGCTTCCCTCGCCGCTGTCTTTTTTGGTCAACTTGATCCGACTGCCCTCGACCCTATCAACCGTACCGACGTGGACACCGTCGGCACCGATGACTTCCATGTGTTCCTTGATCTCGGCCATTGGCAAATTCCTCCCGCGCTCTTCCTGGTTTGAAGCAACGCCCGACAAATGCCGGAGTTCCAGCATCGACAGCCGCGGGCTTGCCGGAAACATGCTCTCGGACCTTGATCCGAGAGCGGATAACGGTTCGCCTTAGAACCTGACTCGAAATGCAGCCAATGGAATTGGACTTGCCCGCGAGTTCGTCATGCCCGGCCTTGTGCCGGGCATCCACGTCTTATCTTCGCTTAACCCAAGAAAGACGTGGATGGCCGGGAAAGGCGAGCGGAAGCGACGCCGTCCTTCGGACGGCTATGCCCGGCCATGACGAAAAAAGTGAAAGGCTTGCGAATTCCTTCCGATGGCCATCATGGCGTCGTATCGGATGGATAGACGCTTCTGCGGCGCGAGCATCAAAGCTCGCGGCCGCCTCAGTGGACGACGTGAATTTTTGGCGAGAGCCGTTTTTCATGGAGAATGAAAATGACCACCATCAAAACCAAGGATGGGATCGAAATCTTCTACAAGGACTGGGGCAAGGGTCAGCCGATCGTGTTCAGCCATGGTTGGCCGTTGTCGGCCGATGACTGGGACGCGCAGATGCTGTTCTTTCTCAATCACGGCTATCGAGTCATCGCCCATGACCGCCGTGGCCACGGCCGATCCAGCCAGACCGGCGACGGCCATGACATGGATCATTATGCCGACGACCTTGCGGCTTTGACGTCACACCTCGATTTGCAAAATGCCATTCACGTCGGCCATTCCACCGGCGGCGGGGAGGTCGTGCATTACCTGGCGCGGCATGGCGAAAGCCGGGTGGCGAAGGCGGCCATCATCAGCGCGGTACCGCCGTTGATGGTGGAGACGCCGGCCAATCCTGGCGGCCTTCCCAAAGAAGTCTTTGACGGACTTCAAGCGCAGCTCGCCGCCAATCGCTCGCAATTTTATCGCGACCTCGCGGCCGGTCCGTTCTACGGCTACAACCGCCCGGGTGCCAAAGCCTCGGAGGCGATCATCGAGAATTGGTGGCGCCAGGGTATGACGGGCGGCGCCAAAGCGCATTACGACGGCATCGTCGCCTTTTCACAGACCGATTTCACCGAAGACCTCAAGAAGATCACCGTGCCCGTCCTGGTGATGCACGGCGACGACGATCAAATCGTTCCTTATGCCGACTCCGCGCCATTGTCGGCAAAACTGCTGAAGAACGGGACGCTGAAGACCTACAAGGGCTTTCCGCACGGCATGCCGACGACGGAAGCGGCCACGATCAACGCCGACCTGCTCGCGTTCCTCAAGGGGTAAGCGCGCGAACTGACCCGACGCATCAGATATGCGCGTCGGGCAAAATCGGTCGAATGATTTGCCCGGCGGGCGCTCCGCGCGCCCGGTTCGAGCCCGGAAATCGTTGCGCGCAAACTCCGATTTGCTGAGGCAATCCGTATGCAGCGCCGGATCATCGACGCGCGCCCGCGCTTCGCACCAAGGGGGTAGACCTATCAGCAAACCGCTGATTTACTGGTCGTGCCAATCTGCCGCGGGCCGGCATCCTTGATCTCACCTCCAAAAGAGGGGTGTTTCGCGATCGTCATGAACGTTGGGCACGGGATGCGGGGGACGCAGGTAGCGACGTGCATTTAAAGCCGCTAAGAAACGCGGCTCGATGCGAAGCATCGCCGATGAAGACGAGGATTTTCACTGGACGGGAAGGGCGCGATGCCGCTTTCAAGATTGGCCGCGCATTCGTCGGCGTTTGCTTCCTCGTTGCAGCAATCCTGCGCCCGACGATTGCAACCCCCCAAGTCGCGTCCGCTCCTGATCAGAGCGCAAATGCCGGCGAAGACTTCTTTAGGCCTCCGGCAAATCTGTTTCAGATGATGGAACAATACAGGACGGCTCCGGGAAGCGGCGGCGCCAATGGCTCTCTTCGCGACGTCACGACCGAGACGCTCAACCTGCGTTTTGACCACGCGCTGGATCTGGCGCCGAGGTGGATCCTGGCGCTGCGTTCGCTTGCTACGCATTCCAATACCGTTTCGAGGCCCAAACCTGATTTTGAGTCACCTGTTCTCGTTCCTTGGTCGTCTTAGCTTCATCTTCGGCGGGGCATTATTCTCGGTGCTTTTCTTCAGGCATCTTCCGGCGCTCGATCACGATGCCGATGCGCTTTTGCTGGCAGGACGAGGGCTGCTCCTCGGCGGAGCGCTGTTCGCGCTTTTCTGCCTGACCCTTGAACTGGAACGATTGGGAACAGCGCTCGGAAACGATCATCGGAATTGAGCGAATCGGTTTTGTGCCAGCGTTCGGCAATTTACGCCGTTGACCCTATCGACCCAGAGGAAGAAAATCGGTGGCAAGCGGAGATCACTTTTTAGAGGCGGCCCGAATGATCTAAGTCGACATCGTAGAGGAGGCGGCAATGAAGGTGCTAATCCTGCAGAAAACAAGCTTCGTGGTCCTGCTGACGGCTAGTCTCACGGCGCCGGCGCTATCTGCCGATCAAAATGTATCCACTGACATCGGCACCCTTGACCAGGGCAGCGCCGAGAAGGCCTTTCCTGCCAAGCCGGCTTACTCGCCCTATGCGGGCCGCAACTTCCCCACCCGCCCATTTTTCGGTGATACACACCTGCATACTTCGTTTTCAATGGATGCCGGTGCATTCGGTGCCCGGCTCGGCCCAAGGGACGCCTATCGTTTTGCCAAGGGCGAGGAGGTCATCGCTTCCAGCGGGCAGCGCGCCAAGCTTTCGCGCCCCTTGGATTTCCTGGTGGTGACGGACCATTCGGACGGCATGGGCTTCTTCCCGCAACTGATTGGCGGCGATCCCGGCCTGCTGGCGACGCCGCAAGGCCGGAAGTGGTACGACGAGATCAATTCCGGCAAAGGCGCGCAGGCAGCCCTTGATATCATTACCAGCTTCGGCAAGGGGCAAATGCCCAAGGGATTCCCCACGCCGGGGACGCCGGCCTATCGCAGCGCCTGGCGCGAAACGATTAAGGCGGCGGAAGAAGCCAATGAACCTGGCCGTTTCACTGCTTTCATCGGCTATGAGTGGACTTCGAACGCTGGCGGCAACAATCTTCATCGCAATATCATTTGGCGCGACAACGGAACCAAGGCGAGTCTCGTCGAACCTTTCACCACCCTGCCGCCGCTCGGCAGTCCAAATCCCCGCGATCTCTGGAAATGGATGGCGATGTGCGAGGAAAAAACCGGCGCCGAAATTCTCGCGCTTGCGCACAACGGCAATCTGAGCAACGGCCGGATGTTTCCGATCATCGAGTCGTTCAACGGCAAGCGGATCGACCGCGAATATGCCGAGAACCGCGTCCGCTGGGAGCCGCTCTACGAGGCGACCCAGATCAAGGGCGATGGCGAGACCCATCCATTTCTTTCGCCCAACGATGAATTCGCAAACTTCGAGCGTTGGGATAAGGGCAACCTCGACCTGACCGAGGTGAAGAAGCCCGAAATGCTGGAGTTCGAATACGTCCGTTCGGCATTGAAGAACGGCCTCAAGATGGAAGCCGAACTCGGCGTAAACCCCTACAAGTTCGGCCTGGTCGGCAGTACCGATTCACATACCGGGCTCTCGGCGGTTGAGGAGGACAATTTCTTCGGCAAGACATCTTCTTCCGAACCGAGTGCCGATCGAGCGATGCATCCCTTCGTCAAAACCGACAAGGCCGTCATCATGGGCTGGGAGACGACGGCCTCCGGCTACGCTGCCGTTTGGGCAACTGAAAATACCCGAGAGGCCCTCTTCGACGCGATGAAGCGCCGCGAGACTTATGCCACCACTGGCCCGCGCATGGTCGTTCGCTTTTTCGGCGGGTGGGACTTCGACGCCAGCGACGCCAATAACCGCATGCCGGCTAGGATTGGCTACACCAAGGGTGTTCCGATGGGTGGCGACCTGAGCAATGCTCCGACAGGAAAGTCGCCCACGTTCCTTGTGGCAGCGCTCAAGGACCCGATCGGCGCAAATCTCGATCGGATCCAGATCATCAAGGGTTGGCTTTCGAAGGATGGCCAGACGCAAGAGCGCATCTACGACGTCGCGGTCTCCGGCGGCCGCAAGATAGATGCAGATGGCCGCAGCAAGACGCAAGTAGGCAGCACAGTCGACATAGCGAGCGCGACGTGGACGAATACCATCGGCGCGGGCGAGATGATTACGGTGTGGAAGGACCCCGACTTCGACCCGGCGTTGCGCGCGTTCTATTACGTGCGCGTGATCGAAATACCGACCCCACGCTGGACGGCATATGACGCGAAATATTTTGGCGTCACGATGCCGAAGGAAACCCCGATGACGACGACCGAGCGGGCCTATACGTCGCCGATCTGGTACACGCCTTGAAGTCCGCGCTGCTGACGGAGCCGTTATTCCAGTTTCTCGTGCTCGGCGCGGCTCTGTTTGGCCTGTTCCATCTGGTCGACAAGCAGAAAGCTGAAACGCCGGCAAGGATCGTTGTTTCGTCCGGTCGGATTGCCAACTTGGCGGACGGTTTCGCCCGTACGTGGCAGCGCCCGCCGAGCAAGGAGGAATTGCAGGGCCTCGTCGACGACTACATTCGCGACGAGGTGTTTTATCGCGAGGGGCGAACGGCGGGCCTCGACCGCGACGACGTCATCATCCGCCGCCGCGTTCGGCAGAAAATGGAATTTCTTGCTGAAGATATATCTGCCGGGGAGCCGAGCGAGGACCAACTGGCTGGGTATCTAAAGTCCAACGCGGAGCGCTTCAGAGCCGAGGACCATCTTACGTTCCGCCAAGTCTTCTTGAGCGCGACGCGGCGCGCGAGCACAATCGACAGCGACGGCAAACAACTCGCGAGCGTCCTCGCCCGCGCGGATGCGGCTGTAGAAACAACGGCGCTGGGCGACCCGTTCCTGCCTGGTGAAGAATTTCAGGCCGTATCGCAAAACGACGTCGCGAGCATATTTGGAGACGGTTTCGCCAAACGCATCTTTGTTATGAGGCAGGGCAGCTGGCAAGGACCGATCTCTTCGAGCTTCGGGCAGCATTTCGTCTTCATCAGCGAGCGAATACCCGGGAGTCTCCCGCCGCTCGATGCTGTCCGACAAGCCGTCCGCCGCGAATGGTCGAACGCGCGGCGGCTCGAGGCGGAACAGAAACTCTATAACTCGCTTCGGGAGCGTTACGAAATCGTGGTGGAAACGCCGCCGGCCAAGTCAGAACAAGTCGACAAGTCAGCACAAGTCGAAGCCATCCGATGAAACGCTTCCTGGTACCCCTTGCCGTTCTCGGCGTGTTGTTGGCGCACCCCGCCTGCTCGGATGAACTCCGGCCGGGCTATCTGGAGCTGCGCCAGATTACCCACAGCACTTACAATCTGCTGTTCAAGATTCCGGCGCGTGGTGAAGACATGCGGCTTGCCATCTACGTCAAAATGCCCGACGGCACCCAGGACGTCGAGGCTCCGCGGGCGACGTTTAGCGACGGGGCCTATCTCGAACGCCGCACTATTCGCCGCGATGGAGGGCTGGTCGGACAGGCGGTAGCGATTGAAGGTCTCTCGTCAACATTGACTGACGTGTTGGTTCGCATCGAAAGCCTTGCGGGCGCAACACAAACCGAGCGCCTGTCGCCGGCCAGGACTACGTTCGTTGTTCAAGCCACGCCAGGTGCAGGAGAAGTCGCCGCGACTTACCTGCGTTTTGGCGTCGAGCACATCCTGTTCGGCTTCGACCATCTTCTGTTTGTGCTAGCGCTTGTGATCCTGGTTCGAGGTTGGCGGCGCATCGCCGTCACCGTGACGGCGTTCACCATTGCCCACAGCATTACGCTTGCGGCGGCGACACTGGGCTTTGTGAACGTGCCAGGTCCTCCTGTGGAGGCAGCCATAGCGCTCAGCATCATGCTGGTTGCCGTCGAGATAGTGAATGCACGGCGCGGAAAGCCAAGTCTGACCGCGCGTCTGCCGTGGCTGGTTGCCTTCAGCTTTGGGCTTTTACATGGTTTTGGCTTCGCTGGAGCGCTGGCCGAGGTGGGATTACCTCAACATGCGATCCCCGTTGCGCTGCTGTTTTTCAACCTCGGCGTGGAGATCGGGCAGTTGGCTTTCGTGGCTGCGGTCCTAACGGCGGGCGCTTTGTTCCGCACCGCAATGGCGCTTCACCTCGAACCTGCCCTGATTCAGCGGACAGTCAATCGGCTCGACCTGATGGCGGCCTACGCGATCGGCACAGTGGCGGCCTTTTGGCTGATCGAGAGGACCTCTGCCTTTTTTGTGTGAAGTCGGCAAAGGTCGCTCGGGCGTTGCGTCGACATGCAGTAAGGCTGGCGACTTCCGTTTTGGCACCTTTGAGACATGCCGACCGACTCCGAGCACGTCTGTTTATCGGGGTAGACCGGAAGTGACCGGCCGACGGTCAAAACGGCGCTTTTGACCCAGGGACATCGCTGCTGTGCGCGGCTAAGTGGGAAACGAATTTTATGCGGCAAATTGCCCCCGAAGCACAATTGTTCGCCCGGGCGAAAATCTGATGCTATTCTTTGGGAGAAGCCTCCCTGCCAACAATTGAACGAAGGAGAAAACGATGCGCTCACTCCTGCTCGCCGCGCTCGGCATTACCGCGTTCTCGGCAACCATGGCTATGGAGACACCTGAGGCAAATGCCGTTGTCTATTGTGCCGCCGGTGTCTACCGCGCCGGCTGCGTCGTCCGACCCGGCGTAGCATCTGTCCGAGGTGTTGCCCGGCGTACTACCCGGCGTGTTGTTCGGCGATCCGACATGATGCTCAAGCACGACATCTCGCTTCTCGGCCACCTCGATAACGGCCTCGGCTTCTATCGCTTCAGCTACAACGGCAGCGACAAGGCCTATGTCGGCGTGATGGCGCAGGAAGTCCAGATGGCCATGCCCGCGGCGGTATTGCGCGGCAGCGACGGCTTTCTGCGGGTCTTTTACGACAAGCTCGGCCTGAAGTTCCAGACCTACGACCAGTGGACCGCGTCGGGCGCTCATGTCCCGGCCGGCACACCGGTTGAGCAGTAACGCTTGGACAAAAGCAAGGACGCAAGAATCCGTTGCCGTGGTGGCACGGCATCTTCGATGTGCGGCTCCGAATGTCGGCTTTCGGTAGTAGAGCCGACATACGATTGACGCGCCGCGATGTCGCCTTTTGGACCCGAAGCGGACACAGTGGCCCCCTAAGCGAACCGCCCACCATGCTTTGATAGGTTGGCTGGATTATCGGTTTCGAGGCTCTCGCCCGTCGGGCAGGTTGCGCATGTCCACCATGCGCAATCTGCCTGTCGTGCCATTCTGCCGCAGCCGCGGCGCTTGCGACACATCCCCGATATACTTCACATTGACGCCGTTCCGCACTCGCAAGAGGGGCGCTTCGCGGTCGTCACGAACGTTAGATGCGGGATGCAATGGACGCGGCAGCGACGCAAGACGAGCGGCGCTGGCGCGGACGGCGAAGTCGTGTGGTCCTGACGCCCCGACGCTGGCGTCAAGTTCTCGAGAAGCAAAGCTTCTTGGGGATGACGGTGGCAAGAAAGCCCGGTCACCGAGGAGAGCGCGGAGGAAACCGTTAAAACCATTGCGCAGGGAAGGCCGGGTGTTTCCGGTGAACCTGTGGTGACTACGCTCGTGTGCTTTTTTCATTTGCACGCGAGGCTGCGGGTGCAACGGGCACCCGGCTTTCCCTGCGCCCTCCGTATTGAGAGGGGCCTGTCTTCCGCACAACTCGGGCGCACCGCGCCGCGAGAAAGCGGACGCATGTCGCTCGCTAAAGCGTTTTCCATTCTGGTGGCTTCATCCTTCGAGACGCATCGCGGAGCCTGTCATCGGGCGCGCATTCGCGCGACCCGTTGGCGATGCTCCTCAGGATGAGGTCCTCCAAACCCTCATGGTGAGGAGCGCGGCTTCGCGCGTCTCGAACCATGAGCCCGTGAACGTGCGATTGTGATTCCCCTAAACCGGAAAAGGCTCTAGCCGCTGCCGTTAATGGGTTAAAATGGTTAGGGCCTTTGCCGCAATAACGAACGATCGATGTCGCCTGATTGTCGCACCGTACTGTTATCGCGGACTCAGCGAGATGCGTCCGATTCGTGCTGAAAGGCGGCGCTTTCTAGGCTTCAGGCGGACAGCGCGACCAGTCATCCCGCTGTCATGGGAATCTGTTAGGTGCGCGAAATGGCAAGTGACTCGATGAGTGAAGAGTTGCCGGAACGGCGCTTTCGCACTTTGTTTATCTCCGACGTCCATCTCGGAGCCCGCGGTTCGCAAGCCGACCGATTGCTCGACTTTCTCCGCAGCCACGACGCCGATACCATTTATCTCGTCGGCGATATCGTCGACGGCTGGGCGCTGCAGGCCAACTGGTATTGGCCGCAATCGAACAATGATTTCGTGCAGAAGATGCTGCGCAAGGCGCGCAAGGGTGCCAAGGTCATCTATGTGCCGGGCAATCACGACGAGTTCCTGAGGAACTACTACGGCACGCATTTCGGCGGCATCGATGTGGTGGAAAACACCATCCACACGGGCGTCGACGGGCGGCGCTATCTCGTCATCCATGGCGATATCTTCGACCTCGTGGTGCAGAACGCGCGCTGGCTCGCTCATCTCGGCGACAAGGCCTATGACTTCGCCATCCAGATGAACAGGCTTGTCAACTTCTTCCGCCGCGCGTTCGGCGTGCCCTATTGGTCGCTCTCGCAATGGGCGAAGTTGAAGGTCAAGAACGCGGTGAACTACATCGGCGCCTTTGAACAGACGCTCGCCGCCGAGGCGCGACGGCATGGCGCCGATGGGGTGATCTGCGGCCACATTCATTACGCCACGATCCGTGACGAACACGGCATTCGCTACATGAATTGCGGCGACTGGGTGGAAAGCTGCACAGCATTGGTCGAACACGAAGACGGCCGTTTTGAAATCATCACCTGGGCCGATCCGCTGCGCCGGGCCGCCCCAATTGCCTCGGTTACGGCACGCGCGGCCTGATGCGTGTTCTGGTCGCGACCGACGCGTGGCATCCTCAGGTTAACGGTGTGGTGCGGACGCTGACCATGACCGCGGAAGCGGCAAAGGCGCTCGGCGTCGATGTCAGTTTTCTCACGCCGCAGTCATTCCGCACCGTCGCCATGCCAAGCTATCCGGACTTGCGGCTGGCGCTGCCCTACGGAGCGAAGATCGCCCGCCTGATCGACGACGCCCGGCCCGACAGTATTCATATCGCGACCGAAGGCCCGATTGGGCTGTCGGTACGGCGCTATTGCCGCAAGCATGGCGTGCCGTTCACCACGAGCTTTCACACCCGCTTTCCCGAATATGTCTCGGCCCGATGGCCGGTTCGCGAATCCTGGATCTGGGCCGCGCTGCGCGCCTTCCACCGCCACAGCCAGGCGGTGATGGCAGCGACGCCGGCTCTGGCCAACGAATTGCGCGCGCGCGGCTTTCGCAATGTCGTGTTGTGGCCGCGCGGGGTCGATACCAGCCTGTTTCATCCGCGCGTCGCCGACCTCGGACTGCCGCGCCCGGTCTTTCTCTGCGTCGGCCGCGTTGCGGTGGAAAAGAATCTCGAGGCGTTTCTCGAACTTGACTTGCCCGGAACCAAAGTAATTGTCGGCGACGGACCGGCGAGGGCCGCCTTGGCCCGAAAATATCCGCAAGCCGTATTCCTCGGCGCGCGGCAGGACGAAGAACTGGCCGACATCTATGCCGCCGCCGACGTCTTCGTGTTTCCGAGCAAGACCGACACGTTCGGCCTGGTGCTGTTGGAGGCTCTTGCCAGCGGCGTTCCGGTTGCCGCCTTTCCCGTGACCGGTCCCCGCGATGTGCTCGGCTCGGCGCCAGTCGGCGCGTTGAACGACGATTTGCGGCTGGCGTGCCTCGCGAGCTTGCGGATCTCGCCGCAAGCCTGCCTCGAATTTGCCGCAAGGCATACCTGGGAGGTATCGGCGAGAGCGTTCATCGAGAACATGGCCGATGTCCGCAGCATCGACGCGAAATGCGACGCGGTGCCATTTTCGGCGGAGCAGCCGCGCTTCGTCGCATGATTGGCATGGCTTTAAGCACCTTGCCCGCCCATCGGGGGACGCGATACAAGTCGTTCATGACGATGTTGCCCTTGCCTGTGAATTCCGCGGATATCGATGCAGCGGCGCGTGTGCTCGCGCCATTCGCGGTACGAACGCCGCTGTTGTCGCCGCCTGTTCTCAGTGACCGCGTAGGCGCAAAGGTTTTCCTCAAACCGGAGGTACTGCAGCGGACGGGCTCGTTCAAGTTCCGCGGCGCCTTCAACAAGCTGTCGTCGATACCGATGAGCGCGCGCGGCGGCGGCGTGGTCGCGTTCTCCTCCGGCAACCACGCCCAGGGCGTGGCGGCGGCAGCCCAAATCCTCAACATGCGGGCGACCATCGTGATGCCCGCCGACGCGCCGCTCTCCAAGCGCGAACGCACCAAGGCCTATGGCGCGGAGGTCGTGCTATACGATCGCGACCGCGAGGATCGGGAAGCGATTGCCCGCGGCATTGCCGCCAAGCGCGGCGCGACGCTGGTGCCGCCCTATGACGACCCGATGGTGATCGCGGGCCAGGGCACGGTGGGCAGGGAAATTGCCGAAGACATGACGGCGCTTGGCATCACCCCTGACATCGTGGTGGCGCCTGTTTCCGGCGGCGGCCTGATCGCGGGCGTTGCGACCGCGGTCAAGGCGCGCTTTCCCCAGGCCATGCTGATGTCC
>DASQOU010000400.1:0-3132 GCA_035644295.1 Bradyrhizobium sp.
TCGCGTGGCGACTACAACATTGCGGACGTTCACCTGGCCGATGCCATCGAGGCGCTTATGACGCGACGTAACGCATCGCTCTCCGCCGATAGGTCGCCGAAGAATCCTTATTGAGCATGCACGATACGAAGGGGCCCCCAAAATGGGGACTACAAAGGGAGGAAAACCGTGAAACTGAATATAATGAAGCCGAGTGTGAACAACATGGCGGCGCGTGTCTTTGTGCGTGCGGCCAATCTGGAGTTCACCGAAGACGACGTCTATGGCAAGACGCGTTCAGCGGAATTCATGGCGAAAAATCCTGCACACTTGACACCGATGCTGGAGGCAAAGGAATTGCCGAAAGGTGGTTTGTGGGAAAGCTGCGCCATCATGCAGTATCTCTGCAACAAGCACGAGATAACCAAATTCTATCCGAAGACGGCCGAGCAGCGCGCCATGATCGATAGCGCCATGTTCTATCTGATTGGTACGCTCTATCCCTTGGTGGCGCGTGGCACTTATCCGGCGCTCGGCTTCCCGCAATATGCGGGCGAAGTGGGCGCAAGCGATGCCGATACGACCGCGAAAGAGGCGGCGCAGAAGTCCGCCATTGCCGCTATCGCGGAGCCGCTCGAGGTGTTCCACCAGTTCTATATGGACGGAAAACCCTTCATCGGCGGCGCCACGCCCTCAATCGCCGACATGAGGCTTGCGGCCACCCTCGAATTTCTTGCGGTTGTCGATTATGCGCTACCTTCCTGGGCCAAAACCTACATCGCTGACATGGAGAAATCCTTAGGCAAGGCCTATGAGGAGCCCGCGTCCGACGTGCGCGGCTATATCGCCTATGTGAAATCGCAGAAAAAGTAGCGAGCCAGCGTCGCAATACCCACGACGGTTTGCGCGCGCGCTGCGCGGTCGTTTTGGGGGATCGTCGCTGAATGGCCTTAGCTCCGCAGAAACGCAGCATTGGGATCGGGAAGGCCGGTTCGGTCTCCGCGCTCCTGATGCGCCCCGCGCAAGCGCGCGCGTGCTTTGTGTTCGCCCATGGCGCCGGCGCCGGCATGACGCATTCCTTCATGGGGGCGGTTGCGGATGGGCTTTGCGAACGCGGCGTTGCGAGCCTGCGCTATCAGTTTCCCTATATGGAGAAAGCCAGCAAGCGGCCCGATCCACCCGGAATCGCGCACGCCGCCGTGCGCGCCGCGGTCGCGGAAGCCGGGCTCTGCTGTCCGGGCCTGCCCTTGGTCGCGGGCGGCAAATCGTTTGGCGGCCGCATGACCTCGCAGGTGCAGGCGGCAACGCCGCTCGCCGGCCTCCGCGGCCTTGCGTTCCTGGGCTTTCCGCTGCATCCGGCGGGCAAGCCATCGAGCGACCGGGCCGAGCACTTGGCCGATGTGCACGTGCCGATGCTGTTTCTGCAGGGCACCCGCGATAGCCTTGCGGAGGTAGCGCTGCTCAAGCCCGTGGTCGAGCGCCTTGGCCCCTTGGCGACATTGCATCTCGTCGATGGCGCCGACCATTCCTTCCACGTGCTGGCGCGGTCCGGACGCCATGACGGCGAGGTTCTGCGCGAAGTTCTGGACGCGTTCGCCGGTTGGGTAGACACGATCTAGTAAGCCTCGTCATGGCCGGGCGTAGCAGTCTGCCCTGCGCAGACTGCGTAAACTTGTCTGCGATCCCGGCCATGACGGAATGATGTAAGTCAGCATCCCCGGCAGATGCTGCGGAGCTGCCGGTTCAGCGCCTCGTCCTCGTGCTTCATCTGCTCCAGCGATTGCATCGTCTCTGATGCACGAGGCGGCTCGGGTTTCCACTTCGCGGCGAGTTCCGCGGCCTGACGCTGATAACACGCCTCCCGTTCGGGCTTGGCCTGGATGAACCGGCATTGCTCCACGGCAAAAGCGGGAGCAGCGTCGAGGGGGAGCGCGAGCACGGCACACGCCAGAAAGCTCACCGCTCCCGTCATCACGAAAACCCTTTTAATGACGTGCATAAGCGGCATCCTGTTTGGCGGCAACCATGCTTGCTTCTCTTCCGAGGTTCAAATTGGGTATAGAGGATCTATCCCTCGCGTTTACAGAGATATTCGATAGCAAAAATTCTCCGCCGGGGACATCATGGCCACTCACCATTCGGGAATCCCACCTTGCCTCCCAAAACCATCGAAGAACCCGCGCGGACCCAAGCGCCGCGCTCTATCTTGGGGCAGGATGGCAGAGACCTTCTTTCATGATACCCGACGGTGGTTTTGGGCCCCGGCGTTCGCCGGGACGACTCGGGTGGGCCTTGGAATACAAAGACGGAAGAAACTTGATGGTGGGATTCTCGCGGCTCCTCCTCGCAGCGCAGCTCGCGCTGGCAGCGGCGGGAGGCGCGTGGGCTGACGAAGCGTTGAGAGCAAAAGTCGGGGTGCTCCGGCTGTCGCCCTCGGCGCCGGTGTTCATTGCGCAGGACAAGGGCTATTTCCGCGACGCTGGTCTCGCCATCGAATTGAAATTCTTCGACGCCGCCCAGCCGATCGCGGTTGCGACCACGTCGGGCGATGTCGATTTCGGCGTCACCGCCTTCACCGCGGGACTTTATAATCTCGCCGGCAAGGGCACGCTGAAGGTGATCGGCGGCATGAGCCGCGAGAAGGCGGGCTATCCCCTGATCGGTTATTTCGCCAGCAATAACGCCTACGCGAGTGGCCTCAAGACGCCCAGGGATCTCGCGGGCAAACGCATCGCGGTGACGCAAATAGGCTCCAGTTTTCACTATTCGCTCGGCCTGCTCGCCGACAAATACGGCTTCAAGCTTGGTGATATGAAAGTGCTGCCATTGCAGTCGCTGTCGAACGCCGCGGCCGCGTTGAAGGGCGAAACCGTCGATGCGGCGCTGCTGCCGGTCTCGACCGCGCGCAGGCTGATGGACGACGGCGGGGCGAAACTATTGGGCTTCGTCGGTGACGAGACGCCGTGGCAGCTTGGCGCGGTGTTCGCGTCGCCAAAGACACTCGCCAACAAACCGCTGGTGACGAAGCTGCTGGCCGCGCTGGTTCGGGCCGACCGCGAATATCACGATGTGATTCTTGCGGCCGTCACCGACGGCAAGGCGCCGGTCAACGACATGACAAGGCCGCTATTGGAGATCATCGCCAAATATACC